>DATBBL010000356.1:0-15171 GCA_036271015.1 Acidimicrobiia bacterium
GGTGCGGGCTCGAGGTAGCGGGTGCGCAGCAACTGCAGCCCCCGGAGCATCTTGCGGTAGCGGGCGAGCTCGGCCTGGCAGCGGAGGCAGCTCTCGATGTGGCGTTGCACCGACAGCTCGACGGCCGCGCCGCCCTCGACCGCCTCGGGCAGGAGGCGAGCAACCTCGTCACACCGCACGGTCGTTCCTCCTGGCCGTCGCGTCTTCCCTGCCCAGCTCGTCGTAGAGGAGGTCGCGGAGGCGCTTGCGACCACGGTGCAGTCGCACCTTGGCCGCCGAGACCGAGATCCCGAGCTCTTCGGCGATCTCCTCGTGCGACAGGCCGTACACGTCCTTCAGCACCACGAGCACCCGCAGCTTCGCGGGCAGGTGCTCGACCGCCCCCGCCAGTCGAGCGAGGGCCGCCGACTGCTCGGCCGACTCCTCGGGCTGGGCCTCGATGCGGGTTTCGACGGGCTCCTCGATCATGGCGTCGAGGGCGTCGGTCCGGTGGCGGCGCCGGCGCTTGACCGTGGTGTAGGCGGTGTTCGCGGTGATGCGGTAGAGCCAGGTGGTGAATTGCGCGTCACCACGGAAGCCCTTGAGACCCTTCCAGGCTCGGAGGTAGGTCTCTTGCACCACGTCGCGTGCGTCCTCCTCGTGGGCCGTGAGCCGTAGTGCGAGCGTGTACGTGTCGACGTAGGTCCGGCGGACCAATTCGTCGAAGGCCGGACGATCACCGTCGCGGGCGGCGGCGACCAACCGGTCGAGCTCGGTCGGCTCCTTCGGCAGTTCGTTGGTGGTCATGTGTGACTCACCGAACCCCAGTGGGGTTACCACGGGTAGGGAGGAGGAGGCCGCTGATCAGCGGGTCTCCTTGTGGAGGGTGTGGCGACGATCGAAGCGGCAGTACTTCTTCATCTCGATCCGCTCGCGGTCGTTCGTCTTGTTCTTGATGGTGATGTAGTTGCGGCGCTTGCAGTCTTCGCACGCCAGGGTCACCTTGACCCGCTTGTCACTCGCCATTCGATTCGCTCCTGGACTTGCCGGTGGTAGCGGTGGCGGGACTCGAACCCGCGACGCCGCGATTATGAGCCGCGTGCTCTGACCAACTGAGCTACACCGCCGTGCAACGGTTCCGGCTGGAACCGCAGAGCCCCCTTACGGACTTGAACCGTAGACCCCTTCCTTACCATGGAAGTGCTCTGCCGACTGAGCTAAGGGGGCGGGACGGATCAGGATAGCAACGCCGGGGCGCGCGCTAGCGTGCCCGAGATGCGGGAGCGGCCCGACGGCGTCGAGATCCGCCTGGCCGAGCGGCGGGACGCCCCGGGGATCCGGGCCATCTACAACCACTACGTCGCCGAGTCGACCGCCCTGTTCGACATGGTGCCGCGCACCCTCGAGGAGCAGGTCCAGTGGCTCGACGAGCACTCCGGGGGGCACCCCGCGGTGGTCGCCGAGCTCGACGGCGTCATCGTCGGGTTCGGGTCGCTCTCGCGGTTCCGATCCCGGCCGGCGTACGCCACGACGGTCGAGGACTCGGTCTACCTGGAGTCCGGTTACCAGGGCCGGGGCATCGGGCGCCGGCTGCTCGACGAGCTGGTCCAGCTCGCGGCACGGCACGGGTTCCACGCGGTGATCGCCCGGATCACGGGCGGGAACGACGCCTCGATCCGACTCCACGCCCGGTGCGGGTTCGAGGTGGTGGGGACCGAACGCGAGGTCGGCCGGAAGTTCGGCCAGTGGCTCGACGTGGTGGAGATGCAGCGCATGCTGTGAACGCAAACGCCCGCCGGCGAGGCGGGCGGAATCGAGCGTCAGACTGGTGAGTGGGCCGGGTTGGATTCGAACCAACGTAGCTTGCGCAGCAGTTTTACAGACTGCCCCCTTTGGCCACTCGGGTACCGACCCGGGGCCGCGTACAGTATCAGGCCGCCAGTTCCCGGCCCTCAGCGTTCCGACCCTCGGGAGATCGCCATGCCCACCTTCGACGTCGTGTCCGAGCTCGACATGCAGGAGGTCCGCAACGCCGTCGACCAGGCGTCGCGCGAGGTGTCGACCCGCTACGACTTCAAGAACACCGGCAGCTCCATCGAGCTGAAGGATAAGGAGATCGAGCTCAACACCGAGAGCGAGGCGCGCCTCACCGCGCTCACGCAGGTGCTCGAGGAGAAGATGGTCAAGCGGCAGGTGTCGCTGAAGGCGCTCGGTTACGGCAAGATCGAGGAGGCCTCGAAGGGCGCGGTGCGCCAGACCGTCAGCCTCAACGTCGGCATCTCGACCGACAAAGCGAAGGAGATCGGCAAGTTCATCAAGGATCTCGGGCTCAAGGGCGTGTCGCACCAGATCCAGGGCGACCAGCTCCGGGTGAGCGGCAAGAAGCGCGACGACCTGCAATCGGCGATCGCCGCCATGAAGGACCACGACTTCGCGGTCCCGCTCCAGTTCACGAACTTTCGCGACTGAGGCTCGCCCGACGAGATCGCCCTGCCGGCCCGGCAGGTCGCGCGGTCAGGAGCGCTCGGCCACGACGCGCGTGTGGAAGCCGTTCGTCTTGACGTCCGACACGCGGAAGCCCGTCGATTCCACGATCGACACCATGGTCGCCGGCGAGAATCCCCACCACCAATTGATGTAGCTCTCCTCGGCGTCGAACGGGGTCGTCAGACCGCCACGACTCGCGTCGCTGCCGATTCCGGCGACTGCCGCGAAGGCGCGGTCGTAGGCACGTCGCTCCGCGTCCGAGAGCACGGGAAAGAAGACGGCGCCGTTCCGTGATCCCGCAATGGGGGGGACCGTCGCACTCCCGAGCACCAGGGTCTGGCCGGTGATCTGGCGCAGGCATTCCACCGTGTGCACCGGATCGGGGCAGTGGTAGAGGACTCCCGTGCACCAGACGACGTCGTGGGGGCCGATCTCGGCCAGGACCTCCTCGTCGTGCAGGTCACCTTGGACGAAGCGCACCTTCGAGTGACGACGCTCGTGCTCGGCGAGGTACTCGTCGGTGGCGGACGAGAGGTCGACCGCGGTCACGCTCGACGCGCCACTGCTCTCGGCCAGGAATGCGATCTTGCCGTGGACGTTCCACAGCGCCCCCACGTCCACGAACGACCTTCCGGTCGCGAGCTTCGGGAAGGCAGCTTCCATCGAGCCGAGGGGCCGCAGCACGCGTTGCACGTTCCGCAATCCGCGAGCGACCAGCAGCTGGGTCTCGAGGAGCATCGCCATGGAAATTGTCCGTTCCGGCGACGCGCCGTCACCTGAAGAGGACGCGCGCTCGGGCGCGGTCAACACACGAAACTGTCGGTATTTGGCGCAGGAGTATAACGGGCGGTCGAGGCGCCTCCGACGCCGCGACGTCGCCGCGGGCTACGTCCCGGCCGCCAGGGGCTCCCAGCGGAAGCGACGGATGGCGACCGCCATGGCGACGACACCCCAGAGGGCGAGCACCGCGAGGTTGCCGGCGTCGATGCGCGAGCCCTGGGCGGCCGGCGTCAGCGCGCGCTGCAATCCCTCGGCGAGGTGCGCCAGCGGGAACACGCGACCGACGTCGACCAGCCACTGAGGGAGCTCGGTCACTGGGACGAACACCCCCGAGATGAAGGCCAGGATCACCGCGATGAAGGGACCGATGGTGCTGGCGACGTCGACGTTGGTCGCGACCCGCGAGAGCGCGAGCCCGAGCGCGCACATCGTCGCGGTGCCGACCACGACGTACACCACGAACGCGAACACCGCGGTCGCGTCGAGCTCGACGTCGTAGGCGATGGCGCCGATGGCGAGCAGGACGGTGACCATCACCGCGATCGTGACCATCGTCTGGAGGATCTGCGCGGCCAGGAACACGCCCGAGGGCATGGGCGTGCCCCGGTAGCGCTTCAGCAACCCGCCCTCGCGCGCGGTGACGATCGAGATCAGCAGGCTGCTGAACCCGATGAGCATGATCGAGTACGCGGCGATGCCCGCGGTGAAGTACGCGTCGATGCTGATCAGGAGCCCGTCGACCCGCGTCGTGCGCGCCTTCCCGGTGAAGACCGATGCGAAGAGGACCAGCAGCACGATCGGCATCACGACCGTCAACACCATGGCGCGCGGGTTGCGCCGGAATCCCACGAGCGCGTACCGCGTCTGTCGGAGCAGGAGGCCGGGGAGGCTCACGACTGGCCGCCGGCGTTGAGCTCGAGGAACACGTCGTCGAGCGTGGGCCGGGTCACCTCGAGACCCTCCAGCTCGACGCCCTGACCTTCCGCCCACCCGGTCAACGTGTAGAGCGTCCGCTGGGGATGGTCGGTCTTCAGGGTGATCTCGGTGCCGGAGACCTCCGGCTCCACGTCGCAGGCGGCACGAACCGCGTCGACGGAGACGCCGGCCGGGATCCGGAAGCGGACGACGACGCCACCGTTCGCCCGGCTCGTCAGGTCGGAGGTCGTGCCCTGCGCGACCACGAGGCCGTCGCGCAGGATGCACAGCCGATCGGCCAGGTGTTGGGCCTCGTCCATGTAGTGCGTGGTGAGGAAGATGGTCTTGCCGAGCTGACGGAGGCCCTCGATCATGTTCCAGGCATCACGGCGGGCCTGCGGGTCGAAGCCGGTCGTCGGCTCGTCGAGGAACACGAGATCGGGATCGCCGACGATGCCCAGCGCGACGTCGACCCGTCGCTTCTGGCCGCCCGAGAGCGAGCCGACGCGTGCATCGCGTTGCTCGGCCAGCCCGACGAGCGCGATGGTGTCGTCGACCGGACGTGGGTGGCGGTAGTAGCACGCGAACATGGCCACGGTCTCGCGCACGGTGTGCAGCGGGTCGAGCTCGCTCTCCTGCAGGACCAGCCCGATCCGTTCCCGCCACGCCGTGGTGGGTCGGGCCGGGTCGACGCCGAGCACGCTGACGACACCGGCGGTCCGGCTCCGGTACCCCTCGAGGATCTCGATCGTGGTGGTCTTCCCGGCACCGTTGGTGCCGAGGAAGCCGAACACCTCACCCCGGTCGACGGTGAAGTCGATGCCCTTCACCGCTTCGTGCTGCCCGTACCGCTTCCGGAGGCCCTGCACGGTGATCACCGCGTCTGCCATCGGGCTCGAAGCTATCCCGTCACCGGTGCGACAACGACGACGCAGGCCCTCGCCCGCCACTGCGGCAGCGGGCGAGGGTACCGGTCGCTAGAACCGCTCGGAGCGAAGGCGCTGGATCCGCTCCGCGGTCGGCGGGTGCGAGCTCCACAGCCCGGCGAACTCGAACTTGCGTCCGGTGAGCGGGTTGACGATGTACGCCTGGGCCTGCGCCGGGTTGATGTCCATCGGCCGCTGCTTCACGTAGGCCTCGATCTTCTCGAGCGCCCGGGCCAGCGGCTCACCGTCGTGCAGCAGGTGGGCGCCGCTCTCGTCGGCCTGGAACTCGCGGCCGCGGGACAACGCCATCTGCATCATGTACGCGGCGATCGGCGCCAGGATCATCATGGCGATCGCGCTGAACGCGTTGCCGCCGTCGCGGTCGTTGCCGCCACCGAAGATCGCGCCCCAGACCGCCATGCGGGCGACGAACGTGATCCCGAGCGCCACCGCCGCCGCCACCGAGCTGATCAGGATGTCGCGGTTCTTGACGTGCGACAGCTCGTGGGCGAGCACGCCCCGCAGCTCGTCGTCGTCGAGCACCTGGAGGATGCCCTGGGTGACACAGACCGCGGCGTGGTTGGGACTCCGGCCGGTCGCGAACGCGTTCGGCTGCATCTCGGGCGAGACGTACAGCTTCGGCATCGGCATGTCGGACCGGCGCGTCAGGTCCTCGACGATGGCGTAGACGTTCGGCAGCTCGTCGCGGGTGACGGGCTTGGCCCGGGCGGCCTTGATCGCCAGGGTGTCGCTGAACCAGTAGGACCCACCGACGAACACGAGCCCGATGGCCAGCCCGATGACGAGCCCGCTGGTGCCGCCGATGGCGCCGCCGACCAGTATGAACAGGGCGCCCAGGGCGGCGAGCAGGACGGCCGTCTTTACTGCATTCCTCATCGTTGTTCACCTCGTGAGCCCGGGAGACGGGCTCTGCTTGTCGGTGAAACGCTACGCGGGCACCGCGCGTTCCCGGAGCCCACGCTCTCAGGAACCTCGCAGCATGTCAGTCGTAGTAGCCGCTGTGGAAGTAGATGCAGGGAACGCCCTCGGAGCGGAACATGGCCACGTTCCGACGGTCGTCCTCGATGGCGAGGCGCAGCTCGAAGCCGTAGTTCCGCAGGTCCCACACCGAGGCCTGCTTGAAGTCGCGGGCCATCTCGTAGTCGCCCCAGGGCCGCATGAGGAGGAGGTCCCACCGGATGCGGTACCGGCGCAGCCAGGCCTCGGTGAGGTGGTGCACCCGTTCGGGCCGGGCGGTCAGCAGCACGATGCGCAGGTCGGGGTCGAGGAGGTCGAGGAGCACCTTGACCTCCTCGATGACCGGGTCGTCGCCGCACGCCTCGAAGAACGCGTTCCAGTTGCGGCGCGGCGCCTCGAGGTAGTGCTGGCGGCTGGCCGCGTCGGAGAGCACGCCGTCGATGTCGACGGCGACCGCGGGGCCGGGCTCGACCGCACCCTCGTGCCAGGTCCAGTGATCGGGGACGTATCCCGTCCCGTACCGCGCCACGTCCTGCCGCGCCTCAGTCGTCCTCGGTCGCGGCGGCGAGGTAGCGGGCCTTGATGCCCTCCACGACCGACGGGTCGGCGAGCGTGGTGGTGTCGCCCAACGCCTGGTCCTCGGCGACGTCGCGCAGGAGCCGCCGCATGATCTTCCCCGAGCGGGTCTTGGGCAGGTCCTCGGTGAAGAGCACCGTCTTCGGCTTGGCGATCGGGCCGATGGTGTGGCCGACGTGGTCGCGCAGCTCGGTGACCAACTCCTCGGTCGGTTCGTTGCCGGCGCGCAGGATCACGAACGCGCCGATGGCCTGACCCGTGGTTGCGTCCTTGGTGCCGACCACGGCGGCTTCGGCGACCGCCGGGTGGCCCACCAACGCGTGCTCGACCTCGGCGGTCGAGATGTTGTGACCGGACACGAGCATCACGTCGTCGACCCGCCCCAGCAACCAGAAGTCGCCGTCGTCGTCGCGCTTGGCGCCGTCGCCCGCGAAGTAGCGGCCCGGGAAACGGCTCCAGTAGGTCTCCTGGAACCGCTCGGGATCACCCCAGATGCCCCGCAGCATCGACGGCCACGGCCGGGTGAGCACCAGGTAGCCGCCGCCCGGGATGCCGACGGGGTCACCGGCGTCGTCGACGATGTCGGCACCGATGCCGGGGAGGGGGAACGTCGCGCTCCCGGGCTTCAGCGTGGTGATGCCCGGCAACGGGCTGATCATGATGGCCCCGGTCTCGGTCTGCCACCACGTGTCGACGACCGGGCAGCGCTCCCCACCGATGTGGTGCCAGTACCAGATCCACGCCTCGGGGTTGATGGGCTCGCCGACGCTGCCGAGCAGGCGCAGCGAGGACAGGTCGTGGCGCTCGACGTACTCGGGCCCCCATTTCATGAAGGTGCGGATCGCGGTGGGCGCGGTGTAGAGGATGGTGACGCCGTACTTCTCGACGATTTGCCAGAGCCGGTCCCTGCCGGGATGGTCCGGGGTCCCCTCGTACATCACGCTGGTGGCGCCGTTCATCAACGGTCCGTAGACGATGTACGAGTGGCCGGTCACCCAGCCGACGTCGGCCGCGCACCAGTACACGTCGGTGTCGGCGTGGAGATCGAACACGTGCTTGTGCGTCCACGCGACCTGGGTGAGGTAGCCACCGGTCGTGTGCATGATGCCCTTCGGCCGCGCCGTGGTGCCGCTGGTGTACAGGAGGTAGAGGAGGTCCTCGGCGTCCATCGGCTCGGGTGGGCAGTCGGCCGATTGGCCCGGCACGAGATCGTGCCACCACACGTCGCGGCCGTCGGTCATGGGGATCTCGTGCTCGGTGCGTCGCAGCACCAGGACCTTCTCGATGGTCGGGCACTCCGCGACCGCGAGGTCGGCGGTCTCCTTGAGCGGCACGATCTGCCCTCGGCGGATGGCGCCGTCGCCGGTGATCAGCACCTTCGCCTCGGCGTCCTGGATGCGGTCGCGGAGCGAGTCGGAGGAGAAGCCCCCGAAGACCACGGAGTGGGCGGCGCCGATGCGCGCGCAGGCGAGGAGCGCCATCGGCAGCTCCGGCACCATGCCGAGGTAGATGTTGACCCGGTCGCCCTTCTCGACCCCGAGGGCCTTCAACGCATTGGCGAGCTGGGCGACGTCGTGGAGGAGGTCGGCGTAGGTGATGGTGCGGGTGTCGCCGGGCTCGCCCTCCCAGTAGTACGCGACCTTGTCGCCCCGCCCGGCCTCGACGTGCCGGTCGAGGCAGTTGTACGCCGCGTTCAGGCGCCCGCCGACGAACCACTTCGCGTACGGCAGGTCCCACTCGAGGACGGTGTCCCAGGGCTCGAACCAGTCGAGGAGCTCACCGGCCTGCTTCGCCCAGAACCCCTCGAGGTCGGCCTCGGCCTCGGCATGGACCGCGCCGTCCGCGAGCAGCGCGTTGGCGGTGAACTCGGCCGGCGGTGGGTAGGTGCGGTCCTCCGCGAGGAGCGACGCGATCGTGTCGGACTTCCGCACCTCGTCGGCCATCACCCAACCCCCAGCTTCACGTGCTCGGCGGCGGTCAGGCTACCCGTGGGGTCGGACGCTCATCCCAGGCGCCGCGTGCACGCGCCGACGTTCAGCGGGTGAAGACCAGCACCCGGTGCGCGCCGAGGCCGGCGGGGTCGACCAGGGCGGCGGCCTCGGTGACGCGGCTGCGCTGGCGGACGGCCTCGAGATCGCCGACATGGGCCCGGGCCTCCCAAGCCACGCGCGCATCGTCGACGAGCGATTCGATGCCGAGCGACGCGAGCCACTCGGCCTGGGTGACGGCGACGGCGAGCTCGAAGCCGGCGCGGCTCGCGGCGTGCACGAGGTACTCCGCGGGCACGTCGACCGTGATGTCCTGGTCGCCGGGCGCGACCAGCGGCGGGTCGCCCCGTGCGTGCTCCCGGTACGTGCGCAGCCAGCCGTCGGGGCCGCGCTCGACCAGCTCCGACGCGGTCGCGACGTAGTCGACGACGACGAGCATGCCGTGGCGGAGCGCGGTCGCGCACGAGTGCAACCAGTCCATGATGCGGGTCGGGACGGGGAGGCGGGCGCCCGAGGGCACCACCGCGTCGGCGGCGACGGCGTCCGCCTCCGCCGCCAGCTCGTCGAGCGCGGGGACGACCGTCTCGACGAGCTGATCGCCGTCGAGCGCGACGAGCACCTCGGCCCAACCGTCGGCCGTGCGCTCCACGATCCGGAACGGCAGGTTGTCGAGCAGCTCGTTGGCCATCACGACACCGTCGAGGGCGACCGCGGGGAGCTCGTCGAGCGCGGTGACGATCGGGCCCATGCCGGTGACCGGCAGCGGCGCGTCGTCGTCGGTGCGCACCACGGGGCCGAGCGCGTCCTCGAACGGCTCCACCCGGAGCAGCTCGTGCTGCGCCTCGCGGAGCGCCGGGGAGCGTTCGACCAGCACGTACCGGAGGGCGCGTTCGCACTCGGGCTCGGCGGCAAGCACGTCGCGCGCCAGCCGCCCCCGCCCGGCGCCGACCTCCACCACGAGGAACGGATCGGGGCCGTCCAGGTCGCGCCACCAGCCGTCGAGGGCGCGCGCGACCAGCGCACCGAACAGCGGCCCCACCTCGGGACTGGTGACGAAGTCACGCCCGGCCCGACCCGCACCGCGGGCCCGGGTGAAGAAGCCGTCGTCGCCGTAGAGCGCGACCTCGACGAACCCGTCGTAGGGGATCGGCCCCTCCCGTCGGATCCGTTCGACGATCCGCTCCGACGCGCTCATTTCGCGGTGCCTCCTGCTCGGGGCGAGTGTAGCCAAGTATGTCTAACTATTGCGTAGATCCAATACTGGGCAATACTTCGCTATACTCAGCGGGATGGACGCCCGCCTCAACCCCTACTCGCCCGGCGCCGGGGTGCGCCCGGTGCAGCTGGCGGGCCGGGACGCCGAGCTCGAGTCGTTCGACGTGCTGCGCGCCCGCGCCGAGGCCGGCCGGCCCGACCGCAGCACCCTCTTCTACGGGCTCCGGGGCGTGGGCAAGACGGTGCTGCTGAACGAGCTCGCGGAGAACGCGCGTGAGGCGGGGTGGATCGTCGCCAAGGTGGAGGCCGACCTGGCCGGTGACCGCATGCCCTTCCGCAGCCAGGTCGCGAGCGCGCTCAACCAGTCGCTGCGCCATGGACAGCGCCGGGGCGCGGCCAGCCGGTTCTTCCACCGCGCGCTCCGCACCTTCAAGTCGTTCTCCATCACCGCGGCGCCCGACGGGAGTTTCTCGGTGGGCATCGACGTCGAGCCCGAGCGAGGACGCGCCGACACCGGGTCGATCGTCGCCGACCTCACCGACCTGGCCGTCGACCTCGGCGCGGCGGCGCGCGACCTCGAGGTCGGCGCCGCGCTGTTCGTGGACGAGATGCAGCACCTCTCGCTCGAGGAGCTCGGCGCGTTGAGCCAGGCCTGTCACGAGACCGGCCAGCGCAACCTGCCGTTCTTCGTGCTGGGCGCGGGCCTGCCCAACCTGCCGGGGCGCCTCTCGGAGGCGAAGTCGTACTCGGAGCGCCTCTTCCGCTACGTGCGGATCGATCGTCTCGATCCCGAGGACGCCGCGGTCGCGCTCACCCGGCCGGCAGCCGACGAGGGGGTGGCGTGGACCGACGAGGCCGCGACCATGGTGCTCGACGCGGCCGGCGGTCACCCGTACTTCATCCAGCAGTTCGGGCAGACCACGTGGAACGTCGCCGGCGAGTCGCCGATCGCCGTGCTCGACGCCACCGAGGGACTGCGCACCGGCTGGGACCTCCTCGACCAGGGATTCTTCCGGGCCCGTTGGGAGCGGGCGACGCCTGCCGAGCGGGACTACCTGGCCGCGATGGCCGTCGACGGCGAGGAGCCGAGCTCCACCAGCACGGTTGCAGCGCGGCTCGGGAAGAAGCTCACCTCACTCGGCCCGACACGCGCGAACTTGATCGCGAAGGGCCTCGTCTACGCGCCCGAGCACGGCCTGATCGCGTTCACCGTGCCGGGGATGGCGCACTTCATCGCCCGCCAGGCGAACGGATGATTCCGTACGCAACCGCTCACCACGCGGCGGCCGGAGACGAGCGGAGCGAGCGCAGGCCGCTCGCCAGCGAGCGAACGGCTGCGAGGCGGGTATCCCGCCTCGCAGAGAGCGAGCGAGTTAGAAGGCGAGCTCGCCGATCTTGGCGAAGATCTGCGGATAGATGCCGACCACGATGGTGACCGCGGCGCAGAGGCCGATGGCCACGGTGAGCGCGGCGGGGATCGGTCGCGACGCGGTCGTGGCCTCGGGCGCCGGGTCGTGGAACCACATCACCCGGGCCACCCCGGCGTAGTAGAAGAACGCCACCACCGACCCGAGCGCGGCGATGACCCCGAGCACGATGGCCGACGGAGAATTGGCATCGAGCACGGCGCGGAACATGACGAACTTGGCGAACCAGCCCGCGAACGGCGGGATGCCGGCCAGCGAGAACAGGAAGATGGTGAGCGTCACCGCCAGCCCGGGGGACGTCTGGCCGAGGCCGGCGTAGGTGTCGATCTCGGCACTGCCGGTGCGCCGGGCGACCGCGATGACCACCGCGAACGCGCCGAGGTTCATCGCCGCGTAGATGAACAGGTAGATGAGCACCGCCTCGAGCGACGAGACGCGCGCGCCACCGTCGCCTGCGACCGCGAGGGGCACCAGGATGAAGCCGCCCTGCGCGATCGATGAGTACGCGAGCATGCGCACGATGTTGGTCTGGCGCAGCGCGACCAGGTTGCCGAAGATGATCGACGCCGCCGCCAGGACCCACAGCACCGGTTCCCACGAGTCCTGCGACGGCAGGAAGCCGAAGTTGATGATCGTGAGCAGCGCGACGAAGCCGCCGGCCTTCGACGCCACCGAGAGGAACGCGGTGACCGGGGTGGGCGCACCCTCGTAGGTGTCGGGCGTCCAGAAGTGGAACGGGACCGCGCTGATCTTGAACGCGAACCCGGCGATGGTCAGGAAGATGGCGACGGCGAGGAGCGTGCTCGTGCCGTGGAGCACGATGTGACCGGAGATGTCGCTCAGCAGGGTCGAGCCGCCGGTCTCACCGAACACGATCGACATGCCGTAGAGCATGATCGCCGACGACAGCACGCCGATGATGAAGTACTTGATCGCGGCTTCGTTCGACTTCGAGTCGTGCTTGCGCCACCCGGCGAGCACGAACGTCGGGATGGTGATCGTCTCCAGCGCCACGAAGATGCTGATGAGGTCGCGCGCCGACGCCATCGCCATCATGCCCAGCACCGAGGTGAGCATGAGGAAGTAGAACTCACCCTGGTAGTAATCGCCCTCGGAGATGTAGTCGGACGACATCAACAGGACGATGTAGGTCACGACCAGGAAGAAGCCCTCGAACGCGAGCGCGTAGTTGTCGACCACGAACGCGCCGTGGAACAGCGAGCGCGTCGTGCCGTCGGCCGCCAGCGTGATGACGGGGATCAGCGCGGCCAGGACCCCGATCGACGCGATGCGCGAGCTGGTGAAGCGAGACCGCTCCGGCCAGATCAGGTCTGCGACGAGGACGATGAGGATCGTCCCCGTGAGGACCAGCTCGGGCGCGATCGCATGGAAGTCGACGTGCGGGTTCACCTACAGCGCCCTCGTGAGCCCGTGGACCAGTTGGGTGACGGGGAGATCGGTCATCTTGAAGATCAGCTCCGGGTACACACCCAACGCCACGATGAGGAGGATCAGCGGCGTCCACGCGATCCACTCCGACACGTGGACGTCGTGGATGTGGGCGTGCTCGAACTCGGGCTTCACCTTGCCCATGGCCACGCGCTGGAACATCCACAGCAGGTACCCCGCCGCCAGCACGGTGCCGATGGCGGCGATCACCATGTAGATGCGGAATGTGGTGAGGGTGCCGTCGAGCCAGTTGAACAGGCCGAAGGGCAGGCTCGGGTTGTACGCCGAGAGGATCGCCGGGAACTCGCCCCAGAAGCCGGCGAGACCGGGGAGACCGAGCGACGCCATGGCCGAGAACCCAAGCAACCACCCGAGGTGCGGTGCCTGGGTCAGGAGACCGCCGAGCCGGCTCATCTCCCGGGTGCCGTATCGCTCCTGCACCGACCCGGCGATGAAGAAGAGCATGCCGGTGATGAGGCCGTGCGCCACCATGCCGAAGACGGCGGCGTTGATGCCGAAGGTGGTGAGGGTGGCGATGCCGAGCATCACGAAACCCATGTGGGCCACCGACGAGAACGCGATCAGCCGTTTCATGTCGCGTTGCGCGAGACAACACAACGCGCCGTAGATGATGCCGATCACCGCCAGCAGGCCGATCCACGGTGCCCACGACTGCGCCGCTCCGGGGAGCATCGGGAGCGCGATGCGGATGAAGCCGTAGGTCCCCAGCTTCAGCATGATCGCAGCCAGGAGCACCGAGCCGACGGTGGGCGCCTCGGTGTGGGCGTCGGGCAGCCAGGTGTGGAACGGGAACATCGGCACCTTGATCGCGAAGCCGAGGAACATCCCCGCGAACACCAGGAGCTGCGTGCCGTGCACGATGCCGTCGCCGTGCAGGCGGGTGAGCGTGACCATGTCGAAGGTGTGGACCTTCGACAGGAAGAACAGCGCCAGGAAGCTCAGCAGCATGAGCGCCGAGCCGAACAGCGTGAAGAGGAAGAACTTGATCGACGCGTACTCGCGGTTCGGACCGCCCCAGACCCCGATCATGAAGAACATCGGGAGGAGGACGACCTCGAAGAAGATGAAGAAGAGGATCAGGTCCTGGGCGACGAAGGTGCCGATCATCCCCGTCTCGAGGAGGAGCACGAGGGCGAGGAACGCCTTCGGGTTGTGCGGCTCCGGGAAGTGGTTCCACGAGTAGACGACGCAGCACACGGTGACCAGCATGGTGAGGAGCACGAGCGGCAACGAGATGCCGTCGATGCCCACGTGGTACCGGCTGTGGATCACGTCGATCCAACGCTCGTTGGCCACGAACTGCAGGTGCCCGTCGTCGAGGTTGAAGTTGGCGAGGATCCCGATGCCGACCGCCCCGGTCAGCAGGGTGGCCAGCAACGTGACCACCTTGATCAGGTTCTCCTCGGCCTTCGGGATCAGCAGCACGATCACCATGCCGACGATGGGGATGAAGACCGCCAGCGTCAGGGCCCAGTTGTCGAACCAGTCCATTGGAACGATTCCCCTCGGATCAGAGATTGGCGAGTAGCAGGAAGAGGCTCAGGAGACCCACCGCCGCGAACAGCAGCAGCGCGTACCGTTGCACCCGACCGGATTGCAGGTAGCGCAGCAGTCCACCGCTCTCGCCGGTGATCGCGGCCACTTCGTTGACCGCGCCGTCGACACCCTTCTGGTCGAGCTTTTCGTAGGTGAACTTCCCGGCGGCCCTCGCACCGCGTGCGGTGCCGTTGAGCACCGCATCGATCACGTTCTGGTTCACCCAGTACGCGGCGGCGGCGATGGGGCCCTTGATCGATGCGACGATGACGTTCTCGTACAACGCGTCGAGGTAGTACTTGTTGGCGAGGAACTCGTACCCCGCGTGCGCGAGCTTGTTGCGCTGGGTGAGGCCCTTGAACGGCCCGAGCTCCTCGTGTTGGAACCAGAGGTAGGCCGCGATGCCGATGCCGAGGACGGCGACCACGAGCGAGATCGCCGCCGCGCCGTAGTCGAACGCGGGATGCACGAGCGCCGGGAACGCCACCCGGGGCTCGACCCACTTGGTGAAGTCCTCCACGTGGATGGCGGCCGCGTTCAGGAAGCCGGCGAGCACCGCGAACACCGCGAGGATGATCAGCGGGACGGTGATCGCGGGCTCGGACTCGTGCGGCTCCCCGTGGCCGCGGAACTCGCCGAAGAACGTGAGGTACACGACGCGCGTCATGTACGCCGCGGTGA
Source organism: Acidimicrobiia bacterium (assembly GCA_036271015.1). GTDB lineage: Bacteria > Actinomycetota > Acidimicrobiia > IMCC26256 > DASPTH01 > DASUAS01. Next base: position 14,959 of record DATBBL010000356.1, read on the forward strand.
GGAACGCCCCCACCAGGCCGACCACCATGAAGAAGTCGTAGCCCGACTTGCCCGCGGTCACCAGGATCTCGTCCTTGGACCAGAAGCCCGCGAACGGGAAGATCCCGGCCAGCGCGAGCGAGCCGATCATGAACGTCAAGAACGTGATCGGCATGTACTTGCGCAGGCCGCCCATGTCCTTCTTCATGTCGAAGGAGTGGTGCGAACCCGAGT
>DATBBL010000357.1:0-3192 GCA_036271015.1 Acidimicrobiia bacterium
GCGTGTTGTGGTTGCGATCGGTGTAATCGACATACATGCGCGTCCCGTCGGGCGAGAACACGATGCCGAGCAGTCCGAGCTCACCGCCCTCCTGGCTGACCCGGTCGGTGAGGTCGACGACCGGCGTCGACGACAGCGCACCCCCGCGGATCGACAGGACCGCGCCGGACTGCGCGGTCACGTACAGCGTGCGGGTGCCGGCGCGGGCGGAGATCGCGGTCACGTTGGCGAGATCGGTGACGCGCGTGAGCCGCAGTGACGGCGTCGCGGCAGCCGCCTCGACCCGTGGTACCGAGGCGCCGAGGCCCACGAGGACTGCGATCAGACAGCCGATCGCGACCCGTCGCATGGACTCGGCACCGTACCGCTCCCGGCCCTCCTCGAACGCGCGCCTGCCCGTCGGTCGATTGCTCGGCGCCGTCCCGCTCTCCGGGCACGGCGCCGCTGCATCTCCGGTTCTTCGGGTCGTTTCCGCGGCGCCGTCCCGCCCTCCGGGCACGGCGCCGCTGCATCTCCGCCTACCCTTGCGGGATGAAGTACCTCGTGCTCGTGCCCGACGGGTGCGCCGACGAACCGCTCGCCCAACTCGGCGGGCGCACGCCGCTCGAGGCCGCGCACATGCCGAACCTGGCCCGTCTGGCCGCCGGCGCCGAAGTCGGTCTCGCCCAGGTGATCCCGCCCGGGCTGCCGCCGGGGAGCGACGTGGGGAACCTCGCCATCCTCGGCTACGACCCCACCGAGTACCACACCGGCCGGGCGCCGATCGAGGCCGCGGCCATGGGCGTCGACCTCGCGCCCGAAGAGGTCGCGTTCCGTTGCAACCTGGTCACCGTCGACGACGCCGGCACCATGGTCGACTTCGCCGCCGGTCACGTCACCAGCGAGCAGAGTCACGTGATCGTCGCCGCGCTCGACGACGCGCTCGGCGACGGGCGCGACGGCGTCCGCTTCCATCCCGGCGTCGAGTACCGGCACCTGTGCGTCGTGCCCCGCGACTTCGGCGACGCCGAGTGCGTCCCGCCCCACGACCTGACCGGGCGGCCCGTCGTCCTCCCGGTGGGCCCGGCCGCGCCGAAGCTCACCGCGCTCATGGATGCCTCGAAACCGGTCGTCGCCGCGGCCGCCGCCGACGTCGGTTCCATCGCCACCCAGATCTGGTTGTGGGGCCAGGGGACGCGACCGCGCCTGCCCGACTTCACCGACCGCTTCGGCGTGCGCGGTCGGTTGTCGTCTGCCGTCGACCTCGTGCGCGGCCTCGGCGTCCTCTCCGGCATCGAGGTGGTCGACGTGCCCGGCGCCACTGCCGGCTTCGACAACGACTACGTCGCGCAGCGTGACGCGGCGCTGGCGTCGCTCGCGGACCGTGACCTCTTCCTCCTCCACGTGGAGGCCACCGACGAGGCGGGCCACCAGGGCGCGGTCGACGAGAAGGTCGCGTCGCTCGAACGCTGGGACGCCGACATCATCGGTCCGCTCGTCGCCGCGCTCGGTGACGAGCCGTTCCGCGTGCTGCTCCTGCCCGACCACGCCACGCCGTGCGCGGCGGGGACGCACACGTCGGAGCCGGTGCCCTATCTGCTCTTCGACCGCGACGAGCCCGGTTCCGGCGGCGAGTACTCCGAGCGCGGCGTCGCGGGCGCGACGCCGGTGCCCGCCCACGAGCTCATGGCGCGCTTGCTGCGCTGACCGCCCCGATGCTTGCCCGGGCCATCCCCGGGCAGTACAGTGATCGGCGCCGCCGGTCGATTCTTCGCCCATCCCCGGGCGACGATCCCGGTTTCTGGTGTTCCGCGTAACCCCGGCAGGGCTCCGATCTGTCGAGGTCTGACAAACCGTGCCCGTCGAACGTCGCGGCGTGATCGCGCGCCGTGGCCCGTCGGGTCGAGGGAGAAGCGAATGAGCCCGGAGCAACACATCGATCGGTCGGTGCTCGCCGGCAAGGACCGCGACGAGCTCCACACGATCGCCGGTGCCATCGGGGTGAAGGCCGCCACGCGCATGCGCAAGGCCGACCTGATCGATGCCATCCTCAACGCCGCCAACGGTGGGAACGACGCCGGCGACGCGAACGGCGCGGCCGAGGTGCCCACGCCGCGGCGCGTGCGCTCCGCCCGCGCCTCGCAGCTCCCGGCCGACGATCCGATCGCGGCGCTGGCCGCGGAGGAGGACTCGCTGGGTGCCGACGGCGGTGACGGCGACGACGCGGCGATGCCACGCCCCCGGTCCCGGCGCTCGAGCACGTCGACCACCAGCAGCTCGACGACCGAGGCTTCGACCCGCGAGGCTCCGACCGCCGACGACGCGCCCGTCGCCGCCGCCTCCGCCCCTGCCCCCTACGTCGCCCCCGCCGCCGAGCCCGAGCCCGCGGCCCCACCGGCCGCCCCACCCGAGGCGCCCGCGGCCCACGACGGCGCGCGCGACGAGCGCGACGACGACGGTCGCGCCGACGGCATCGACGCCGAGGACGAGCGGCAGTCCTTCGGCGAGGGCAACCGCCGGGGCCGGCGCCGTCGCCGCGGTCGCGGCGGCCAGGACCAGCCGGGCGACGCCCGGGCCACCGAGTACCAGGGCGATCCGATCCCGGTCGAGGGCCTGCTCGACCTCCGCCCCGAGGGCTACGGCTTCCTGCGTGGGGGCGGCTACCTGCCCGCGCAGAAGGACGTGTACGTGTCCGCGTCGCAGGTACGACGGTTCGCGCTGCGCAAGGGCGACTTCGTCACCGGCACATCGCGCCCCCAGGCGAGCAACGAGAAGTACCCGGCGCTCCTCCGGGTCGACGACATCAGCGGGCTGACGCCCGAGGACGCGCGGATCAGACCGCGCTTCGAGGACCTCACTCCGCTGTTCCCGGACTCCAAGCTGAAGCTCGAGCTGGCGTCCGACCCGCAGGAGATCACCGGCCGCATCGTCGACCTCATCTCGCCGATCGGCAAGGGTCAGCGGGGGATGATCGTGTCGCCGCCGAAGGCGGGCAAGACGACGATCCTCAAGCAGCTCGTCTACGCGATCGAACGCAACAACCCCGAGGTGCACCTCATGGTCCTGCTCGTCGACGAGCGACCGGAAGAGGTCACGGACATGAAGCGCCACGTGCTCAACGGCGAGGTGGTGGCGAGCACGTTCGACCGCCCCGCCGACGAGCACACCCAGGTCGCGGAGCTCGCCATCGAGCGGGCCAAGCGCCTGGTCGAG
>DATBBL010000358.1:0-10578 GCA_036271015.1 Acidimicrobiia bacterium
TGCGCACCCGGGCGCAGACGCTCGGCAACAATGCCGCGGCGCAACAGGATCTCTTCACGCCGGGGAAGTCGTAGCCGTGCTCTACCTCCATCAGATCCACGAGCTTCCGCCCGGCACGGAGGTGACGTTCGAGGAGTTTGCACGCGACGAGTGGCTGCCCGTGGTCAATGCGCACGAGGGAGCCCACTTCGCGTGGTTCGGCACGTCGACGTCAGCAGCGCGGTTCGCCGACGAGGCGATCACGATCATCGCCTTCGACGACATGCCCGCGCTCGATCGATTCGCGACGAAGGAACGTGAGAGCGCGATCTCACGAGCGCTCGGCGATCGACGCGACCGTGTGCAGACCCGCCTCTTGCAGCCCATCGACTACGACCCGTGGACCGCGGCCGGTACGACGATCCCCGACGGGCCCCGGGACGGCGAGAGCGTCGCGTACATGCACGACTTCGTCCCGCCGGTGACCGGCCAGATGCGCGGCTACATCGACATGATGCGCGAGCGCTATATGGCGTTGTCGTCACAGGAGCTCTCGGGTGTGGTCCTCCGCACGAGCTGGCAGACGGTGAGCGGCGGCGGACGGATGCCCGAGATGTTCAACCTGAGCGAGATCCGCGACGTCGACGCCCTCGTTGCGCTGATCGCCCACGAGGTCCCACGCGAGTACAAGCAGATGGGCACCTGGATGTGGGAGGCCCTCGCGACCCGAGACCAGTGGACGACCCGGCTGGCGCGCAGCGCCACCTGGTCCCCCGTGAAGTGAGGCTCCCGACGTGCTGCTGATCCAAGACGTGCACATCGTCATCGGGCGTGAAGAGCTACCGCTGGACGACGCCTACCAGAACATGTTCGCGCCGCGCATCGCCGACGATCCCGGCACCCGGTTCGCGGCGTTCTTCTGGGCCCCGCACGGCGGCGGTGAGGGCTACGAGGCGGTCACGCTGACCGCGGTGGCCGACCTCGACGCCCTGGCGCGACACCAGGAGCGCCTGGCGACCGGCGATCTGGCCGACTCCTGGCTCGAGCTGGAGGCAAAGCAGCGGCAGCTTCAGTCATCGCTGCACGTCGTGGCCGAGTGGAGCCCGTTCGCGGCGGGTGGTCTCCAGACGTTCGACATCGGCGAGCACCCCACCGCCATGTTCCGGCTCGACTCGTTCACCGTTGACGGGCCGGTCGCCGACGCCGTTGCCGCGGTCGAATCCCAGTACCGCAACGCGCCCGAAGACGCGACCGTGTCGATCATCGGTTGCTGGTCGCCGTTCCTGGGCGACCTCGACGAACCGGTGGTGTCCGTGCTCAGTCGCGTCCCGTCGGACGACGCCCTGCGCGCCGCCTTCGCGGAACCCACCAAGCCGTGGTCCGGCGTGCCCGAGCTTCCCGGAGCGCGGCGCCTCACCCGGTTGCTGCGCAGCGCCACCTGGTCGCCCGTCGCATGACAGACAACGGGAGCGGACAGGCCGACCAGGCAACCTCCGCCCCGCCGATCTTGGATGCGCGCGGGATCACGCAGAGGTTCGGCGGCATCACGGCGATCGACCGCGTGACCCTTGCGGTGCGTGCCGGCACCATCCACGGACTCATCGGACCGAATGGCGCGGGCAAGACGACGTTCTTCGACTGCATTGCCGGCGTCCAAAAGGCCGTCGACGGCAAGGTCCTGCTCGACGGTGTCGACGTCACGACGCAGTCATCCGTGCAGCGCGCCCGCCGCGGACTCCGGCGGACCTTCCAGCGACAGCAGGTCTTCGGCTGGCTCTCGGTGGAGGACAACGTCCTCCTGGCGCTGGAGTGGCGCGGTGGTGGCGGCGGGATGGTGGGCGACCTGCTGCAGCTCCCGTCGCGACGGCGACGAGAGCGGGAACGTCGCGCCCGCACCGATCAGGTCCTGGAGCAATGCGGACTGCTCGAGCACCGCAGCGAACCCGCGGGCGGACTCTCGATCGGCGAGTTGCGCCGCGTGGAGCTGGCCCGCGCCATCGTCGACACGCCCCGGCTGCTACTGCTCGACGAGCCGACGTCGGGCCTCGAGGACTCCGAGACCGATCAGCTCGGTGAGATCATCCTCGGGCTGCGTGCAACGCAGGAATGCGCCGTGCTGCTGATCGAGCACCACATCCCGTTCGTGATGAAGTACAGCGACGAGCTCAGCGTGCTCGAGCTGGGCCGATTGATCGCACACGGCACGCCTGACGAGATGATGCAGAGCGACATCGTGCGTGAGGCGTACCTGGCCTGAGACGTCGCCGACCCCTCAGCTCTCCGTCGTCTCCCCGAAGTAGGACTCCTCGAGCGTCTCCTGCCGGAGCTCCGCGGCGGGCCCCGACCAGACGATGCGGCCGGCGTGGAGCAGCGAGATGGAGTCCGCGATGTCGACGATGCCGCGCGGGCTCTCCCCCACCAGCAGGACGGTCGAGCCCGCATCTCGCAGTTCGCCGAAGATGCTCAAGACGTCGTCGGCGACCCGCGGCGCGAGACCCAGTGTGGGCTCGTCGGCGATGAGCACCTCGGCGTGGTGCACCAGCGCGGGCGCGAGCGAGAGCATCTGCTGCTCACCGCCCGAGAGGCTGCCGGCGTGCTGACGACGGCGCTCCCCGAGGAGCCGGAAGCGCCCGTAGGCCTGCTCCCGTTCCGACGATGTCGGGAGCAGGACCTTGAGGTTGTCGTCGACGCTCAAGCCGGGGAAGATCCCGCGGCCCTCGGGCACGAGGAAGATGCCCTTGCGAGCACGCCACCAGCAGGGTTTCGACGTCACGTCCTTGCCGTCGAGCGCGATGGAGCCGGCGGTCGCGGGGAGGTACCCGGCCAGGGTCTTGCAGGTGGTCGACTTGCCCGCACCATTCGGGCCGAGGATCGCGCTGATCGTGCCCGGTGCCAGCGTGAGGTCCATGCCGTGCACGACACGGACCGGACCGTAGCCGGCTTCCAATCCTTCCACGGCGAGCTTCGGGGCGGTCATCCGACCTCCCCGCGCGTCGAGGCGGCGGCGAGCGTTCCACCCTCGACCGAAGCAGAGTCGGTCAACGCCGCGGGGGAGCTCCGGACGAGGCGCCGCTGCCGACGCCGTTCCCGGCGTTCGTAGTTCTGTTGCGCGATGTTCTGGAACACACCGTCGGGTTGGCGGGCCAGCGCGATGGCGCCGAGGCCGAAGAGGATCGTCGGGACCTCCGCGGCCCGGGTGCCCGACCAATGGGCCAGGCCGAACGGGAGGGTGAACCCGCTGAGGAGCGCCGGCAGCAGCGTGATGGACAGGCCGGCCACGATCGCGCCGGCCGGTCGTCGGATGCCGAGCAGCACGACGCCCGCGAGCCAGAGCAGACCGGTGATCGGCGGTACGGAGTTGCTCGTGATCGCGACATCGTTGGTGGCGAGGAGCACGCCTCCCAAGCCGGCGACGCCGGCGGAGAGCGCGAAGACCTTGAGCTTGGTCGCGGTGGGAGACACGCCGATCGAGGCCGCGGCCGCGGGCGCGTTCCGAACCGCGAGGATCTCCCGCCCGATGTTGGAGCGTTCGAGGTTCTTGATCAGCCAGACGACGAGGAAGATGAGGATCAACACGAATCCCGCCATCGTCCGCGTGTCGTCGAGATGGAAGGGTCCGAACACCGGCGGCGAGAACGTCCAGCCGAATTCGCCGTTGCGCAGCCAGTCGATCTGGAAGAGCACCTGGCCGCACACGAACGCGAGCGCGAGCGTCGCCAGCGCCAGCGCGACTCCCCCGAGCCGGATCGAAGGCAGGGCGACCAGCACGCCCAGCAGCATCGCCCCGACGACGGCGCAGACGAGCGCCAGGAGCCAGGGGAAGTCGTAGCGCGTGATCAGTGCCCCCGCGAGCAGGCCGGAGCCCGAGACGAACGCGGCCTGGGCGAGGCTCACCATCCCCCCCACACCGGTGACGATCGTGAACGACAGGAAGATCAAGCTGAAGATGAGCCCACGGGTCGTGATGCCCAGCCAGAAGCTCCCGAGAAGCGAGTAGACGCCGTAGAGGAGAAGCGCACACGCAATCACGCTCGGAAGTGCCCGACGCCACGCTGGGAGGTCGCGCTGATAGTCAGGCGGTGGGGGCTCCGCGGAGATCGAACCGGCGACGCGTGCGCGCGTCTTCGCCATCAGGAGCAGGCCACCGATCAGGAGCAGGAACGGAACCGTGCTGTTGAAGCCGGGGATGTCGCTGGCAAACGTGGCGTAGCTGAACGTGAGGTTGCTCGCCACCGCGACGAACATCGCTCCGGCGAACGCGAGCAGCACCGACCGGAAGCCGCCGACGACCGCCGCCGCGATCGCCACGAAGACCGCCAGCGCGTAGGTGTTCGGATCGAGCGCCCGGAGGATCGGCGAGCCGACGACTCCGGCGACGCCGGCCAGGACCGTCCCGAGCACCCAGGCGTACTGCGAGGTACGAGCGTCGTTGATCCCCCGCATGGACGCGAGATCGTGGCGGTCGGCCACGGCACGCATGCGAAGGCCGGTCTGGGTCCAGCGCAGGAACACCCAGAGGAGGGCCACGCACAGGACCGCGGTGATGAGCACGATGATCTGGTCCGACGTGATCACCACGCCGCTGAACAACGTGTACACCTCGCGCGGCTGTGGTCCGAGGCCGGGGACCAGCTGCACGTCCGTGCCCGTGGGGATCGACCAGTGGAAGAGCGTGATGCCCCGCCCGGCGATGAAGGTGCAGAGCGCAGGGAGCGCGAGCAGCACGCCGACGGACGCGACGATCTGGGCCGCCTCGGGCGCCCGAGCCAGCTTGCGAAAGATCGCGACGTCGAGGAGCAGGCCCAGCAGCGGGCAGTACACGAGGATCACGAGTCCGGCGGCGGCCCATTGCGGCCACCCCAGCCCGGTGTTCAACTCGAAGAAGAGAAAGGCGGCCGAGAAGGAGATCCCTGCGTACCCGAGGTTGAAGATGCCCGTCGACGCGTAGGTGAGCACCAGGCCTGCCGCGATGAGCGCGTAGATCGCTCCGCTGACCGAGCCGGTCACGATGTCGCGGACGAACTGCTCCATGGCCCCTACCTACTTCTGACTGCGAACGCTACGCCGGTTCGCGCATCCGGTCCGGACGGACCGGTGGGTGGACGAACGTGTCGCCCACCCACCGTCCACGCCGAACCCAGGCCGACGCCCGCCGCGTTCGTGGTCAGCCGCCGACCTGCACTCGCTTGCCGTTGCAGCCGTACGGCGTTGCGATCTGGTACGCGCCGCTCGAGACCTTGACGATCGTGTTGCACTGCCCCGACTGGTTGTACGCCGCGGGCCAAGTGAACGGAATCCCGTCCTTCGGGGGCTTGTACGAGAATCCCTTGCTGACCGTCGGCACGAGCTTGTCGAAGTTCGGCGCCACCTTCTTCATGGCCGCGATCATCAGGTCGGCGGTCATGTATGCGTACTCCCCGCCGAAGGTGATGTCGGCATCGGTCTTCCCGATGGCCTGGTAGTCCTTGACCACCTGCTTCACGTACGGGCTGTTCGATTCGATCACGGGCGTGGTCGCCTGGATCAACGAACCGTCGAGCGTGTCGGCGATGGTCTTGTACTTCGTGAGCAGTCCGGGCGAATAGAACGCCGAGTTGACCATCTGCCCCGTGTACCCGGCGGCCTTCATCGCCGACGTGAACCCCAGGACCTCCGCGCCGGCCAGCGGCCAGACGATGTCGGGCTTCGTGTCCATCACCGCGCTCACGAACGGCTGGAGGTCGCCGCCCCCGCCCTGGGGGATCACCGCCTTCGAGTACACGACCTTGCCACCTGCGGCCTCAGTGAGCTTGACGAAGTTGTTCACGGTCGTCTGGCCATCAGGGATGGCGAGACCGACGAAGGCCCACTTGAGGTCGCTCGGCTTCTTGCCCAGCGCCGAGGCCACGCCGTTGATCGCAGTGTTGTACGAGTACTTGCCACCCACCGCGCAGCCGAGTGGGCTGATGCCGTACGTGTTCGGGGTGCAGTACGCGTTGGTGAAGCCGGCACCGAAGAACGGCACCTTCTTCCCGGCGGCGTAGGTGGCGGAGCTCTGCTGGAATCCGGTGGAGATCACCGGCGCGATCGCGTACACCCCGTCGCGTTCGACAAGACTCTGCGCAGTGGACAGCGCTTTGTCGGTGCTGCCCGCGACGTCCGTCGATCCGACGTAGTCGATCTTGTACTTCCCGAGCTCCTTGGACTTGTTCGCTCGGGAGATCCGGGCGTTGAAGCCATCATCGGCTCCGGCGAACGACAAGGCGTCGAACATGCCGCCGACCTTGATCGTGCTACCGCTGATGCCCTGCTGCCGTGGCGCGGTGGCACCGGCTCCCCCGGACAACGCCACCATCGAGCCGGCTGCGAGCACCACGACCGCGAACACCGCCAACCAACGCGCGTTCACACGCATGGAACGACCCCCCTCGCCGGGCCGCGACCCGGGCTTTTGAACAGTAGACACTCACTTGCTAGTCGACGCGCCGTCCCGGGTCAAGCCACCCCTGTCGCCCCTGCCCGACGGCGGCAGCGGACCGCTCCCGGCCAAGCCATGTTTGCGCAGTGTACACTCACTTGCTAGTTCGAGGGCATCCACCTCACGTGGATGCCCCTGGCTTCCCAACCGGCTCGTTCGGGTGGCACCCTGACCGGGAGCGATCCGAACACCTGATCGACAAGGGGACGTGGTGGGTTCCGCCAGCGAGAAGTTGTGTGCGTTCCTCGGCGAGCCGGATCCGTTCGCCCATTCGTACGCCGAGCTCGAGCCGCTGTGGATCGAGGCGTTCAACGAGCGGTTGGCGGAGCGACGCGAACAGATCCCGGTGCTGGCCAAGCTGTGTGAGGCGACCAGCGTCGACCAGATCGGTTCGCTCGACGAGATCATCCCACTGTTGTTCGCGCACTCGAACTACAAGTCGTATCCGACCGCCCTCGTGTCGAAGGGCAAGTGGACCGCGATGGATGCCTGGCTCGACACGGTCTCGAGCGAGCGGGTCCGCGATCTCGACGTCGAGGGTGTCGCAGATCAGGACGAGTGGCTCGAACGCTTGCATGCGGCCGGCCACATGGTCATGGCCACCAGCGGCACGAGCGGCAAGAACTCGTTCCTGCCCGGTACCCGCGGCGACATCGACTTCTCCATGCGAGCGATCGTGCCGTCGCTCTACTGGAACTTCGGCATCGCGCCCGAGCAGGACCGACCCGTCTTCGTGCTCGGTCCGAAGTACGGGCCCACGCGGGCGCCGTTGTACAACCGCACCATGGCGGAGGCGTACGGGCGCGCCGACGCCCGGTTCTTCCTCACCGAGGAACCGCTGCGCATCAGCGACATCACCAAGATGGCGGCGCTGCGCAAGGCCATCGCCGACGGCACCGCGATGCCGAGCGACATCGCCGCCCAGGAGCGACAAGCCGTCGAGCGCGCCGCGGCGATGGACGCCCGGCTCGCGGAGCTCATCGACGCGGTCCTGGACTTCCGCGACGAGCCGCAGATCATCTCCGGCTTCTGGCCGCAGCTCTGGACGATGCTGGAGACGGCGCGGCTACGAGGAGTGCCGGCGGGCAGCTTCCATCCCGAGACGGTGCTGGTTGCCGGTGGCGGTACGAAAGGCGCGTCGCTCCCCGACGACTACCAGCAGCAGGTGCTGCAGTTCTTCGGCTTCGGCCCCGAGCGAGTGCTCGGCGGCTATGGCATGTCCGAGCTGTCGGCGGCGATGCCCCGACGAGACGGCCGGTGCCGCGTCGCGCCGTGGGTCATTCCGTTGATCCTCGACCGCGAGGGCACGCAGCTGCTCAACCGCACCGACGGGCCCACCGAAGGCCGATTCGCATTCTTCGACGTGGCGCTCGAAGGCCGTTGGGGCGGGCTGATCAGCGGCGACCACGTCACCGCCGACCTCGGTGGGCCGAGCCCGGCGGTCCTCGACGGCACCATCAGGCGCTACTCGGATCTCGAGGGCGGCGACGACAAGTTGACCTGCGCAGGCACCATCGACGCCTTCGTACGCGGGAGCATGACATGAGCTCACTCGAATCCCCGACGGTGGCCGCGTCGGTCCCCCACTTCATCAAGGGACGGACCGTCACCGCCGCCTCCGAGGACGACGGCACGGTCCACCGCGGCTTCATCACCCCGGCGCTCGATCTCGACGATCTCGTGTGGCCCCGCGTCGAGCCGGGTCCCGCGTTCGACGTGCCGGTCGGCGAGATCATCGACCTCCTCGTGGAGCTCGGCGAGCGCCTGGATCCCGACGACAACGAGCACATGGCGCGGGCACTCGAGGCGAGCATCGCGGTGAACCCGCTCGGGCCGCGCATCCTGGACGCGGCATACCGGTCGATCGGCGGGATCTTCGACCGGGCGTCGCTCGAGTTCCAGATCGAACAGGAGGTCGGCCGCGACCGACTCGACGGCTGGGCGCCGGTGGTCGACCCGACGGGTCGGACGCGACGCGTGCGCGCTTTCCCGCCGCGACTGATCCACGTGCTCGCCGGCAACACCCCCGGCGTCACCGCCATCACGATCGCACGATCGGCGCTCACCAAGGGTGTGCACCTGCTGAAGCTGCCGTCCAACGATCTCTTCACTGCCACGGGGATCTTGCGCACCCTCGAAGCGATCGCGCCGGACCACCCGGTCACCAAGTCGTTCTCGTGCGTGTACTGGCGCGGTGGCGACGCCGCGGTCGAAGGCGTGCTCTTCCGCGCCCAGTTCTTCGACAAGCTCGTCGCGTGGGGCGGCGACGCGGCGATCCGCAGCGCACTGTCCTACATCGCCCCGGGCTTCGAGCTGGTCTCCTTCGATCCCAAGGTGTCGATCTCGATCGTGGGTGCCGGCGGCTTCGAGTCGCCCGAAGCGATCGAGGACTCCGCCCGCCGCGCCGCGATCGACGTCGCCCTCTTCAACCAATCGGCCTGCGCATCGAGCCGATTCGTGTTCGTCGAGGCCGAGCCGGGCGCCACCCTCGACGCGTGGTGTTCGCAGCTCGCCGCGGAGCTCGGCGTCGACCGTCCGATGTCGGATGGCCATGGCGTGCCGGTGCCTTCGGACGTCCGCGAGGAGGTCGACCTCCTGCGCGCCCTCGACGACATGTACGGCGTCTGGGGCTCCTACGAGGACGGTGTCGTCATCCGCTCGGACGATCCGGTCGACTTCCACCCCGAGGGCAAGGTGGTCAACGTAGTGCCGGTCGACTCGCTCGATGACGTGCTCCCGCACGTGAACGTGGCGACCCAGACGATCGGCATCTATCCCATCTCCCTCGCCGCGGCCATGCGGGACCCCCTCGCAGCACGCGGGATGCAGCGCATCGTGCCGCTCGGCGAGGTGCTCGACGCCATCCCCGGCCTCCCGCACGACGGCTTCTACCCGCTGCACCGCTTCGTCCGCTGGCTGGTCGACGATTGCTGACCCGCGGTCGCGCTCGGCGCCGCCGACCCGGACCGAAAGGGCGAGGTTGACCAACAAGCTCCGACTCGATGGACGGGTCGCGATCGTCACCGGAGCCGGTGGCGGCGTCGGCCGCGCCCACTCGCTGGCACTGGCCGAGCGCGGCGCCCGCGTCGTGGTGAACGACCTCGGGATCGCGCTCGACGGATCCGCGCCGTCCGCCGAGGTCGCGCAACGCGTGGTGGAGGAGATCGAGCGGGCCGGCGGCGAAGCGACCGCCGATGCGCACAGCGTCGCCGAACCCGACCAGGCGCGTGCCATCGTCCAGACCGCACTCGACGCCTACGGCGCCGTCGACATCCTGGTGAACAACGCGGGTGTGCTCGACGACCAGCTGCTCGCGTCGGTGGACGACACCTACGTGGACCGCGTGCTCGACACACACCTCCGGGGTGCCCTGTCCCTCTGCCGGGCGGTGTGGGAACCGATGGCGGTACAGGGCCACGGACGCATCGTCAACACGTCGTCGGGCGCCGTGTTCGGCTCGTCCGGCGGCACCGTCTACCAGACCGCGAAGGCCGGACTGATCGGTCTCACCCGGAGCCTGGCGCTCGCGGGCGCCGACCTCGGCATCCGGGTCAACGCGATCATGCCCACCGCCTACACGCGGATGACCGCCACCGTCCCCGACGAGACGTTCCGCGCCTTCATGGAGCGCACCTTCGGTCCCGAGCGCGTCGCCGCGTTCGTCGTGCTGCTCGCCGCCGACGAGGCGCCCGTGACGGGCGAGTGCTTCCTCGTGGGCGGTGGACGCATCGCGCGGGCGTTCCTCGGTGTCACCGCCGGGTACATCAGCGACGACCCGAGCCCCGAGGACTTCGCCGCGCATCTCGACGACGTGATGGACACCGCCGGGATGTTCGTCCCGGTCGACCGGGCGTCCGAGTTCAACAGCTACCTCGGCGACCTCGGCTTCGGCGCCGGACTCGACCTCAAGGGTCTCAGCAGCAGGAACGACTGATCACGGCCGGAGCGCCGACCCCCCGTTCACCATGATCGTCTCGCCGGTGATGAAGCCGGCGCCGTTGCCGGCGAGGAACACCACCAGCGCGCCGATGTCGGCGAAGGGATCACCGTCGCGCCGGATCGGGCGCTGGGCCAGGAACTCCGCGTACAGGTCCGGATGCTCGTCCGCCCAGGCCTGCGCACCCGGTGACATAGCCGACGGG
>DATBBL010000359.1:0-2387 GCA_036271015.1 Acidimicrobiia bacterium
GGGCGAGGCCTGGTGGGGCCCGGCGTCGCCGCCCCGGCAGTCTACGGGGCGAGACCTCCGCACCCCCGTCTCCTGGATTGCCGGCACGCGGACGCCTGCTCAGGGCCCGGAGATGCCGAGGAACGCCAGGGTCGCGTACCCGACCAGGCCGGCGGCCGCCAACACGTACGCGCTCCGCTCGACCTCCTCACGGTCGGTCACCAGCGCCAGCGCGAGCACGAACGGGAACGTGCTCATGCAGTAGCGCTCGAACGAGTCGAGGTTCTTCGCGGACAACCCGAGCACCAGCGTCGCCGCCGCGTACCAGGTGTACGACGACGGCAGCCGCCGCACCATCAGCACGAGCAGCACGACGAAGATCGCGGCCCACACGACGTGCAGGCCGGAACCGAACCGGTCACCGCCGAAGAGGTCCCCGACCGCGTCGACCGTCCGCGAGAACGGATCCTGGAAGCCACCACGCAACGTGGCCCGGTTCTGGAGCGAGATCGGCTTCCAGAAATCGCCGAACTCGGCGCCCACCCAGGCGAGGTACGCCACCGCCCCGGCCACCGGCGCGACCACCGCGCCGACGCGCTCGGTGCGTGACCGGGCGGAGGCCGTCCGCCAACCGCGCCCGGCTTCGATCGCGGCGGGGATCACCAGCAGCACCCCGACCGGCCGGCACAGCCCGGCGAGGAACCCGCCCACGATCGCCCACCCGAACCGGCGTGAGCGCAGCCCCAGGAAGACGATGACGCCGAGCATCATCGCGGTGGCCTCCGCGTAGCCGAGCACCAGCACCGCGGCGGCGGGGAAGAGCGCCGCGAACCACGCGGCGCGCCGCGCCACGCCCGCGTCGCCGGTCTCCCGCAGCGCCAGTCGGTGCAACAGCGCGCCGAACACGAGCGCGGACCCGTTGGCGACCACGAGCAGCGCGGCCGCGGTGTGACCGAACAGCACCCAGCCGACGCCCCGCGCCAGCATCGGCACCAGCGGGAAGAACCGCAGCGACGCCTCGCCGACGGCGCGGTAGCCGTGCTCGGCGATGTCGCGGTAGAACGCGGCGTCCCACGCGAACAGCCCCTGGCCCAGCGCCGCCGGGCGCGGCGGGGCCCCCACCTTGTCGTAGATGTCGCGCGAGAACGCGAGCGCACCCACCACGAGCACCCGACCCAACAGCCACGGCAGCGCGGCGACCCGCAGGTCGCGCCGGACGAACGAGCTCACCTGGCCCTTGAGGCGATCAGGTCGAGACGTCGATGTGGAGGGTCGAGAGGGTGCCGACATCGCGCTGGACGATACGTCCCCCCACCGCCCGCGACGCGGTCTTGCGCGGCGGGTCGAGCACCTGCACTGCGCCGTCGTGCACGCGGTACGGGTACCGCGCCAGCGACTGGGGAGCAGTGAGCGCGACGGGGACGCTCGCACCCGACGCGCTGGTCACCGAGAACACGCCCTGGCCCGACACCGGGATGGCGTCACTCGCCGCCGGCACCGATGCACCCTCGGGCACCAGCGTCCATTGGGTCTCGTAGACGCCGTCGTCTGCCGCCGACGGTTGCAACGAACGTTGCTCGACCCGGTTCCCGATGGTGAGCACGACGACGACGGCGGGCGCGTGCTGCGGATTGCGCACGCGGATCGTCAGCGTGACCGCGGGCCCGCTGACGATCTTCACCGGCAGCATCGTGACCGTCGGCGGTGACGCATCGGGATGGTGGATGGCGTCGTCGAGCCGCGGGTTGCTGGTGCGTTCGATGTAGGGAGTGCGGTCGGGGTAGTGGTCGATGAGCCGGAACGACTCCGCCCCCTTGTCGACCGCGTACAGCACCCGGCCGTCGAGATCGGGGCCGTTCTGCGAGAATGGGTTGAGGTGCAGCAGGTACGGACCGGAGTCGCGGATGATCACCAGCGACTTGCCCGGCAGCGTGTCGGGAGCGCGCTGCCACGGCACCTGGGCCTCGCTGAGCCGGTGGTTCATCGCCGACTTGTCGTACAGGAACGGCACCGTCGCGACCACCATCACGCACACGAGCCCGATGAGGAGCGAGCGGCGATGCCGCCAGAGGGCGATGAGCGCGGTCGCGATGAAGAGGCACAACGGCACGAACAGCGGGATGAAGTACACCGGGCCGGAGAGGTAGGCGAACCCGCTGGCCAGGCGGCCACCCCAGAAGAAGAAGTAGCCGGCCGGGAACACGAGCATCATGCCGAGGAGCAGCCACGTGGTGCGATCACGCCGGCGCAGCCACAACCCGGCGGCCGCGACCAGCAGCCCCACGTAGCTCCCCACCAGGAACTGCGGCACGTAGAACGAGTTGACCGCGGTCCCGCGCACCGCCTGACCGACGGTGAAGTCCATGCCGACGATGCGCGGCATGAGCTTGCGGTAGCCGAACCCGAAG
>DATBBL010000360.1:0-6975 GCA_036271015.1 Acidimicrobiia bacterium
ACTCCGATCAGGCGGTGCAGCACCTCGCGTGCCACCTCCTGGTCGCCCCCCGAGCTGGACATCGTCGGCTCCTGTGCTAAGGTCAATGATTGAGCGAACCAATGATTGGTTCGTTCATTTGCATGTTACCCCGATTTCGCCGAGGGAGCCCAGGATGCTGCAACGACTGGCCGCATGGAGCTACCGGCGGCGCCGACGGGTGGTGGTCCTGTGGATCGTGGCGCTGGTGGCCGTCAGCGCCATCGGGTCGAGCGTCGGCGCGTCGTTCTCGCAGGGATTCCATCTCTCGGGCACCGAGTCGCAACGGGCCACCGACCTCCTGCAGTCGCGCTTTCCGGCGCAGGCGGGTGACGAGGGCCAGGTCGTCTTCGCCGCCGCCGGCGGCGTCCGGGACCCCGCGGTCAAGGCGCGGATGCAGGCGCTCTTCGCCGAGGTGGCGAAGGTCGCCCATGTCACCGAGGTCGTGAGCCCGTACGCGCCGGCAGGGGCCCGCCAGGTGGCTCGGGGCGGGGACGTCGCGTACGCGACGGTGCAGTTCGACCGCACGGCCGAGAAGATCCCCGATGCCACCATCGCCGACATCCGCCGGCTGGCCGACCACGCCGCCGGGGAGGGCGTGCGGGTGGCGCTGGGCGGGCGCATGTTCCAGGAATTCGGCGGCCTCGGACCGGCCGAGCTCATCGGCATCCTCGCCGCCATCGTGATCCTGCTGGTCGCGTTCGGATCGCTGATCGCGATGGGTCTCCCGATCCTCGTCGCGCTGTTCGGCATCGGCATCGGGATCGGGCTGGTCGAGCTCCTCTCCCACGTCATCGCCACGCCCGACTTCGGGACCCAGCTCGCGTCGATGATCGGCATCGGCGTCGGCATCGACTACGCGCTGTTCATCGTCACCCGGTACCGGCAGGGCCTCGGCGAGGGCCTCGACCCGGAGCATGCGGTGGTGCGTGCGATCGACACCGCGGGCCGCGCCGTCGTGTTCGCCGGCTGCACCGTGATCATCTCGTTGCTCGGTCTGTTCCTCATGGGCGTCGACTTCGTGAACGGCATGGCGGTCGGCACCTCGGTCACGGTGGCCGTCGTGATGGTGGCGTCGATCACTCTGCTGCCCGCGGTCCTGGGCTTCGCCGGGCGCGCCATCGACCGGTTCTCCATCCGGCGAGCTCGGGCCCCCAAGCCGCGCGAGCAAGGGCTGTGGTTCCGGTGGAGCCGGGTCGTGCAGCGGCGTCCCTGGCCTGCACTCCTCGGTGGGTTGGTGATCCTGGTCGCGCTGGCGGTGCCGCTCCTCTCGATGCGGCTCGCGTTCCCCGACGCGGGAGGGAATCCCACCAGCGACACCACCCGGCGCGCCTACGACCTGGTGGCCGACGGCTTCGGCCCCGGGTTCAACGGCCCGCTGATCCTGGCCGCCGAGTTCCCGAAGGGCGCAGACACCGCGGTGCTCGACCGGCTCGTGGCGCGCCTCGACGGGACGCGTGACGTCGCCGCGGTCTCACCGGCCACGCCGAGCCCGTCGGGCGACGCCGCGGTGATCCGGGTCATCCCGACGAGCTCGCCGCAGTCGCAGAGCACGACCGACCTCGTGGCCGAGCTCCGCGACCACGTGATCCCCGACGCGCTGCGCGGCTCGCCGGTGACGGTGCACGTCGGCGGCCTGACCGCATCGAGCATCGACGTGTCCGAGCGGCTGGCGTCGCGCCTGCCGATCTTCATCGGCGCGGTGCTCGTGCTGAGCTTCCTCCTGCTCATGGCGGTGTTCCGGAGCCTGCTCGTGCCGCTCAAGGCGGTGATCATGAACCTGCTGTCGATCGGCGCCGCCTACGGCGTGGTGGTCGCAGTGTTCGAGTGGGGCTGGCTCAAGGGCGTGTTCGGGGTGGAGCAGACCGGGCCGATCGCCCCGTTCATCCCGATGATGATGTTCGCCATCCTCTTCGGGCTCTCGATGGACTACGAGGTCTTCCTGCTCTCGCGCATCCGCGAGGAGTACGACCGCACCGGCGACAACGCGGTCGCGGTGGCCGACGGTCTCACGTCGACCGCCCGGGTGATCACCGCCGCGGCCCTGATCATGGTCACGGTGTTCGGCAGCTTCGTCCTCGCCGACGCGACCAAGCTCAAGCTGTTCGGCCTCGGCCTGGCCACGGCCATCCTGGTCGACGCCACCATCGTGCGCATGGTGCTCGTGCCCGCGACGATGGAGCTCCTGGGCGACCTCAACTGGTGGTTCCCGCGCTGGCTCGACCGGCTCATCCCGCGGTTGCACGTCGAGGCCGGGCCCGATGTCGACGCCGAGCTGGCGCGCCTGGCGGCGGAGGAGGAGCCGGCGACGGTCGGCGGCTCGTGAAATCCCGGGTGGGGTTACAGTGACCTCACCCGGGACCCTCTCAGGAGCTGAATCGTGACCGAAGCCGTGATCGTCGCTGCCGCCCGCACTCCGATCGGGCGCGCCCGCAAGGGATCGCTCGTCGACGTCGACGCGTTCCGCCTGGCGGAGATCGCGGTCGGCGAGGCCGTGAGCCGCTCGGGGATCGACGCCGCCGACATCGACGACGTCGTGCTGGGCGAGTCGCTGCAGGGTGGCGGTGACATCGCCCGCAACATCGCGGTGCGCCTCGGCCTCACGGGGGTCCCCGGCATGGCCGACAACCGGCACTGCGCCTCCGGCCTGAGCGCGGTGCAGATCGGCGCCGGCAGCATCCGGGCCGGCATGGACCGCGTCGTCATCGCCGGCGGGACCGAGAGCCTCAGCACCTCACCGCAGTCGTGGAAGGTGCTCGAGCCCGGCGGCGAGCCGCAGATGTGGATGTCGCCCAGCCATCCCGAGACGCCCGACGCGCCAACGTTCGACATGTAGATCACGGTGGGCGAGAACACCGCTCGCGAGATGGGCCTCACCCGTCTCGACGTCGACGAGTGGGCCGCGTACAGCCACGGCCAGGCCATCGCGTCCATCGACTCCGGCGCGTTCGAAGAGGAGATCATCCCAGTCGAGTACACCGATCGGGAGGGCACCACGCGCGTGTTCAGCGTCGACGAGCACCCGCGTCGCGGCACCACGGTCGAGACCCTCGCCGAGCTCAAACCGCTGCACCCGGAGATCGACGGCGCGACCGTCACCGCAGGGAACGCGGCTGGCCTCAACGACGCCGCCGCCGCGCTCCTGGTGACCGCGGACGACTACGCCGACGCCCACGGGCTGCGCCCGTTGGCCCGCATCGTGTCGTGGGCATCGTCCGGCCTCGAGCCGGCCCGCACCGGGATGGGGCCGACCCTGGCGATCCCGAAGGCGCTGGAACGGGCCGGGCTCACGGTCGACGACATCGACCTGTACGAGATCAACGAGGCGTTCTGCTCGGTGCCGGTGGCCGCGGTCCGCACGCTGGGCATCGACCCCACCATCGTGAACGTGAACGGGAGCGGGTGCAGCCTCGGGCACCCGATCGCCGCCACCGGCGCCCGCATGGTCGTCACCATGGTCAACGAGCTCCGCCGCCGCGGGAAGACGCACGGTGTCGTCTCCATGTGCGCCGGGGGCGGGATGGGCTCGGCGCTCGTCCTCGAGGTCGCCTGACCGTGGGCGGCAAGCACGTCGACATCGACCTCTCGGGGAAGCGCATCCTGGTCGTCGGCGGCTCCGCCGGCATCGGGCGCGGCGCCGCCCTGGCCGCCGCCGAGGCCGGTGCCGGGATCACGGTGGTGGGCCGCAGCACCGAGAAGCTGGCCGAGGTCGTGACCAGCGCCGGCACCGGGACCGCGATCTCCGCCGACGTCACCGATCCCCGACGCTGCGGCGAGCTGGTCGCCGAGGCCGTCGCCGCCATGGGCGGCATCGACGCGCTCCTGTACTCGAGCGCGGTGTCGCCGCTGGCGCCACTCGGGGAGGTCGACGCCGACACGTGGCAGCGCGTGATCGCGACCAACGCCATCGGCCCCGCGCTCGTCACCCAGGCCGCGCTGCCGCACCTCAGCGAGGACGGTGTCGTCGTCTTCCTCTCCTCGATCAGCGTCGGCGGTGGGTACTTCGGGCTCGGTCCCTATCAGGCGAGCAAGGCCGCGCTCGACCGGACCGTCCAATCCTGGCGTGCGGAGCACCCGGAGCGTCGGTTCGTGCGCATGGCGGTGGGCGACACCGAGGACACCGACTTCGCACGCGACTTCGACATGGAGCAGGCGGCGGCGCTCACGCCGCGGTGGGTGGAAGCGGCGGTCATCTACAAGAACCGGATGCGCTCCGCCGACCTCGGCCGCACCATCGCCGAGTTCGTGGCCATGCTGCTGGCGCATCCCGGGTTGACGATCCCCGAGCTCACCATCGTGCCCGCGGGCGGGATGCTCACGATGAGCGACGTCCAGGAGCTGATGGAGACGCTCGCCGCGTCCCGAGCGCCTACCTGATCCGCGGCTTGGTGCGGGGCCGGGAGGCGAACGTCTCCTCGCCTTCCTTCAGGTTCTCCTTGTCGGTGTCCATGCCCAGGTGCAGGAACGTGTTCCCGAGGGCGGTGGCCTGCGCCGGGAACATCTCGCGCGCGGCCCAGAGCGTGCGCAGCGTCGCCATGATCGCCGCCGGAGGCTGTGCCGCGATGGCCTCGGCCGCCCACGTGGCCGCATCCATGAGCTCTTCCAATGGGACGACCTCGCTCACGAACCCGACCTCGTAGGCTCGTCGCGCCGACATGCGCTCGCTGGCGCCGAGCAGCGCGACGCGCATGGCCTCGCCGAAGGGCATCTTGGCCAGGGCCTCGATCGGCTCGTAGACCGCGGGCATCGAGTAGGTGACGTGAGGGTCGACGAAGGTCGCGTGGTCGGCGGCGATGATGAAGTCGACCTGGCCGAGCAGATAGAACGCGCCGGCTGCGGCCGTGCCGTTGACCGCGGCGATCACCGGCTTCCACATGCGGTTGACCCGCGGTCCGATCGAGACGCCCGGGTCGTCGTAGGTGTACGGATCCCACTTCACGTCGAACGGGATGGTGCTCCGGTCGTTGCCGGTGCAGAACGCCTTGTCGCCCGCGCCGGTGAGGACGACACACCGCACGTCGTGGTTCCAGCGCAGCGCCTGCCAGACCTTCGCCAGCTCGTCGATCATCGTGTAGTCGAAGCTGTTCTGCACCTCGGGGCGGTTGAGGGTGATGTACGCAACCCCGTTCGCCTCGCGGTACAGCAGTGTCTCGAGCTCCATCGAGTTCTCCAGCCCTAGTTCTCCAGCCAATCCGACAGGGTTGCGTCCTCCCAGCCGGGAGGCCCGTACACGGTACGCGGGAGTGGTGTCATGACGTGGCTGTCGCCCCCGGTCACGAACTCGGCCGCCGTGCGCTCCCATGCCACGAGTCGGTCGTCGGCCTCACCGTCGTCGTCGAGGCCATGGGTGGCGTCGCGGTTGCGGCGCAGCCGGACCTGGGCCGGGATGCCGGTCGCCCACACCATGACCACCTCGTGCTGGTTGGAGAGCACCTCGTAGAGCCCGGTGGGCTCGTGCTCGTACTCGCGCATGAGCGGCACCCGGTGCTCGGCGACCGCGGCCAGGAAGTCGAGCTGGGCGCCCGGGCGGACGGTGAGCACCTCGTGCACGAACAGGGTGCCCTGGACCCCCGCCTCCTGGAGCTCCTCGGTGCTGGGGCTCCCGGGCACGCCGCCGCACAGCCGGTCGTACCCGCCGGTGCGCCACTTGGCGGCTTCGTCCCACCAGTCGCCGTAGAACGCCTGGCGCCGCTTGAGGTTCATGCGGTCGACGTTCGACGCCCACCCTGTCCAGCCCCGGGTGCCGACGTCCCAGATGTTGATCACCTGCGGCCAGCGCCCGCCGCCCGCCGCGCACACGTAGAAGGAGCCCTGGAGCCCGAACATCTCGGGCATCCGCAGCACCGGGTCCTTCCACAGGTGCTCCATGTACTCGTACTGGCCCTGGCCCACGATGTCGACGGTCTCGTGGAGGTACAGGCGGCGCGGCGACATCGCGGCGCAACGTAACGTGACCCCCGCTCGCGACACAAGACGACCTGCCAGGAGGAACCGTGGAGGATCCGCACTTCCGGGTGCTGCCCGCGCTCGACTTCGACAACGAGTTCTTCTGGACGTCGGGCAGGGACGGCGTGCTGCGCTTC
The DNA here is from genome assembly GCA_036271015.1 of Acidimicrobiia bacterium. Taxonomy (GTDB): domain Bacteria; phylum Actinomycetota; class Acidimicrobiia; order IMCC26256; family DASPTH01; genus DASUAS01. The sequence continues at coordinate 6,102 of DATBBL010000360.1, forward strand.
CTCCGGTGCGCCGAATGCGAGGTCCTCGTGCACCCACCGGTGCCGTACTGCGCGCAGTGCGGCGGTCGGCCCGAGCCCACCGCGGTGAGCGGCCGGGGCACCGTCTACAGCTTCACCGTGAACCACCAGGCGTGGGACGGCACCACCGACCCGTACGTGATCGCCCTGGTGGCCATCGACGAGCAGCCCGACGTGCGCCTGACCACCAACCTCGTCGACTGCGAGCTCGACGACGTGCACATCGGCATGCCGGTGGAGGTGGTCTTCGCCGACCACGATCCGATCTACCTCCCGCTCTTTCGGCCCGTGGTTCCCGGAGCGGGTCAGTGAGCGCCTTCGAGCGGCAGTCGGTGATCTCGGGGATCGGCCAGTCGGCGATCGGCCGCCGGCTGAACCGGACCGGGGTCGACCTCACCATCGAGGCCGCGCAGACGGCGGTCGCCGACGCCGGTCTCACGTTCGCCGACATCGACGGCCTGGCCACGTATCCCGGCGGCGGGGGCGTGGGCGGTGCCGGCTTCGCCGGCCCCGGCGTGGTCGAGATGCAGGACGCGCTCCGGCTGGAGCTGAACTGGTACTCGGGGTCGGCGGAGGGGGCGGCGCAGATCCAGGCGGTGATCAACGCGGTCCTGGCGGTGGGGGCCGGGCTCGCTCGCCACGTGCTCGTGTACCGGACCGTCACCGAGGCGACCGAGCAGGGGAGCGGCGGTCGGCGACCCATCGGCACCGGCGCCGGCGGCGCCGGCGGGACGGTGCAGTGGACGCTGCCGTTCCGGGCCTACTCGGCGGCGAACTGGCTGGCGCTCTACGCACAGCGGCACTTCTACGAGTTCGGCACCACCCGCGAGCAGCTCTCGCAGATCGCGCTGAACGC
>DATBBL010000361.1:0-27769 GCA_036271015.1 Acidimicrobiia bacterium
TCGGGCAGCACGAAGCGCGGCACGAGGTCGAGCCGCTGCGCGCGCCGCTCACGCCAGGCGCCGACGGCCTGCGCCACCTTCGCCTTCTCGCCCCGCATCCCCGACGCGCCCTTGATCTTCCACCACGCGGTGTCCGGATCGGAGCGCCGGTCGGCGGTGAGCCGAAGCTGCTCGCACTCGCTCGCGGCCCACGCCTCACGCCCGAGGTCCTGCAGCCGGTGATCGAGCTCGAGCGTCAACGGGAACAGGTACTCGACGTCGGCGGCGGCGTACCTCCGCACCGCGGACGACAGCGGGCGCGCCGACCAGTCGGCGAGCTGCTCCGACTTGTCGAGTCGCACGCCCAGCAGCACCGACACCAACGACCCCAACGACGGCAGGCCGAGACCGACGAACCCGGCCGCGAGCTGCACGTCGAACAGCGCCGACGGCCGCGCGCCCACCGCACGCTCGAGGATGGGGAGGTCGCTCGCGCCCGCGTGGGTGATCATCGTCGCGGGGGCGCGCAGCACCTCGACCAGCGCGCGCACGTCGCACGCCAACGGGTCGACCAGGGCGACGCCCTTCGGCCACGACACCTGCACCAGGCACAGCTGCGGCCAGTACGTGCGCTCGGAGAGGAACTCGGTGTCGAGCCCATAGGCGGGCTCGTCGACCAGGACCTTGATCAGTTCAGTGAGCGCCCGGTCGTCGTCGACCCAGCGCGGCTCGGCGCCCGTCACGCGACCGCGGTCGCCTCGATCTCGAGCAGCAACTCCGGGAACGCGAGTCGGGCGACGCCGAGCAACGTGCCTGCAGGTGTGACGCCGACCGCGCCGAGACGTGCCCCGACCACCGGAGCACCGTGGGCGAAGTAGTCGTCGACGTCGGTGGTGTAGAAGTTCAGCCGCACGATGTCGGCGAGGCTCATCCCGGCGGCGCGCAACACGGCTTCGAGGTTGTCGGTGGCCAACGCGGCCTGCGCGGCCATGTCGCCGGCGTGTTGCGGCGCGCCGTTCTCGTCGACCGAGGTCTGGCCCGCGCAGAACAGCACCCGCGCCGCGCCCGCCACCAGCTCGCCCTGGTTGAACCCGAACGCCAGCGACCAGGACCACGGATTGATTGCTGTGCGTTCGGTCATGGGCGAACCCTACCGGGGTCCGGTCACCCGTGTGCGGGCCGGCCGAGCAGCGTCGTGAGCGCGACGATGCGCCCGTCGGGCGCCGGTTCGATCATCGGGACGCGCACGTAGGTGCCGTCGACGCCGCCGGGGATCACCTCGCCGGTGGCGAGCACCGGTCCGTTCATCACCTTGTTGAGGTAGCGGATCTCGAGGTCGACGATCTCGTGGTCGCCGCCGTGGTCGGCGAGGGCACGCTCGCCGGCCAGCTCGGCCATCAGTGCCTGCGCGCCGCCCTGGATGGTGCCGTTGGCGCCGTTGCGGACGACCTCGTGGAGGTCCATCTCGAACGTGCCCGGCACCGACTCGCGCAGCTGCAACGCCTCGTCGTACGTCGGCGAACCCAGCTCGTTCGCGGGCCACTTCTTCTGGTCCTCCCGGTCGACCTCGAGCGGCCGGTTCAGGAACGTGCACACCGAGCGGGCGAACGGGCGCGACGGATCGCCGGTGTGGAGCAGCGTCTCACCGATGAAGAGGCGCTGGCCGATCTTGACCGGGTAGCAGACCAGCTCGATCGGACCACTGGTCGGCGCGTGTTCGAGCAGCGACACGCGCATGTCGATGGTCGGGTTGATGACCGCGTGCGCCGGTGAGCCGGCGACCATGTCGACGAGCGTGGCCAGCACGCCCATGCGCACGCGGTCGGTGCCGGGTTTGAAGAAGGAGGGCTGCACCTCGGCCCGGCCGAGCGCGAGATCGCCCTCGATCCACAGCTCGATGCCGAGCCCACCCACGAAATTGGGCGGTGTCGCGACCTCGGTCATGCGTGCACCCTGTCACGCGCGCCAATCCGACGCGCAATCGACCGCATCCGGTGAAGCACGCGCATGATCAGGCGGCGAACTCTTCCTCGTCGTCGGCGTCGTCGCTGAGGGACGACATCTCGAGCAGACCCGCGGCCGCCGCGAGGGCGACCGCCAACCCCGCGGCCCGCTCGTACACCGCCTGGAAGTAGTGGTGGGCGAGCCCCGCACCCGGGAACGGCAGCGGTCCGAGCGACTCGACCAGCGCGGTGGGATCCACGCCGGGCGTGATCACGCGCACCGGCTCGGGCTCTTCGTCGTCGAGCAGGTCGTCGTCACCCCAGAAGTCGCGCAGCTGCTGCGCGCTGGGCTTGTTCGAACGGCCGGATCGGCGACGCCGGGCCGGGCTCATGCCGCCACCACTGCTCGTTCGCTCATTCGGTGTCCTCCTCGGTGAGCACGGCATCGGACCGGATGCCGAGCGCGGCACCGAGCTGGTCGCGGTCGAGGTCGGCGAGCGAGCTCGACTTCGGCAGCACCAGGTCGGCGATGCGCCGCTTGCCGGCCACGACCTCCTCGACGCGCTCGTCGACGGTGCCGGGGCACACCAGCCGGTGGCTGATGACGGTCTTGGTCTGCCCGATGCGCCAGGCGCGGTCACGGGCCTGGTCCTCGACCGCGGGGTTCCACCACCGGTCGTAGAGCACGACGTGGCTGGCGGCGGTGAGGTTGAGCCCGGTGCCGCCGGCCTTGAGCGACAGCACCAGCGCGCCCGCGCCCTCGCCCTCCTGGAAGTCCTGGATCATGCGGTCGCGCACACCCCGCGACAGGCCACCGTGGTAGCACTCGATCGTCTGACCCATGCGCTCGGTGAGGTAGTCGGCGAGCTTGACGCCCCACTCCGCGAAGTGCGTGAACACCAACACCCGCTCGCCGGCCGCGAACACCGCGTCGACGATCTCCTCGAGCCGCGCCAACTTGCCCGACCGACCGACGAGCGGCCCGTCGTCGTCCTGGTACGCGGCGGGGTGGTTGCAGATCTGCTTGAGCGCGGTGATGGCGGCGAGGATCTGGCCCTTGCGCGGCTCCTCGCCCTCGGGCAGGTCGTTGGCCAGCACCAGCCGGTCGAGCACCGCCTGGTAGAGGCCGATCTGCTCGGCGGTCATCACGCAGTGGTCGAGCTGGTCGATCTTGTCGGGCAGCTCGGCCTGGATCTCCGGCTCCAGCTTCGTGCGGCGGAACACGAGGATGCCGTTGAGCGCGCGCAGCGCGTCCTCGGCTGCGGCGCGCCCGCTGGCACCACCGGCCGCGCCACCACCGTTCTCGTCGCCGGAGAGGCTGGCGATGAACTGCGGCCGCGGCCCGACGAGCCCCGGGTTGGTGAAGTCGAGGATGGCCCACAGGTCACCGAGACCGTTCTCGATCGGCGTGCCGGTGAGGGCGACCCGCGTCCGCGCGTTGATCTTGCGGAGCTGCTGCGCGGTCTCGCTGGTGTGGTTCTTGATCGCCTGCGCCTCGTCGGTGACGACGGTCGCCCACTCGACCTTCGAGATGGCGTCGATGTCGCGCACCGCGGTGCCGTAGGTGGTGATGACGACGTCGGCCTTCTCGACCTCGTCGGCGATCTCGTCGTGCGCGGCGCGACCGGGACCGTGGTGCACGATCACGCGGAGGCCGGGCGTGAAGCGCGCCGCCTCCGCCGCCCAGTTGCCGACGACCGCGGGTGGCGCGATCACCAGCGCGGGACCGCGGTCGGCGACCACGAGGAGGTGGGCGAGCATGGTGGGCGTCTTGCCCAGGCCCATGTCGAGGGCGAGGCAGCCGCCGATGCCGCCGGCTTCGAGGAAGCCCAGCCACGCCAGTGCCTCGGCCTGGTAGCTGCGCAGCTCGCCGTCGAACCCCTTGGGGGCGCGCGCCGGTTCGCCGGACAGGTCGGACGCGGCGGCGAGGAGGTCGGCCGCCCAGCCACCACCTTCGACGGTGATGCCACCGGCGAGCGGCGAGCCCTCGAGCCCGAGCGCGAGCCGCAGCATGTCGGCGCCCGTGAGCTGGGTGGTGTTGGCCCGCTCCGCCAGCGCGCTGGCCGCGGCGTGCAGATCGGCCTTGTCGAGCGCGACCCACTTCCCACCCGACCGGATGAGCGGCCGCGCCTCCTTGGCGAGCGCGCGGATCTCGGCCGCGCTGAGCTCGACGTCGTCGAACACGGCCGACCAGCGCACGTCGGCCAGTTGGTTGGCGCCGACCGACGACTCCTTCGTCTCCGAGAACACCCGCAGCATCGGGGTGGCCTTGCGCGTCGACAGGTCGGGAACGCGCACGTCGTAGCCGGCGTCGGCCAGGCGCGGGCCGGTGTCGGTCATGAGCTGCCACGCCTCGTCCTGGCTGAGGACGGTGTGGCCGCGCCGGTCGCTTCCCGCGCGCATCAGTTCGGGCAGGAGGCGCTCCAGCCGGCCGAGCTCGTGCTCGAGGTCGGCGCGCTTCGAGCGGTCGTCGACGATGGCGCGCTCGACGGGGACGAGGACCTTGCCACCCTTCGACCCACCGCGCGCCTTGGCGACGAACACCTCGAGGTCCCACACCCCGGTGCGGTCGGGGGGGTCGAGGCGCACGATGAGCGGGGAGTGCTCGCGGGTGACGGAACGTGACCAGCTCTCGGCGCGCGACACGAGCTCGCCGGCGACCCGCACCGGCGCGTCGAACGCGCTGCCGTCGAGGCGGGCGAGGAACGCCTCGGTGACGTCGTTGCCGGTGCGCACGACGGGTGGCGCGGCGGGCACCTCGATGCGGCGCGCGCTGTCGCGCCCGATGGCGTCGACCATGCCGGTGAGCGCGGAACGGGTGACGGCACGGGCGTCGACGCTCGGGTCGAGGGCGGCGACGCTGCCCGGCATGGCCTCCACCACCTCCGCCAGACGGTCGGGGTCGACCAGGGCGGGCGTCCACCGCACCGCGTACGACGCGTGCTCGCTGCGCGACGTGCCGCTGCGGCGGCGGCGCTGCCGCAGCACCGGGACCATCGCGCCCCGCGCCGCCAGCTCGACCGCCCACATCGCGACCTTGCCCAGCCAGCGCACGCTCGGACCGACGTCGTCGCGCACCTCACCGGCACCGGCGGCGACCAGCCACCCGAGCACCTCACCGACCGGCGCCGCCACCGCGGCCGCCTTGTCGCCGCCCGGGATCGGGACGTCGGGATGCGCGGCCCACGGTGCGGCGGGGGCCTCGGCATCGGCGAGGAACTTGGCCACCTCCTCCGCGTCGGCGGTCGGGCAGCCCAGGCCTCCGGCCCAGGCAACCACCCGGCCCGGTTCCCACGACAGCTGGAGGCGCACGACGCCCGGCTCGATGAGGTCGGGCTCGGCGGCGCCGCCCGACCCGTTGGCGGGGCCGACCATGACGCCGCCGGCGCGGCGCTCGCCGGTGAGGCGGTAGAGGGCCGCGGTCAGCTGCCGGTGGAGGTGCTCGGCGTCGGCGACGACCTGGTCGCGCTCCTCACCGGGCAGGCGCCGGGCGGCGGCGAGATGCTCGTCGGCGTCGATGAGGAGGCGCAACAAGGACGCGCGCCACCCCGGCCGGTCGGCCTCGAGGACCGCGAGCTGCTCAGGGGTCGCGAGGTCGTCGGCTTCGAGCTCGACGTAGAGATCGAACGTCGACTCGTCGACGCGCAGCGGCGCTTCCCCAGTCGTGACCGTCGTGTTGATGCCGCACCACCTCAGTGGCGATTCTGGAGGGCACCATGCAGCGCCCCCGAAGATTCGGTGCCGTTACGCCCTGGCACCCGCGGTCCCGCCTCGCAGAGGCGGCCGTCCCCACCAGTGTACTCAGTCGGAAGCCTCGGCAAACCCGCTCGGTGGCACCGGGTGGCGGAACAGCCGGGCGGCGTTCTCGTGGGTGAGCCGGGCGACGTCGGCCGCGGGCAGACCGGCGAACCGGTCGGCGAGCAGCGCCTGGGTGTCGGGCCACGTGGAGTCGGCGTGGGGGTAGTCGGTCTCCACCATGATGTGATCGACGCCGATCCGGTCCCGGACCCGCAGGGTGGTGGGGTCGTCGATGGTGCAGAACCAGAAGTTGCGCTGCACCGCCTCCGACGGCGTGACGTCGCCGTCCCACGCGCCGGACATGCCCGACGCGGAGTGGGCCATCACGTAGTCGAGCCGGTCGAGGAGCATCGGTACCCAGCCGATGCCGCCCTCGGAGAGCGCGACGTTCAACCGCGGGAACCGCAACGGGATCCTCGCCCACAACCAGTCGGCGGCCGCCAACATTCCGTGCACCGGGAACAAAGTGGTGCTCTGCTCGAGCGGCGACTCGGGTGAGCGCGGCGGCGAGATGGAGCCCGACCCGGTGTGGAGGCACACGACCGTCTCCGTCTCCTCGCAGGCCCGGAGGAACGGGTCCCAGTGCCCGGTGTGCACCGACGGGAGGTCGAGGTTGTTCGTGCTCTCCGGGAACGTGACCGCCTTGAACCCGCGCGCGGCGTTGCGGCGCACGTCGGCGGCGGCGACCTCGGGGTCGCGCAACCACGCCAGCTGCAAGGGGATGATCCGCTCCGGGTAGGTGCCGGCCCACACCTCGTGGTGCCAGTCGTTCCACGCCCGCACGCAGGCCAGCCCGAGCTCGGGGTCGTGGCTGCGCGCGAACGCGGCGCCCGCGAACCCGGCGATGAGCGACGGGAAGCACAGCGACGCCCAGATGCCGGCGAGGTCCATGTCGGCGACGCGGGCGTGGATGTCCCAGCATCCCTTGCGCATCTCGTCGAAGCGGGCCGGCTCCATCGACCACTCGGCCTTCGGACGGCCCACGACCGCGTTCAACCCGATGTTCGGGAAGAGGTTGTCCTCGTAGGCCCAGGCCTGACGGCCGTCGTCGAACTCGACCAGGCGGGGCGCCCGGTCGGCGAGCGACGCGGGAAGGCGGCCGTCGAACAGATCGGGAGGCTCGATGAGGTGGTCGTCGACCGAGATGATCGGGAACCGGCGCGGGCGGGGCTCGGGATCGGGCAGCAGCGGCATGACGTCAGCCGTGCCGGGCGCCGCGGACGACGCGCCCGGGCCGGGCGCCGGTGTCGACGCCGTCGCGTTGGACGATCTCACCGTTGACGATGGTGGCGACGAACCCGTCGGTGCGTTGCAGCACGCGCTTGGCGCCGGCGGGCAGGTCGTGCACCACCTCGATGGGCTGCGGCGCGACGGCGGCGGGGTCGAGCACGTTGAGATCGGCCTTGAGCCCGGGCTCGACCGCACCCCGGTCGCGCAGGCCGTACATCGCCGCCGGTTCGCTGGTGAGGATCTTCACCGCGGTCTCCAGCGGCAGGGTGCCGCGGGCCCGGTCGCGCACCCAGTAGGAGAGCAGGAACGACGGGTAGCCGGCATCACAGATGAGGTCGACGTGCGCGCCACCGTCACCGAGACCGAGCACGCTCTGCGGATGCACGAGGAGCTCGGCGCTCACGTCGAGGTTGCCCGGATAGCCGCCGAGGAAGAAGTGCACCAGCGCGTCGCCGTCGTCGGCGATGGTCCAGTCGTAGAGCAGCTCCTCGGGGTCGCGCCCGAGCGCCTCGGACCGCGCCGAGAGGCTGCTCGCGGGATCGGGTTCATAGTCGGGGACGGGATGCCACGGGAACACCGCGGTCGCGCCCGCGAGCATCAGGTCGCGGAGGCGCGGGACGCCCGGGGGCGGACGCTCGGCGACGATGGCGGCGCGCACGTCGGGCTCGGCCATGCGCGCGGCACGCTCGGCCACCGGGAGGTGCGCGAGCGCCTCGTACGTGGGACGGCCGCGGAACGCGTGCGACGTGCGCAGCCCGCAGAACAGACCCTGCCCGTGCGAGCTGACCTGCGGCACGATGCGCGCGCCGTCGGCGTTCTCGCGCTCGATGCGGGCGAGCTTCTGGCGCCACGGGCCACCACGCGAGCCGCCGAACGGGAAGGTCACCACGAGACCGGTCTCGCGCGACACGGCGCTCAGCCAGTCGACCTCCTCGTCCCACCGGGTGTGCGATTCGCCGGCGGCCCCCGGCAGGATGGTGGTGAACACCGCGTCGCCCGACGACATGCGCACCGCCCGGACGAGGCCGCAGATCTCCTTGTGGGCGGCGAAGGTGCCGGGCACCTCGCGGCCGTCGACGGCCTTGTGCAGCTCGAGTCGGTTCACCGAGAGGCCCACCGCGCCCGCGCAGACGCCTTCGGCGACCAGCTCGGCCATGCGGATGATGTCGTCGTCGGTCGCCGGCTCGTTGGCCGCGCCCCGCTCGCCCATCACGAAGGCGCGCACCGCGCCGTGCGGCACCTGGGCGGCGACGTCGAGCGCCCGCGGGATCCGGTCGAGCGCGTCGAGGTACTCGCCGACGGTCTGCCAGTCCCACCGGATCGCCTCCCGCAGGGACGCGCCGGGGATGCCTTCGACTCCCTCCATCAGGCCGATGAGCCAGTCGCGGCGGTCGGGCGCGGCCGGCGCGAAGCCGACCCCGCAGTTGCCCATGACCACGGTGGTGACGCCGTGCCAGATCGACGGGGTGAGCAGCGGGTCCCAGGTGACCTGCCCGTCGTAGTGGGTGTGGACGTCGACGAAGCCGGGCGTGACCGCGAGGCCGGTGGCGTCGAGCTCCTCGCGACCGGGCTCGTCGACGGTGCCCACCGCGGTGAGGCGCCCGTCGTCGACGGCGACGTCGCCGGGCGCCGGACGACCACCGCGGCCGTCGATCACGGTTCCGTTCCGGATCACCAGATCGTGCACGGCAGACCCCCCTGCGTCGTTCCGACCCTACTCCCGACCCTGTCGACACCACCGCCGACGGTCCGAGGAGGGGTGAGTGGTCGGGATCGACTGAGATGTGTGGTCGTGGCCTCCGCCGACGACCTCCGGCCGTTCATCCGCGACATCCCCGACTTCCCCCGGCCGGGCGTGACGTTCCGCGACATCACGCCGTTGCTCGGCGACGCGGTCGCGTTCCGGGCCGCGACCGAGCTCCTGGTGGCGCCCTTCGACGCGGACGTGACCAAGGTCGTCGGCATCGAGGCGCGCGGGTTCATCCTCGCGGCCCCGATCGCGCTCGCGCTCGGTGCCGGCTTCGTGCCCGTACGCAAGCCGGGCAAGCTGCCGTGGGACACGCACGCGCACAGCTACGAGCTCGAGTACGGGAGCGACACGCTCGAGGTGCACCGCGACGCGCTGGAACCCGACGACCGCGTGCTCATCGTCGACGACGTCCTCGCCACCGGGGGCACCGCCACCGCCACGTCGATCCTGGTGTCCGAGTTCTTCACCGCGACCGTCGTCGGCCTGACGTTCCTGCTCGAGCTCCCCGCGCTCGGCGGCCGGGAGCGGCTCCGGCCGCTCGGGCATCGCGTCGAGTCGATCCTGAGCCTCTAGCTAACCGGTCGCGCGGCCCTCGACCCAGGCCCGGATCTCGGCCCGCGTCGGGGGCTGGGCGGCGCCGAGCCCGTGCACCACGTACCCGGAGACGCTGACCAGCGCCGCGGCGTGCAGGACGAGGTCGACGGTGGTGTCGATCGAGAGCGCACCCAGCGTGGTGGGGACGTCGCCGTTGCTGCTCGCCAGCGCGGCCCAGTGCTCGTGCATGTTGTTGAGCACGATGCGGGTCTCGTCGGCCCGTGCCCCACGATCGCCCTTCCCGGTGAAGGCGGCGCACACGTCGAGCGGGGTGGTCGGGAGGTGGGCGATCACACCCACGAGGCCGACGCCCGCCTCCTCCGCCTCGCGGAACAGACGCAGCAGCGTGCGCCGGCGTTGGCTGGTGCTCACGTCGTAGACGACGTCGACGTCGCGCTTCAGCCCGCGCAGCTCGCGCCACAACAACCCGGCGCGGCCCAGCGACTGCCACCCGATGTCCTTCCCGGCGTTCGCGACCACGAGGAAGTTGGCCGCACCCGACGGTGGGAGGATCGCGCTCTCCAACGCGCGCTCCGGATAGCCGTATTCCCACTCGTCGCCCATGTTGTCGTACACACCGCCGTCGGTGAGCACGAGCTTCCTGACCGGGATCGTGGGGTCGCCCTTCGGTCGCCACGGTCGCGCGAGGTGGACGCCGAGGCGGGTCAGATCGAGCTCGACCGGCGGGAACGCGAGCGGCAACGCGGCGGAGGCGCGCACCGCGCGCGAGAGCCGAAGGTCGCCGGGCGCGCCCTCTCCCGCGTTCCATTCCGTGACGAGCTCGGGGGCGAGGAAGCACTGATGACCCGATTGCAGCTCGGTGGCACAGATCACGTGGCGGGTGTCGGGCGCGTGCACGTCGCCCAGGCGGCGGCCGCCGAAGAGCACCGCATCGAGCGCCCGCTCGAACACCCGCCCGCGCGCGCTGACGACGACGACGAGCACGAGCACCAGCGCGGCCGTGCCGACCAACAGCGCCAGCACCGCGATCCACGCCGCGTCGCCGTGGCTGTCACCCACGTACTCCCAGGTGAGCGCGCCGGCGGCGGCGACGAGGAGCACCGCCACGAACGCACCGACGTGTCGCAGGGCTACCGCCAGCCCGATCCCCACGAGTGCCCCGATCCCCAGCCAGAGCGGCAGCAGCCAGGCGAACCCGGGCGTCCCGCGCGCGGCGGTGAACACCGCGACCAGCGTGGCCACCGCGGCCGCCACGGTGAGCGTGAGGACCGCGAGCGCCCCGGTCAGGTACCGCCGGGTCGGGCCCTTGGCCGGGATCAGGCCCGTGGTGGCCACCGCGGCGAGCAACGAGCCGGTGACCCGGCGGAAGTCGTCGAGCGTCACGTCGTCGAGATCGACACCGAGGTCGGCGAGCTCGGTGGCGAGGACGCCGTTGGTGAGCGAGCCACCCGACACCGACGCGACCGCGGTGAACTCGATCGGGACGCCGCCGCCGTCCTTGCGCGCCTCCGCGTCGCGCATGGCGAGCAGTCCGTAGAGCGTGCCCAGCGCCCACGCCGCGGCGCGGTGACCACCACCCGACAGCGCGACCGAGACGCGGCACGGCAGCGACGGTTGCCAGGTGTGGTGTGCGGGCGCGGTCGCCAAGGACCGAGACCCTACGTCAGAGGTAATCCCGCCGCACGAGATCGCGCGTCGCGAACCAACCCGGGATCGCGGGCAGGTAGTAGAAGACGAGTTGGTTGGCGAGCACCGCGGCGATCGCGATCTCCTTCGGTACACCGAACGAGACGAGCACGGCCGACAACCCGACCGTGCCCACCGCGGTGCCGCCGCCGGGGATGGGCACGATCGACGCGATCGTCACCACACCCACGTTGGCGGCGAGCAACGCCCAGAACGAGACGTGACCGCCGAACGCGATCAAGCAGAGCTGCAGGCACCACGTCGACATGATGGTCGCCACGACGTTGCCGCCGATGAGCAGGACAAGGTGTCGCGGTGAGCGCAGCGCGTCGGCCATGGTCGCGGTGGCGCGCGAGAGTGGGGGCAGCACGCGCCGGCGCAGTCCGGGGAGCAGCGCCACCAGGCCGCTCACCAGCACGAGCAACCCGGCGACGATCACCAGGAACAGCAGGAGGCCGTTGGTCGGGATCAGCGACAGGTCGACGCGCGCGGGTTCGACGAGGAGCGCGACCCCGAAGCAGCCGAGTGCGGCGACGAGCGCGCCGAAGCCACTCAGCACACCGCCCGCAGCCACGGCCGAGGGCAGGTCGACGCCGAGCTTCTGCAGGAACCGCACCTGCATGCCCTGGCCGCCGATGGCGGGCACCGCGAGGTTGGAGAACGACATCCCGAGCTGCAGCTCCGTCGTCGGCACCATCGGCAGGCGGACGGTCACCGTCCCCTGCAACGCGATCGCGTAGGCGATGTTGGCGGCGAGCGACACCACGATCGCGAGTGCCAACCAGGTCCAGTTCGCGTTGCGCAGGGTGTCCACGACATCGGTCGGGTCGCCGACGTCGAGCAGCAACGCCCCGACCGCGACCAAGGCGCCGATCGCCATCGCCGCACCGGTGGTGGTGATGCGCCGCACCTGCACCAGCTCGGGCGGCTCGATGCCGATGGCGGCGGCGGCGAGGGTGCGGAGGTGGTCGAGCCGGGCGCCGAACTGACGCCGGTGCTCCCCGGCGAGCTTGCGGGTCGACGACGAGAGCGCCGCCGGCTGGAGGAACGGCAGCGCCGGCGCCACCGCCGGCCCGCCCAGCACCGCCACCGCGGCCTGCACCGCACGCTCGTCGCCGGCCAGCGCCGCGGTCGACGCCAGCAACTGGGCCACGTCGGCACCGTGACGGCTGGCGTCGGCGGTCACCTCCGCTTCGTCGAACCCGACGATCCAGGTCTGGCCGTCGCTCACGAGCACGTGGTCGGCGTCGAGGTCGCCGTGGGCGATGCGACAGCGCGCCAGGGCGGCGACGTCGCTCCAGAGGGTGGCCAGGAGCGCGTCGGTGACGTCGTCGGGATCGAGCGCGCCGAGCTCGGTCCCCGCGATCGGACGCAACACCAGCAACGCAGCACGGGGACCACCGCTGCCCGCGACCACGACCGTGGGAACGTGGACGCCGCCCTGCGCCGCGACCAGGAGCAGGTACGCCTCGTGCTCGACCTGCTGCACGCGGGTGAGCGCGAACCGAGGTGCCGACCGCTTGTTCAGGAGCGTGTACCAGATCTTCTGGAGCAACTGGGCGTGCGCGTCGTCGCGGGCGACCATGTGGATGCGGAGCGGTCCGGTCTCGTCGTCGGCGAGCACCAGGGTCGACGCGCCCGTCTGCTCGGGCGCGAACCGCACGTGGTCGGCGCGGATGCCGAGGCGCGCCAGCGCGTCGGTGATCTGGGGGATGGTCGGGCGGGTGCCGGGCGAGCCGAAGAGCAGGTGCACGAAGCACGCCACCGTCCAGCCGAGCACCACGCCCGCGAAGAGGTCGTTCGGGAACGCGGTGCCGAGGTAGAGCGCGGACGCGCCGAGCAGTCCCACGAGCGTCCACCCGAACGCGCGCGCGGGCCGGGTGACGTACGGCGACGAGGCGCCGATGATGGCGACGATGATGGCGATCCGCACCGACGGAAACGCCGACGGTGAGCTGCCGCCGAAGCCGGCGGCGATGCGCAGCGTGCGCCCGAAGCCTTCGTGGGCGACGACCAGCTCGCCGAGGGCGCGTGCCGTCCCCCAGGCGAGCACTCCCGCGAGCACGAGGTCACGCGCCAGGCGCAGCCGCCCGGCGACCAACGCCGCCACGACGACGAGGCCGAGCGCCCACAGCGCGCCCAGCCGGTACAGGGCGCGGAACAGCGGCGCCAGCCCGTTCGGCAACGTGTTGAAGAGGTCGAACACCGCGCGCTCGCTGCGGGTGACGTCGCCGTGGTGGAACGAGCTCACGACCAGGATGACGATCCCGAGGAGCAACCCGAACCAGTCGCGGGTGCGCCGCCGCAACCCGCCCTCGGCCGCGGGGCGGAACATGCGGACCCGCCAGGAGCGCGCCGGCTCCACCTCGGCCGGCTCACGCGTGGTCACCACGGGTACATGGTGCCCACACCAGGCCTGGGCGTAGCGTACGTGCGGTCGAACACCGTCCCCAGGGGGTCAGCCGTGCCGCGAGTCGAGCCCGTGCCGTACGAGGACCTGAGTGAGCAGTACCGGTCGATGATCGAGGCCGGGGCCGAGTCCGGCGCGTACACGACCCCGGTCCCGCTGCAGATCCTCGCCTACGCCGATCACCCGCCGCGGCCCGACGACGCCGAGCGCCACCCCAACTTCCCCAACAGCCTGCTGGAGCCGCGCCTGCTCGAGCTGTTACGCATCCGCAGCGGCCAGCTGGGCGGGTGCGAGCCGTGCATGGGCTCGCGCAAGGAGGGCACGATCACCGAGGACGACGTCGCCTGCCTCGCCAACCCGGCGCTGCGGCCCGACCTCACGGTGCGGGAGCGCCGCGCGCTGGCGTTCCTCGACCAGCTCTCGAACGACCACTGGGCGATCGGCGACGACACCTTCCGCGACCTGCACGAGGTGTTCACCACCGCCGAGATCATGGACCTGGGGCAGACCGTCGGCGGGATGATCGGCCTCCACCGGTTCCTGCACACCCTCGACGCCTTCGGGGAGAACGACCCGGTGATCAAGTACGACCCCAACGAGGTCGGCACCACCTGGGGCCAGCTGCACGGCGCATGATCCGACCCTCCGGGTCGTCACATTTCGCGCCGCCGTCTCGTCTGGGTGCGGAACCGACGATCGGAGGACGTCATGAGCCAGCCGCCCCGCTCGGTCGTCGTGGTCGGTGCCGGCCTGGCCGGGATGACCGCGGCGATAACTGCCGCTGACGAGGGCGCCCGGGTCACGGTGCTCGAGGCGCGCGCCCACCCCGGCGGCCGGGCCCGCACCGCCACCACCGCCGACGGCTTCCACTTCAACCAGGGCGCGCACGCGCTGTACCGCGGCGGCGCGGCCTGGGAGGTGCTGCACGGCTTCGGGATCACGCCGCGTGGTGCTTCCCCCATCGCCACCCGCGCGTACGGGTTGCGGACCGACGGAACCCTCGACGAGCTGCCCGGCACGTTCACGACCTTGCTGCGGACGCGGGTGCTCGGCGTGCCCGGCAAGCTGCAGCTCCTGCAGGCGTTGGCGCGCCCGGCCCGCATGGCGACGACGGTCACACCCGGAACGTCGGTCCAGCAGTGGATCGACGGCACCACGCGACGCACCGACGTGCGGTCGGTGCTGGCGCTGCTCGGCCGGATCTCGAACTACTGCGGCGATCTCGACGCGCTCGACGCGGCGGCCGGTGTCGCGCAGATGGTGCAGGCCTTCACGCATGGCGTGGTGTACCTCGACGACGGCTGGCAGCAGCTGGTCGACGAGCTCCGGCAGCTGGCCGCGGCGCGCGACATCACCGTCCACACGCGGGCCAAGGTCGCCGGCATCGAACCGCACGCCGACGGCGTCACCGTGCGCAGCGCTCAGGGCGTCCTGACGGCCGACGCGGTGGTGCTCGCCTCCGGCGGACCGCGCGACGTCGACACCCTGGTGCGCGGGGCGAGCGCGGCAGTGCACCGATGGGCGGCCGACGAGCGCCCGGTGGTCGCGACCACACTCGACGTCGCCCTCCGGACCCTGCCGGTGCCCGATCGGCGCATCACGTGCGGCCTCGACGAGCCGACGTACTTCTCCGTCCACACCCCGTACGCGCATCTCGCGCACGGTGATGCAGGCGGCGAGGTCGCCCACCTCCTCTGGTACGGCGAGGCCGACGTCGACCCGTTGGCCCGGCTCGAGTGGTTGCTCGATCGGGCCCAACCGGGATGGCACGAACAGGTCGTCGACTGGCGTCACGGCCGGCGGCTGGTGGTCGCGCACGGCCGCCCGCTCCCGGGCCGCGGCCTGCGCGGACGACCGCCGGTGGCGGTCCCCGATCTGGCGCGCGTGTACGTGGCCGGCGACTGGGTGGGACCCGACGGGATGCTCGCCGACGCCGCGTTCGCCAGCGGACGCGCCGCGGGACGGGCGGCGGCGACTGCTCCGGCCATGGTGACGGCATGAACGCGCCCGACGCCGGCACCGAGGAGTTCGAGGCCCTGCGGCCGCGGCTGTTCGGCATCGCCTACCGGATGACCGGCAGCGTCGGCGACGCCGAGGACGCCTGCCAGGACACGTGGCTGCGCTGGCAGGCGGTCGACCGCACGCAGGTCGACAACCCGGAGGCGTTCCTCGTGCGCACCGTCACCCGCCTCGCCATCGACCGGTTGCGCTCGGCGCACCACCGAAAGGAGACCTACGTCGGGCCCTACCTGCCCGAGCCGTTGGTGGTCGACGATGCCACCGAGACCCAGCCCGAGGTCGCGGCCGAGCTGGCCGACTCGCTCACCCTCGCCTTCCTCGTGCTGCTCGACGAGCTCTCCCCCGTCGAGCGGGCGGTGCTGCTGCTCCACGACGTGTTCGGGTACCCGTTCGACGAGGTGGCGGCGATGGTCGACTCGTCACCGGCGGCGTGCCGGCAGCTCGCCAGCCGCACCCGCCGAAGGTTGCAGGGTGGACAACTCGAGGTGCGCCGGCCGCGCGCCCAAGAGGAGCAGGAGCTGGTGGGCGCGCTCCTGGCCACGGTGGCCAGCGGCGACATCGACCAGGTGATGACGCTGTTGGCACCTGACGTCGTGCTGCTCTCCGACGGTGGCGTCGCCCGCCACGCGGCGCGACGGCCGGTGGTCGGCCCCGATCGCGTGGCGCGCCTCATGGTGAACCTCGCGCAGCGGAGGCACGACACCGACATCCGGCTCGTGCACGTGAACGGCGACCCGGGGCTCGTGTTCCGCGTCGACGGCCGGCCCGACCTGGTGCTGTCGTTCTCGTTCGCACCCGACGGGCGCGTGCTCCGCGTCTTCGGGCAGCTCAACCCCGAGAAGCTGCGTCACATCGTGTGATCGGCGTCCACCAGGTCGACGTCGGACGAGTGCTCGGCAGGAGCGCGGCCGCTGAAGCGCGCCAACGACTCGGGCAACGCTCCCGACCACAGGATCGCGACCACGCTGATGGCGTCGAGCGCCAGCACGCAGGCCATCTGGCCGAACCACCACGCACCGAACGGGTGGTGGCCCGACACCGGGCACGCGACCGAGAGCGCGGTGAGGAACCCGGCGGCGCCGAGTGACGACACGAGCCCCCACCGGCGTTGCATGACCAGCCCGGCGATCGTCGTGGCCAGCAGCAGCCACATGACGAGCTCCAGCGCGATGCCGTAGGACGGTTCGGGCTTGTGGGTCACCGGCTCGAGCGCCAGGGCGACCTGCAGGAGCACGAACCACCCGATCGCCACTCCCGCCGCCAGCCGGCCGTCGATCCGTTCCTGCAACCAGAGCTTGGTGTCGAGGTCCATCGGTCCAGTGTGCACCCTCACGCCGGCGGATGCATCCACCGATCAGACGACGCGGTAGCCGTAGAAGCTCAGGGCGCGCCGCAGGCGGGCACGCTGGTCGGGCTCGTAGAGCACGCCGTCGTGCAGGAGGTAGCCGAGGTGACGGTGCCGCCCGGTCATGGCGACCGCGCCCACGGTCTCCAGCCGGACGGTGGTCGCGACCTTGGGCAGGAACACGCGGCGGCCGAATGGGAACACGAGCACCAGGCCCTCGTCGAACACGGCGAACCGCCACGGCAGGAGGCGGCCGTGCGCCCAGGCGCAGAGCACGAAGAAGGTCGCCCACTGGATGGAGTGCTCCCATCCGATCACGAGCACCCAGAGGGCGAGACCGAGCAGGATCTTGGGCCACCAGCGAAGGAACCAACTGCTGCCGTCGTAGGACGCGAACTCGTCCACCGCGGCAAGGCTATGCCGGTGGCCCGACCGCGTCATCCGCTACGGGTTGACGGTGGACAGGAACGCGGCGACCGCGAACCCGGCGGCGGCCGCGAGTCCCGCGTGCCGACCGGCGCCGCGCACCGCGATCGGCACCATCTCGTTGACGACGACGACCACCATGGCGCCGGCTGCGATCGACTGGATGATCGCGATGGCGTCGGCGTTCGTCGGCTTCAGCACCGCGTAGCCCACGAGTCCCGCGACGAACCCGACCGCGACGATGGCCCCGAACCTGACGAGGACCTTTCGCAGCGGGATGCCACCGGCCAGCAAGGCGGCGGCGACACCGATCGCCTCGGGCAGGTTCGACAAGAACACCGCGCCCACCAACGCGAACGAGACGCTGGCGCCGCCGAGCAGGGTGAGCCCGATCGCGATCGACTCGGGGATGCCGTCGAGGACCATGCCGACGGTCAGGTTGCGGGCCGCGGTGGCGTCGGTGGCCGCGGGCTGCGCCGTCGGCCCGGCGGCGTCCTCGGCCTCCTCCACCGGTTCCTCGGGATCCTCCCGCTCGGCGCGCCGGTCGAGCCAGCGGGTCAGGAGGTAGTAGCCACCCGCGCCGACGAGCAGGCCGACACCGGCCGGCGCGCGGCCGGCCTCCGCGTACGCCTCCGCCACGAGGTCGGTGGTCACCGCGCTGATGAGCGCGCCGGCGCCGAACGCCATGACCAGGCCCAGCCACTGCGGCTCGGTGAGCTTCGGGTAGCGCGCGACGAGCAACGCGCCGACGATCAGCGCCGATTGCCCGAGTGCTGCCCACAGCCCCGCTTCGAACACGAGCGCGGAGTCTCGCGCACGGGTCCTCGCTCAGCGCAGGTCTACCCGGCGCGCACGACCTCGCCGAGGTGCGCGTGCAGCACCGATGCGACCGCCGCGCCGCTCGTGAGCATGGGCTGGATGTCGCGCAGCGCACGGCTCATGGTGAGCGCACCCTCGTAGCTCGACAACACGAAGGTGGCGAGTGCGGCCGCGTCGTCCTCGGGGATGCCGGCTTCGGTGAAGACGTGGGTCAACGCGGCCTGCCAACCCTTGAACACGTCCTCGCACACCTGGCGGATGCGCTCGATGTCGCTCGACGTCTCGAGCGCCACGGTCGCGATCGGGCAGCCGCGCTCGTAGTCGGAGTCGCGCAGCCGCTCCGCGTTGTGCACGAAGAACGCGTTGATGGTCGCGGGGACGTCGGCGACGTTGGCCAGCGACGCGATCGCCATCCGGATCCGCTCGCCCACCCGGGCCAGGGCCTCGACCGCGATCTGCTCCTTGCCGCCCGGGAAGTAGTGGTAAATGGAACCCAGCGGCGCATCGCCCTCGGCCACAATCTGTTTGATGCCGGTGGCCGTATAGCCCTGACGACGCAGCAGGCGGTTCGTCGCGTCGAGGATGCGGTCGCGGGTGTCGCGGGCGTCGGCAGCGGTGGTCACGAGAAAAAGGCTAGCACCAATCTATGTAGAGTGCTATACAGAGTATGTAGAGCGTTCTAGTTCGACGTTCGACGGGTGGGGGCCTGACAGGGAGGTGGTGGCATGACGGTGGAACCCTTCACCGTGCAGGAGAGGACCAGCCGGGCCCGGAGCCGGAACCGCACGCAACCGGCCGACTTCCTGGGCAACTTCTCGGTCGCCGATCACGCGCGGCTGCGGTCGGTGGCCCGGCTCCGCGAGCTGCAACCGGGTGACTGCCTGTTCGACCAGGGGTCGGTCGCCACCGCCGCCTTCGTGCTGACGGGCGGGCAGGCCGAGGTCATCGTGCGGGGCGAGCCGGTGGGCGAGATCGCGGCCGGGGCGATCGTGGGCGACGCCGACGTCCTGGGCCGTCATCCGTACCGCTGCCGGGTGGAGGCGCGCACGCCGGTCACCGCGTGGCAGATCGACGCCGCCGACTTCGACCGCCTGCTGGTGGACGCGCCGACGTTCGCCCGCGCCCTGGCGCGCGACCTCGGGCGCCGGTTGCGGGCCGCGGAGCTCTCGCTCGCCACGGGATAGCGTCGTTCCCCGTGACGGGGAACCTGCTGGTCCGCGGCGGCACGCTGGTCGACGGGACCGGTGCACCACCGCGCGCCGCGGACGTCCGCATCCGCGACGGCGCAGTCGCCGAGGTCGCGCCCGGGCTCGCGCCCGACGGCGAGGCGATCGTCGACGCCGACGGCGCGTACGTCGCGCCCGGCTTCATCGACTGCCACACGCACTATGACCCGTCGGTGTGGTGGGACCCGCTGGTCGACCCCATGCCGCAACACGGCGTGACGACGGTGGTCACCGGCAACTGCTCGTTGTCGCTCATGCCCGTGCGCGCCGCCGACCGTATGGCGGCCAGCGACGTGTTCGGCTTCATCGAGGACATCCCGGTCGACGCGTTCGCAGCCGGGATCCCGTGGAGCTGGGAGTCGTACGCGGAGTGGCGGAACGCCTTGCGGGCGCACGGCACCGCGGTGCACGTCGCCCCGCTCCTCGGCCATTCGAACCTGCGGGTCTACGTGATGGGCGACGAGGCCTGGGACCGAGCGGCGGAGCCCGAGGAGCGCGACCGCATGGCCGCGGTGCTCGCCGATTCGCTCGCGGCCGGCGCCCTCGGCCTCTCGACGTCGTTCATCGACCAGGACCGGCACGGCCACGCGGTGCCCAGCCGCGCCGCCGACGACGACGAGCTGCGCGCCCTCATCGAGGTGCTCGGCCACGCGCCCGGGCACGCGCGCGTCCTCGAGTTCCTCCCGTGGATCAAGGAGATCGATCGGCAGCTGGTCGACATCGACCGGGTGGCGCGCTGGTGCGGCGCGGCCGGCGT
Source organism: Acidimicrobiia bacterium (assembly GCA_036271015.1). Classification (GTDB taxonomy): domain Bacteria; phylum Actinomycetota; class Acidimicrobiia; order IMCC26256; family DASPTH01; genus DASUAS01. Next base: position 19,944 of record DATBBL010000361.1, read on the forward strand.
GGCGTGCACCTGGAACCAGCTCGCGGAGAACAGCCGCGACCAGTCGCGCGCCGAGCGCATCCTCGAACAGGCGCACGTGCTGCACGCCGACGGCTGTCGCGTGTTCGCGCAGGTGTCGCCGCGGCCGTTCAACCTCAACGTCAGCTTCGACCAGACCCCGGCGTTCGTGGCCGTGCCCGCGTGGGGAAGGCTGATCACGCAGACGCCCGAGGCGAAGCGACGCACGCTCGTCGACCGCGAGTGGCGGGCGAAGGCTCGGGCCGACTGGGACCGTGTCGGCGACGGGTTCACCATCTTCCCGGTCTCGCGCCTCGACCGCGTGCGCCTCACCTCGGTGCGCGACGGTGAGGCGCGCTTCCTCGGCGGCACGCTCGCCGACGTGGTCGCGGCGCGCGGTGGCCACCCGTCGGACGTGCTCGCCGATTGGGTGCTCGAACACGACCTCGCACCGGGCATGGTGGCGGAAGCGCTGTCGAACAACGATGCCGGCAAGGTGTCGGCGCTCATCCTCGACCCGACGACCGTGGTCGGAGCCAGCGACGCCGGCGCGCACCTGCAGATGATGTGCGGCGCCGGCGACTCCACGCTGCTGCTCACCGAGCACGTGCGCGACCGCGGTGACCTCACCGTCGAGGGCGCGGTGCACCAGCTCACCGGCCGCATCGCCGGCGCCTTCGGCATCCGCGACCGCGGGACGTTGCGCCCCGGGCTCGCAGGCGACGTGGTCGTCTTCGCGCTCGACGAGCTCGCGTACCGGCCCGAGCAGTTCGTCAGCGACCTGCCGGGCGGCGCACCGCGCCTCACCCGGCCGCCCGGGGGCTTCCGGATGACCGCGGCCGACGGGGTGGTCACCCAGGAGCAGGGCATCGCGACCGGCGCGCGCCCGGCCGGACCGCTCGACGCGGGTTAGACGCCGCGCTTCGGCGGGAGCGGGAGGAATCCGCTCGTGCGCTCGACGTAGCGCGCGTAGCCCGGACGCCGCTGGGCGATGTCCCGTTCGAGGAGCGGCTTGCCCGTCTTGCGGGTGAGCGTCCACGTCATCAACAGCGGGGAGAGGATCGTGACCGCGCCGACCCATTGCTGGGCCGCGATCAGGTACAGGCCCCACCACACGCACGCGTCGCCGAAGTAGTTGGGGTGGCGGGTGTAGCGCCAGAGCCCGCGGTCCATCACCTGGCCGCGATTCTCGTCGTCGGCACGGAACCGCTGGAGCTGCCAGTCGCCGACGCTCTCGAAGGTGAAGCCCACCATCCACACCGCGGTCCCGACGTAGAGCAGGGCCCCCGGTGCGCGGGGCTCGAACATCGCCACCTGCACCGGCAACGACACGAACCAGATCGCCGCCGCCTGGGTGAGGAAGATGCCGAGGGCGCGTGACGCGGGCGCGCGATGGTCGCGGAGCATCTCGGTGTACCGCGGGTCCTCGCCCCGGCCCCGACTCCGCCACCCGATGTACGCCGCGAGGCGGCAGCCCCACAGCGTGACCAGCACCGCGACCAGCACGCGGCGGGTGTCGTCGCCGTCGCCGGCCGAGAGCGCGAACGCGACCCAGGCCACGAGCACGAAGCCCAGGCCCCAGGCGACGTCGATCACGTTGTACCGGCCGATCGCCCGGCCGATGAGCCAGGTGACCAGCACGAGGGCGACCACCGCGGCCGCGCACGCGGCAACCGAGATCAGGAACGAGCCGGTGGCGAAGTCGTGCATCAGGTGGACTTGGCGACGAGGATCTGGTCGACGCCCATGCGACCCTCGGCGAAGGCCAGCGAGCCGCCGACCAGGTAGAGCCGCCACACCCGGGCGACCTCGTCGCCGACCAGCGCGACGACGTCGTCCCACCGGCGCTCGAGGTTGGCGCGCCACTCGGCGCCGGTACGGACGTAGTGCTCGCGCAGCGCCTGCACGTCGCGCACCTCGAAGCCGCCACCCTCCAGCAGCCCGACGGTCTCGCCCAAGGGCCACATGTGCATGTCGGGCGCGATGTAGGCCTCGATGAACGGCCCGCCACCGGGTGAGCTCCCCGCGGGACGCGACATCTGCTGGACGAGGAACCGACCCCCGGGCGCGAGGGCGCGGTGCACGGTGCCGACGAAGGTCGGGTACTGCTGATCGCCGACGTGCTCGCCCATCTCGATCGACGCCGCCGCGTCGTACGGACCGTCGTGCACGTCGCGGTAGTCCTGGAGGTGGACGTCGACGAGGTCGGCGACGCCGTGGTCGGCCGCCCGCTTGCGGGCGAGCTCGAGCTGCTCGCGCGAGAGCGTGATCCCGGTGACCCGGACGCCGTGCTCGCGAGCGGCGTGGATGCTCAGCGAGCCCCATCCGCAGCCGACGTCGAGCAGGCGCATCCCCGGCCGGAGGCCCAGCTTCTCGCACACCAGCTCGAGTTTGGCGCGCTGGGCGTCGGCGAGCGATGCGCCGGGACGGTCGGATGCCCAGTACGCGCACGAGTACGCCATGTGCTCGTCGAGGAGCAGCGCGTAGAAGTCGTTCGACAGGTCGTAGTGGTGCGAGATCACGGCCCGGTCGCGGTCGCGGCTGTGGCGCCGTCCGCGGATCTTCGCCTCCGACGTCGGGCGTCGTGGCGGCAGGCCGACGCCGCCCAGTCGCACCGCGGTGCCGAGCGCGCCGAGCCGCTCCCGCGTGCCGGGGCGCTGGACCGAGCTTCGGGCCCGGGCCAGCTCCCACACCCGCCGGAAGCCGTCGTCGAGGTCACCGTCGAGGTCGAGGTCGCCGGTGACGTAGGCGCGCGCCAGCCCGACCTCGTCGGGGCGCCACAGGAGGCGGCGCAGCGCCCGCCGGCGGTGCAGCACCAGGACCGGCGCATCGGCCGGTCCGACCTCGCTGCCGTCCCAGGCGCGGAGGCGAACCGGGAGCTCGCCGCCGACGAAGGGGCGAGCGGCGGCGGCCAGGTCCTCGGCCACCGGTCGCGCCGCCATCAGCCGTCAGCCTGTGCGAGGACGATCCGGGCGACGTCGAGGTAGCCGGTGGCGAACCCCGCTTCGCAATACGCGAGGTAGAAGTCCCACATGCGGCGGAAGGTGGCATCGAACCCGAGCTCGTCGACCTCGGTCGCATGCGCGTCGAAGCGCTCCCGCCACGCGCGCAGGGTGCGGGCGTAGTCGGCGCCGAAGGTCACGGTCTCCTCGACCTGCAGGGTGGTGGTGTCGGCGACGACGTCGGCGATCGCCCGCAGGGACGGCAGCGCGCCGCCCGGGAACACGTACTTGTTGATCCAGGTGTACTGGTCGCGAGTGGCGAGCATGCGGTCGTGCGCGAGGAGGATCGCCTGGATGCCGACGCGACCGCCGGGCGCCAGGACGCGGTCGAGGGTGCGGAAGAACGTCGGCCAGAACTTCGTGCCGACGGCCTCGATCATCTCGACGCTGACGACCGCGTCGTAGCGGCCGTCGACGTCGCGGTAGTCGCGCAGCTGCACGTCGACCCGGTTCGTCATGCCTGCTCGGGCCGCACGCTCGCGGGCGAGCGCGGCCTGCTCGTGGGAGAGGGTGACGGTGGTGACGCTCGCGCCGCGTCGCGCCGCTCGGACCGCCAGCGCGCCCCAGCCGGTGCCGACCTCGAGCAGATGCGTCCCGAGACCGACGCCGGTGGCGTCGAGCAGCTCGTCGATCTTGCGGGCCTGGGCGCGCTCCAGGGAGTCGCCGGGGGCGAAGCGCGCGCACGAGTACGTCATGGACTCGTCGAGGAAGAGTGCGAACAGGTCGTTGGAGAGGTCGTAGTGGCGCTCGATGTTGCGTCGGGCGCCGGCCTTCGTGTTCTGCTCGCGGGCGGGCGGGCGGCGCACGTAGAGCCGCCGCAGGCGTTGCATCCATGCGGGGACCAGGCTCGACATGCGCGCCGCGAAGGGCGCGAGCACCGCCGCGGGATCGTCGGCGTCCCAGTCGCCGGCCATGAACGCCTCCCCGAAGCCGATCAGGCCGTCGGCACCGAGCCGCCGGAAGAACGCCTCACTGCGCACGCGCATCAGCGGCGCCCCGGGCCCCCCGCCCCCGACGATCCGGCCGTCGGGCAGGCGGACGCGCACCGGCAGGTGCGGGACCACCCGCAGGAAGAGGCTGCGGGCGATGGCGGTGTGCACCGGCCGGTGCCCGGGCGCGGGCCCGAGCTCCTGCCATGGGCCTGCCGGCCCCGGCTCCCGGTCGTCGAACGCAAGTGCTTCCGTCATCGCCTCAGACTCCTTCCTGCGCCGGCGCCGGCGGACGGGGAACCACGGGCAGTCGGCGCAACCACAACCGCGTGCCCTGGAGCCGGATCAACGCGGTCACCCGTTGGCTGGCCAGCGGGTGACGCAACGATGCGACGAGGAACGACGATGCCCTTCCTTCCGCGATACCCCTCAGGGTGGCCCGGAACACGGCTCGTGTCCCACGCCACAACGTGATCTCGACGCGCAGCTCGTCGCTCGCGCGCGGGTCGGTGAACGTCATCTCGTAGCGCCCGTCGACGGCGAAGAACGGCGATACATAGAACGCCTTGTCGGCTTCGGCCCGTCCGCGCGCATCGGGTCGCACGAGGTAGCAGTGCCGCTCGCCGTACGTGTTGTGCACCTCGACGACGACCGCGACGAGCGCGCCCTCGCGGTCGTAGCACCAGAACACCGACAGGGGGTTGAAGGCGTAGCCGAACGAGCGGGCGTTGGCGAGCATCAGCACCTGTCCGCCGGGAACGTCGATTCCGTGGAGCCCGAGGAATCTGTCGACGTTCGCTCGCAGGCTCGACGCCGGATCGCCGAGGTGGTCCACCGCGTCGAACGAACCGAGGATCCGGAGCCCGCGAGGGAGGACCGGCACGGCATCGAGGTCGACCAGCCACATCGGATGCCGGTACGCGAACCCGTAGCCCACGCGCTCGGTGCGGCCGTGGGTGATCCGGGTGCGGTAGCACGCCGGTCTCACCACTCGACCCCCAGCGACGCGGCGGCGCGCACACCCGAGAGGCACCCGTCTTCGTGGAAGCCCCACCCGTGGTACGCCCCGGCAAACGCGATGCGACCGTCGTTCAGGCGCGGGAGCACCGCCTGGGCCGCCACCGAGTCGGCGGTGTACAGCGGGTGCGAGTAGCGCATCCGGGCCAGGACCGCGTCGTCGTGCACGCGAGCACCCGGGTTCAGCGTGACGAGGTAGTCGACCGGCTCGTCGAGACGGTGCAGACGGTTCATGTGGTAGCTGACATGCACCTCCGCCGCGTCCGACACGCACCGGTCGAGGAGGTAGTTCCATGACGCCCGGGCGCGGGGCCGGGTGGGGAGCACCGCGGCGTCGGTGTGCAGGATCGTCTCGTTGGTGGCCGAGCCGAACGCGCCGAGCGCGGCGCGTTCGTGCGGCGTGGGATCGGCGAGGAGGGCGAGAGCGTCGTCGGCGTGGGTGGCGACGACGGCCGCGTCGAAGGTGCGCGCGTCGTCGGCCTCGTCGCGGATCTCGATCCCCGCCGCGACCCGGCGCACCCCCCGCACCGGACTGGACAGCTCCGTGGCCGTGAGCTCCTTGGCCGCCCGCTCCACATAGCTGCGCGAACCGCCGACCACGGTGCGCCAGCTCGGGGAGCCGTTGACCCGGAGCGCGCCGTGGTGATCGAGAAAGGTGAACAGGGAGTGCGCCGGATACTGCAGCGCGGTCCGGGGCGGGCACGACCACACGCACGACACGAGCGGGACCACGAAGTGCTGTACGAAGTAGTCGCTGGAGCGTCCGGCATCGAGGAACGCGCCAAGGGTGAGGCGAGGATCGGCGTCGCCCGCGAGGAGGCGCCGGGCGCGTCGATGGAAGCGCGTGATCTCGACCAGCATGTGCAGGTAGCGCGGGTTCACCGCGCTCGCCGGCTGGGCGAACACGCCGCCGATGCCTTTGGCGCCTGCGTACTCGAGCCCGCAGCCGTCGCAACGGACCGACATGCTCATGTCGGTGGGCTGGGTCTCGATCCCGAGCTCGCCGAAGAGGCGGAGCAGGTTCGGATACGTGCTGAGGTTGTGCACGATGAACCCGCTGTCGATCGGCAGGAGCCGGCCGTCGGGCGTCACGACGTCGTGGGTGTGCGCGTGGCCACCGAGGCGCGGCTCCGCCTCGTACAGCGTGACGTCGTACGCACGCTGCAGGACGTACGCGGCGGTCAGACCCGCGACGCCGGCGCCCACGACCGCGACCCGCCGCCGCGACTCCCTCACGTGGTCCCCTTCGGCGTCCGGTCGAGGCACCGGGCGGCGCGGGCATCCGCGAGCGCGGCGGTGAACGGCGCGTCGTCGACGACCGCGCGCACGAACTCGGCGGTGAGGTGGTGCCAGAGCCCCGCCCGGAGCAGCATCCCGTGGCCGCTCCGCGGCACCAGCACGAACGCGGTGCGCCGGGCGTGCGGCGCGGCCCGGGCCACGAAGCGGGTCGACGCCCGCGGGCTCGTGGTCAGGTCGCGCGTCCCGTGGAGCACCACGAGGTCACGACCCGCGAGCTGCTCCACGGGCTCGGTGTCGGGCAGCCACGGCGCGAGCGCGACGACACCGCGGACGCGGGGGTGCCCGGCGACGTGGAGCGCGGCGCGCCCGCCCATCGAGTGCCCGACCAGCACGACCGGCACCGGACCGTAGCGGTCACCGATCGCGGCGAGGGCGAACTCGACGTCGGCCACGGGATCGGCGGCGGCATCGTTCCAGCCGCGGTACCGGTAGCGGAGCTGGCCGACCGCGAGGTCGCCGCCTCGCGAGGAGATGGCGCGCACGAACGGCTGCATGCGGCGGACGGTCAGCTGCCGGGGTTCGACCGGGCTCCGGCTCTCCGCCTTCCCGCCGTGCAGGACCAGGACCGCGGCGCGCGCGGGCGCGGCCGGGGTCGGGAGGTCGACGTACGGCTCGGCGGCTCCGTCACTGTCCATGTCGTGATGCCTCGACCGAGCCACCTGCTCCCGTTGGACCACCCGCGGCACCTCGCCCGCCCGACCGGTTGTCGTCGGGAGGGTGTTCGCCGCCGGTCCGGGACCGGATGAGGCGCCGACCGCGGCGGCTTCTCATCCGGCGATCATCTGGCGATCATCTGGCTCTCATCCGGGAAGCGGTACAACACCCCGGTGCCCAGCAGTCGTCCACTCGCGCTGTGCACCCTGATCCTCCTGGCCGCGACCACGCTCGCGGTCGCCGGGCCGGCCCTGGCACCGGCGGCCGGCGCGGTCGTGGCGCGCGCGAGCCGGACGCGACCCAACATCCTGTTCGTGCTCGCCGACGACCTCGACATGGCCGAGATGCGCTACCTGCCGCGCACCCGGGCGCTGCTCGGCGGCCACGGGACGACATTCGACTACTACTTCGTGAGCAATTCGCTGTGTTGCCCGTCGCGGACCACGACCCTGCGGGGGCAGTACGCGCACAACACCGGCGTGTGGTCGAACGGCGGTGACAACGGCGGCTTCGAGCGGGCGTACGCCAACGGGATCGAGCAGGACACGGTGGCGACCCGGCTGCACGGCGCGGGCTACACGACGTCGCTGACCGGCAAGTACCTCAACGGCTACCCGAACGGCGCCCGGCCCGACTACGTACCTCCCGGGTGGGACAACTGGGCGAGCGCGGTCTACGGCAACCCGTACTCCGAGTACCGCTACGTGCTGAACCAGAACCAGACCTACCACGTGTACCGGCACCGACCCCGCGACTACGGCACCAACGTGTACGTCCACCTCACCGACCGGTTCATCCGCGGCGCCGCGCACGCCCACCAGCCGTTCTTCGCCTACCTGCCCGTGTACGCGCCACACCAGCCGGCGACCCCGGCGCCGGTGGACGTCGCCAAGTTCCCGCTCGCGCAGGCACCGCGCACTCCCAGCTT
>DATBBL010000362.1:0-7467 GCA_036271015.1 Acidimicrobiia bacterium
TCGCCGACGCCGTCCTCCCCGGCCTCGCCACCGGTCCGGCCGCGGTCACGGTGGAGCTCGACCGCCGCGTGGCCATCGCCACCGCGCTCGCCGCCGCCGCCCCCGGCGACGTCGTCGTCATCGCCGGCAAGGGCCACGAGACCGGCCAGACGGCGCGGGGCCGAACGCGGCCGTTCGACGACCGGGTCGTCGCCCGCGCGGAGCTCGGAGCGCTCGGGTGGAGCTGACCGCCCGCCAGATCGCGTCGCTCACCGGTGGGACGCAGCTCAGTGGCGATCCGGACGCGCGCGCGACGTCATTCGCCATCGACTCGCGTCTGCTCGAGCCGGGCGCGTGCTTCGTCGCGCTGGTCGCGGCGCGCGACGGCCACGAGTACGTGCCCGACGCGGTGACGCGCGGCGCGACCGTCGCGCTGGTCACACGCCCGCTCGCGCTCGACGGGATCGCGGTCGTGCAGGTCGACGACGCCTTCGACGCGTTGGCCCGCCTCGGACGGGCAGCCCGCGACGCCCTGCACGGCACGACCGTGGTCGGCATCACCGGCTCGGCCGGGAAGACCGGCACCAAGGATCTCGTCGCCGCCGCGTTGGCGCCCAAGTTCCACGTGCATGCCAGCCCCGGTTCGTACAACAACGAGGCGGGCGTGCCGCTCACGCTGCTGGCCGCGCCGACCGCGACCGAGGCACTGGTGCTGGAGATGGGCGCGCGCGCCCACGGCGACATCGCCGCCCTCTGCGCCATCGCCCGGCCCACGGTCGGTGTGATCACGAACATCGGGCTCGCCCACGCGGGTTCGCTCGGCGGGCGCGCCGGTGTGGCCCGGGCCAAGGGGGAGCTGCTCGAGGCGCTCGACGACCACGGCCTGGCGGTCCTCGACGCCGGCGACCCCGAGACGCCGGGCCTCGCCGCCCGCACCTCCGCCCGCGTGGTGCTCGTCTCGGCCGGGACCGCCGACGCCGACGTCCGGGCCCGCGACGTCGAGCTCGACGCCGACCTGCGCCCCCGGTTCCGGATCGAGTCGCCCTGGGGCGGTGGCACGGTGACGCTCGCCGTCCGCGGCGTGCACCAGGTCGTGAACGCGAGCCTCGCCGCCGCGGTCGCGCTCGCACGTGGTGTCGCGTTCGACGAGCTCGCGGCCGGCCTCGCCGCGGTGCAGCCCGCGCCGTGGCGCATGGAGGTGGCGCGCACCCCTGCCGGGGTCGTCCTGCTGGACGACGCCTACAACGCCAACCCATCGTCGATGGCGGCTGCGGTCGAGGCGCTGATCCGCGTCCCCGTGCCCGGGCGCCGCATCGCGGTGCTCGGCGAGATGCTCGAGCTCGGTGACCTGAGCGCGTCCGAGCACCGCGCCCTCGGTGAGCTCCTGGGCGCGGTCGCGGTCGACGTGCTGGTGGCGGTCGGCCCCGGCGCCGCGCCCATGGCGACCGCCGCGCGCGCCGCCGGCGTGGCCGTCACCGAGGTGGCCGACGCCGCCACCGCGCTCGACGCCGCCACCGGCGTCGCGCACGACGGCGACGCGGTGCTGGTCAAGGGGAGCCGAGCGGTCGGGCTGGAGCTGGTGGCGGCCGGGCTCCGGGGGTCGGGCCCGGAGCACCCGGAGCCGGCCGGATGATCGCACTCCTCGTCGGTACCGGTGCCGCCTTCGTCATCTGCATCTTGACCACGCCCGCGCTCATCCGGGTGCTGCGGGCCAAGGGCATCGGCCAGCAGATCCGCGACGACGGCCCGTTCGCCCACCCCCACGAGAAGAAGGCGGGCACGCCGACCATGGGCGGCATCGCCATCGTCGTGAGCGCGCTCATCGGCTACCTCGTCTCGCACGTGAGCACCGAGCAGACCAAGTTCGCGCGCACCGGCATCACGCTCATGGCGCTCGTCGTCGGCATGGCGTTGGTGGGCTTCGTCGACGACTACCTGGGCGTGCGGCGCGGTCGCAACCTCGGCTTGCGCAAGCGCGGCAAGACCGGCGGCCAGGTGATCGTGGCCGTGGGCTTCGCGCTGCTCGCGCTCGAGTGGGTGAACGTCTCGACGCACTGGTCGTTCACCCGCATGCTCGACCTCAAGATGGCGTCGAGCCTGTGGTTCGTGGTGGCCGTCCTCTTCGTGTACGGCTTCTCGAACGCGGTGAACCTCACCGACGGGATGGACGGCCTGGCCGCCGGCTCCGCGGCGATGGTGTTCGCCGCGTTCGTGATCATCGCGTTCTGGCAGTTCCGCCACCCGCACGTGTACCACGTGCTCGCCGCCGGCGCGCTCGACCTCGCCATCGTGGCCGCGGCGATGATGGGCGCGTGCCTCGGGTTCCTGTGGTGGAACGCGGCACCCGCGCAGGTGTTCATGGGCGATGTCGGCTCGCTCGCGCTGGGCGCGGCGATGGCCGGCCTCGCGCTGCTTACCAACACCGTCCTGCTGCTGCCCATCCTCGGTGGCCTCTACGTCTTCGAGACCCTGAGCGTCATCGCGCAGGTGATCTCGTTCCGGTGCTTCCACCGGCGCGTCCTGCGCATGGCGCCCATCCACCACCACTTCGAGGTCGGCGGGTGGCCCGAGTTCACCGTGATCGTGCGCTTCTGGCTGCTCGCCGGGCTCCTGGTCGCGCTGGGGCTCGGCTTCTTCTACGCCGACTTCATCCGCATCCCGGGGGTGCTCGACTGATGCGGGTCCTCGTGATCGGCCTGGCGACGACGGGCGCGTCGGTCGTGGCGTACACGCGCGCCGCCGGGCACGAGGTGACCGTGCTCGAAGACCGGCCGCCGACGCCGGGAGGGAATCGCCTCCAGCAGCAGGACGGCTACCGGGACCGGGCGGAGCAGGCCGTCGCTGCCGGCGCGCGGCTGGTGGAGTCCCCGACCGACGACGAGGCCGCCGCCCTCGGCCGCGCCGCCGATCTCGTGGTGCCCAGCCCGGGTGTGCACCCCGACCACCCGGCGCTCGTCGCCGCGCACGGTGCCGGGGTGCCGATCCGCTCGGAGATCGACCTGGCCGCCGCCCGTCTGCGCGCCCGTCCCGACGCGCCGCGCCTGGTCGCGGTCACCGGGACCAACGGGAAGACCACCGTCACCACGCTGATCGACGCGATGCTGCGCGCGGCCGGGATCGCCAGCGTCGCCGCCGGCAACATCGGGCGCCCGTTGCTCGACGCCGTCGGTGACCGGGTGGCCGTGGTCGTCGCCGAGGTGTCGTCGTTCCAGCTCGCGCTCACCGGCAACGCGTTCGCGCCCGACGTCGCCGTCCTGCTCAACGTCGCCGAGGACCACCTCGACTGGCACGGGTCGGTCGCCGCCTACGCCGCCGCCAAGGCCCGGGTGTTCGCGAACCAGGGGAGCCGGGCGCTCCTCGTCGTGAACCGCGACGACCGCGTCGCCGACGGCCTGGCCGCCGGCGCGCCCGGCCGGGTGATCCGCTTCGGAACCGGCGCACCGGGGCCCGGCGACTACGGCGTGCGCGCGGGCGCCCTGGTCGGTCCCAGTGGGGTGGTGGCGCCCCTGCCCGCGTCGGGCGCACCGCACGACGTCGCCAACGCGCTGGCCGCGGCGGCCGCGGCGGCGGATCTCGGCGCCGGCGCGGCCGCGGTGACGAAGGCCCTGACCGGCTTCGCCGGCCTCGCGCACCGCGTGCAGCTGGTGGGCGAGCGCGCCGGGGTGAGGTATTACGACGACTCCAAGGCCACCAACCCGCACGCCACCGTCAGCGCGCTGGCCGGCTTCGAGCACGTCGTGCTCATCGCCGGGGGTCGCAACAAGGCGCTCGACCTCGGCAGCCTGCGCGCGCAGGCGAGCCGGATCCGGGCGGTGGTCGCGATCGGCGAGGCCGCGGGCGAGGTCGAGGCCGCCTTTGGCGGCACGGTCCCCGTGGTCCGGGCCGACTCGATGCGCGAGGCGGTGCGGGCCGCATCCGAGCGCGCCCGAGCCGACGACGCGGTGCTCCTGTCACCCGCGTGCGCCTCGTTCGACTGGTACGACAGCTACGCGGCGCGCGGTGACGACTTCGCCCGCGAGGTGCAGCTGCTGGTGGAGGCGTCGCCTCCGTGCGTCAACGGAGGAACCGCATGACCGCGTTCGCCAGTCCCGTCCGCGCCCACCGTCACCGCGCCGCTCCCACCACGCGCCGCGCCGCGGGGACGCGCTCGTCGACCGCCATCCTGCTCGTGGCGACGGTCGCGGTGCTCAACGTGGTCGGGGTGGTGATGGTGCTGTCGGCGTCGTCGGTGGCGTCGCTCACCGACTACGGGTCGCCCTGGTACTTCTTCCTCCGGCAGCTGATGTGGACGGTGTTCGGGCTGATCGCGTTCGTGTTCGCGGTGCGCTTCGACTACCGACGTTGGAGGGGCCTGGTGCGGCCGCTGCTGGTCGTCAGCGTGGTGCTCCTCGTCGCGGTGCTCGTCCCCGGCATCGGGATCTACGTCTCGGGCTCCCGTCGGTGGCTCGGTGCCGGCTTCCTCCGCTTCCAACCCAGCGAGATCGCCAAGCTGGCGCTCCTCCTCTACGCGGCCGATCTCGTGAGCCGGCGGGCCGGGGAGTTGCACGACTGGCGCCGCGTGCTGCGGCCGGTGGCGCTGGTCCTCGCCGGGTTCACCCTGCTCGTGATGAAGGAGCCCGACCTCGGCTCGGCGATGGTGCTCGCCCTCGTGGTGCTCGCGGTGCTGGTGGCCGGGGGCGTGCGGAAGAGCCACCTCGCGATCGTGGGCGCCGCCGGCATCACCGCGGTGACGTTCCTCGCGTTGGTCGAGCCCTACCGCCGGGCGCGGATGCTCACGTTCCTCCACCCGTTCGCCGATTCGTCGAACGCGGGCTACCAGATCTCGCAGTCGCTCATCGCCCTGGGGAGCGGAGGTCTCACCGGCGTCGGGCTCGGCGCAGGACGGGCCAAGTGGAACTTCCTGCCGAACGCGCACACCGACTTCATCTTCGCCATCATCGGTGAGGAGCTCGGCCTCGTCGGTTGCTTCCTCGTGATGGCGCTCTTCATCGCCTTCGGCGTGCTGGGCACGCGCGCCGCGCTCCGCGCGCCGGACCGCTTCGGGGCGCTCATCGCCGCGGGCGCGACGATGTGGGTGGTCGGGCAGGCGGTCATCAACATCGGCGCGGTCGTGGGCCTGCTCCCGGTGACCGGCATCCCGCTCCCGTTCGTGTCGTTCGGTGGCTCGGCGCTCATCACCACGATGCTCGCGACCGGCATCCTGGTGAACGTGGCCCGCCAGGGTCGCCCCACGCCCGCCCGCGCGACGCGGCCCGCTGCTGCGCGACGGTGACCGCGGCCGACGTCCTCATCAGTGGCGGCGGCACCGGCGGTCACGTGTTCCCTGCCCTCGCGCTGGCGGAGGAGCTCGTCGCCCGCGGGTACGACCGCGACCGGGTGCGCTTCGTCGGCGCCCAGCGCGGCCTCGAGGCCACCGCGGTCCCGGCCGCCGGTTTCGCCATCGACCTCCTGCCCGGTCGCGGCCTCCAGCGGGGGCTCGGTCCTCGCCAGCTCGCGCAGAACCTCCGCACCGCGTGGGACACCGTCGTCGCCGTCGCCCGGGCGGTGCGGCTGGTGCGGCGGCTGCGGCCGCGGGTGGTGGTGGGCGTCGGCGGCTACGCGTCGGTCCCGGCGCTGGTCGGCGCCCGTCTCGCGGGCGTGCCGGCGGTGGTCCACGAGGCCGACGCCCATCCCGGCCTGGCCAACCGGATCGCGGTGCGGCTCGGCGCCCGCCCCGCGGTCACCCTCCCCGGCACGCCGCTCCCGGGCGCGGTGGTCACCGGCAACCCCATCCGGCCCGCCATCGCCGCGGTGCGCCGGGCCCCGGTCACCCCGCCGCTCGTCGCGGTCGTGGGCGGGAGCCTCGGGGCCCGTTCGCTGAACCAGGCGGTCCTCGGCCTCTACGACCGCTGGCGGGGCCGGAGCGACGTGACGATCCACCACGTGAGCGGTGTCCGCGACTACGAAGAGTGCCGCATCCGGCTCGAAGCGCTGCGCCGACCGGGCGACGCGCTCGGCTACCGTCTCGTCCCGTTCGAGGAGCACATGGAGGCCATCTACACCGATGCCGCGCTGGTGGTCTCCCGGGCCGGCGGGATGACCGCGGAGCTCACCGCGGTCGGGGTGCCCGCGGTGCTGGTGCCGCTCCCCGGCGCCCCCGGCGACCACCAGACCGCCAACGCGGAGGCGTTGGCCGCGGTCGGCGCGGCCGTGGTGGTGGGCGATGCCGCTCTCGACCCGGCCCGGCTCGACACCGAGCTCACCGCCCTGCTCGCCGACCCCGACCGTCGTCGCGCCATGGGCGACGCCGCCCGCGCGCTCGGACGGCCGGATGCCACCGCCCGGTTCGCCGACCTCGTGGAGGAGGCCGCCGGTGCGCGGTGAACCGGCGCGTGACCTCGACCTCGATCTCACGTCGCCGCGCTCGGTGCACATCGTCGGCGTGGGCGGCGCGGGCATGAGCGCGATCGCCACGGTCCTGGCGCGCATGGGTCACCACGTGAGCGGCTCCGACCTCCGTCCGTCGCGCCCACTCGAACGCCTCGGGCTGCTCGACGTCACCACCCACGTGGGCCACGCCGCCGAGCACCTCCCGGCCGCGCTCGACGCGGTCGTCATCTCCACCGCGATCCCCGAGAGCAACCCCGAGGTCGTCGCCGCGCGCGAGCGCGGCATCCCGGTGCTCCGCCGCGCCGACGCGCTGCGCGCCATCGTCGCCACCCGCACCACGATCGCGGTCGCGGGCAGCCACGGGAAGACGACCACGTCGTCGATGCTGGCACTCATCCTGCGTGCGGCCGGCTGGCACCCGAGCTTCCTCATCGGGGGTGACCTCAACGAGGTCGGCACCAACGCGGTGTTCGACTCCGGTGAGTGGCTGGTGGTCGAAGCCGACGAGAGCGACGGCACCTTCCTCGAGCTGGCGCCCCATGACGCGGTCGTCACCTCCGTGCTGCCCGACCACCTCGACCACTACGGCGACTTCCCGGCCCTCGTCGACGCCTTCGAGACCTTCGTGGCGCGGATCCCCGGCGTGTGCGCGCTGTGCGCGGACGACGAGCTCGCCGCCGCCATCGCCGCGCGCGCCCCCGGCGCCACCGTCACCTACGGGTTCGCCACCGGCGCCGACTACCGGATGAACGCCTACGAGGGCGGTCGCAGCGGCACCCGGTTCACGCTCGCCCGCGCCGGCGAGGCGCTGGGCGCGGTCGAGCTCCCGGTGCCCGGCCGGCACAACGCGGTGAACGCGGCGGGCGCCGCCGCGATCGGGTTGGAGCTCGGGGTGCCCTTCGACGCGGTCACGAGCGCGCTCGGGAGCTTCGGCGGGGTCGCCCGTCGATTCCAGTTCCGGGGCGAGCGCGACGGCGTCACCTACGTCGACGACTACGCACACCTCCCGAGCGACGTCGACGCCATGATCCGCGCGGCGCGGGAAGGGGGCTGGAAGCGGGTCGTCGCGGTGTTCCAACCCCACCGCTACACGCGCACCGCCGCGCTCTGGCGCGACTT
>DATBBL010000363.1:0-5647 GCA_036271015.1 Acidimicrobiia bacterium
ACTGCTCTCGCGCAACCACTCCGGGTCGAGGCCGCGCACGATGGCGACCGGAACGCCCGCCGACTTGCCCATCACGAGTTCCGCCGCCCCCGCCACCTCGTCGGCCACCGCCACCTCCGTGACCTGCAGCTCCCGGCCTCGCGCGTCGGTGGAGCCGCGCAGGTCGACGACCGCGGCGAGGCCCGCGACCCCGATGGCGACGTCGGTGAGGCCCTGGCGCCAGGGGCGCCCGAAGGTGTCGGAGATCACGACCGCGACCTCGACGCCCCGCGTGGCCCGGAGCGCGTCGCGGATGCGCCGGGCCGAGCGGTCGGAGTCGACGGGCAGCAGCGCGGCCCATCCGTCGTCGACGTTCGAGAGGTCGACGCCCGCGTTGGCGCACACGAACCCGTGCGTGGTCTCGCTGATGATGAGGTCGCCGCGCCGCCGGAGGACGCGCACCGATTCCTGCTCGACCAACGCCCGGCGCGCGGCGCGGTCGTCGGGATCGACCTGCACCAGGCGGCCTTCGGCCTTCGACACGATCTTCTGGGTGACGACGAGGCAGTCGCCGTCGAGCAGGGGCGTGCCCTGCGCGACCGCCGCGTCGGCCAGCAGCGGCGCGAGGGCGTCGTCGGGGCGCACCTCGGGGATGCCGTGGATCGGGATCAGGGTGAGCGGCTGCACGCGGGTGGTGGCTCAGGCGACGGCGGCGAGGGTGTCGCGGGCGAGGGCGGCCGCGACGCGCGCGTCGGTCATCAAGGTGTCGGCAGTGACGGCACGGACGCCGAGTGCCTCGATCTCGTCCACCCGCGCCGCGTCACCGGCGTCGATCACGAGCGTGCTGCAGAACTCGCGGTACTCGCGCGCCACGCCCACACACGAGACGTCGATCCCAAGCGGGCCCATCAGCCGGTCGGCGGGGCCCTTCACCGGCCGGCCCGCGATGATGGGGCTCACGCCGACCACGCGGTCGCGGCGCGACACGAGCGCGTCGCGCACGCCGTCGACCGCCAGGATCGGCCCGATCGAGATGACCGGGTTGCTCGGGCAGACGAGCACGGTGTCGGCGGCGAGGATGGCGTCGATCACGCCCGGCGCGGCGACCGCGGCGTCGGCGCCCTCGAACCGCACGGCCAGCACGGGCGGTTCGCACCGCTCGCGCACGAACCACTCCTGCATCGCCAGCTCGCCCGCGGCCACGGTGATGCGGGTGGCGATGCGGCCGTCGGTCATGGGCAGCAGGCGGGGGCCGACCCCCCAGGCCGCGGTGATCTCGGCCGTGACCTCGCTCAGGGGGGCACCCTCCCGCAGCCGGCGGGTGCGGAAGAGGTGGGTGGCGAGGTCGCGGTCGCCGAGCCGGAACCAGGTGTCCTCGCCGTAGCGGGCCAGGGCGTCGACGGTGGCGAACGTCTCGCCCGCCAGGCCCCACCCGGTGTCGGGGTTCTGGGCGCCGGCGAGGGTGTAGGTGACCGAGTCGAGGTCGGGGCAGACGTAGAGGCCGTGGAACCAGTCGTCGTCGGCGGTGTTGACGACCACGGTGACGTCGGCGGGGTCGACGACCTGCACCAACCCGCGGAGGAAGCGCGCCGCTCCCACACCACCCGCCAACGCCGCGATCATGCCGTGAGCGTACCGGGCAGGCTCCGGGACGCCCGGCGGGCACGCTCCTGAGCGGGGCTCCGTGCCCCCGTGCGGGAAGGGGCCGACGGTACGCTGGCGCCCCTGATGAGCGCGTTCCAACCGCCGGATCCACCGGTCCCGGTGCCGGCCGCGGAGCCCGACGACCAGCCCGACGACCAGCCCGACGAGGAGCTCCTGGGCCGGCCCGACGACGAGCCCGTCGAGGAGATCCTCGCCCAGTACCCGCCCGTGGTGGCGGTGGTCGTCACCCGGAACCCGGGTCCCTGGCTCGAGGACACCCTCACCGGCCTCGGCGCCCAGGACTACGACGACCTCACCGTGCTCGTGGTGGACTGCGGCTCGCAGGAGGACCCCACCCCGCGGGTCGCGACCGTGCTCCCGCGCGCGTTCGTGCGCCGTCTCGACGAGAGCGCCGGCTTCGCCGCCGCCGCCAACGAGGCGCTGCATGCGGTGGAGGGGGCGACCTTCCTCCTCCTCTGCCACGACGACGTGGTGCTCGATCCCGACGCGGTGCGACTGATGGTCGAGGAGGGCTACCGCTCGAACGCGGGCATCCTCGGCCCCAAGCTGGTGAGCGCCGACAACCCCGAGATCCTGCTGGAGGTCGGCCGCGCCATCGACCGCTTCGGTGCGCCCTACACCGGCATCGAACCCGGTGAGCTCGACCAGGAGCAGCACGACGGCGTGCGCGACGTCTTCTACGTCACCACCGCCGCGATGTTGGTGCGCACCGACCTCTTCGTGGAGCTCGGAGGCTTCGACCCCGCGACCTTCCCCGGTGCCGAGGACCTCGACCTCTGCTGGCGCGCCCGGCTCGCGGGCGCGCGCGTCCTGGTGGCGCCCGACGCGCGTGCATCGCACCGGGAAGCGGCCGACGAGCGCGCCCTCGGCGACCGGCCCGACGAGTTCGCGCTCGCGCGCTCGCGCGTGCGCGTGCTGTTCACGTCGTACTCGCTGCGGCGCCTGCTCTGGCTGGTGCCGTTCGGGTTCGTCGTCGGGTTCATCGAGGCACTCGGCGACCTGCTCACCGGGCATCCGCGCCGGGCCCGGGCGGCCATCGGCAGCTGGTACTCCAACCTCCTGCACGTGCGGAACCTGCGGCCGTCGCGCCATCGCGCGCAACGGCTCCGGCGGGTGCACGACTCCGAGCTCCGCGAGCTGCAGGTCTCGAGCACCACCCGCCTCAGCGCCTTCCTCGCGCATCACTTGCAGACCGACACCCGGCTCCGCTCCCTTGGCGACGCGTCGCGCAGCGCGGTCGACTCCGTGTCCGACGGTGTGCGCACGCCGGCCGCGATCGCCTTCCTCGGGTTCCTCGTGCTCGTCGCCATCGGCTCGCGCGGCCTCGTCACCGGCGGCGTCCCGGCCATCGGCACCTTCGGGCACTGGCCGGGCGTCGGCGACCTCTTCGACAGCTTCGGGTCGGCGTGGCGCTACACCGGGCTCGGGTCCGCGTCCTCCGCCCCCGCGGCCCTCGCGCTCATCGGCGCGATGGGCAGCGTGCTCCTGGGCGCGGTGGGATTCGCGCAGACGCTCACCGTCGTGCTCGCGATCCCGCTCGGCGCGTTCGGCGCCTACCGCCTCGCGCGCCACGTCATCGGCCTGCGCGGGCCCGCGCTGGCGGCCGGCCTCGCCTACGGCATCAACCCGGTGGCCCGCAACGCGATCGCGCAGGGTCGCCTGGGGCCGCTCGTGCTGTTCGCGCTGCTGCCGTTCCTGCTGCTCCGCATCGTCCGCCTCGGCGCTCGTGACGACGCCCGCAAGGGCCGGGTCCTCCGGCTGGCCGTCCTCGCCGCGTTGTTGGGAGCCTGGTACCCGGTCGGCCTCGCGCTGTTCGTGCTCGCCGCCGCGACCTTCGTGGTCGCGGTCCCGATCGCAGGCGCGGGGCGCAGGGCGCTGCGCAGCTTCGGGATCGCGGTGGTCGCGGCGGTCGGCGGCATGGTGCTGCTGTTCCCGTGGCCGCTCGCGTACGCGCGGACCGGCGTCGACAAGGCCGCCTTCGGCTTCGCGTTCCGGCCCGACCTCGACCTCTCGCAGATCCTCCGGTTCGACACCGGCCCGGCCACCGCGGGCTGGATGATGTGGGGGCTGGTGATCGCCGCCGCGGTGCCGTTGTTCGTCGCCACCGGCGATCGCCTGGCCTGGACCGCGCGCGGTTGGTTGTTGGCACTGGTCGGCTGGGGGGTGGTCTGGGTCCCGGCGCGCTTCTTCCCCGACACGTCGGTGCTGCCGCCCGAAGCCGGGCTCACCCTCGCCGCGCTGGGCCTCGCCCTCTGCCTCGGCATCGCGGTGTCGGTGTTCGTCGACGGCATCCAGTCGTACAGGTTCGGGTGGCGCCAACCGGCGGTGATCATCGGCGCGGTCGCGATCCTCCTGCCCGCGCTCGCGTTCACCGGCGATGTGTTCGACGGCCGGTGGGGCGCGCCGACGAGCGACTGGTCGAGCACGCTCTCGTTCACGCAGGCGCTCACCGCCAAGGGCGAGTTCCGCATGTTGTGGGTCGGTGACCCGACGGTGCTCCCGCTCGACCCGGTCGTGCTGCGCGACGGGACCGGGTACACGCTCACGCGCAACGGGCCCGGCGACGTCACCGAGCAGTGGCGTGCCCCCGAGCACGACGCCGACCACGTCGTCGACCGTGCGCTCGACCTCGCCACCTCCGGGCTCACCAACCGGCTCGGCCGCATGCTGGCGCCGATGGGCGTGCGCTACATCGTGGTGCCGAGCACCCAAGGTCCCGGCGGCGGTGCGGCGACGTCCGTCCCCCGCGCGGTGCGCACGGCCATGGGCCAGCAGCTCGACTTCGCGCAGCTGCGCTCGAGCGCGGGTCTGGTGCTTTACTCGAACCTCGCGTACGTCCCGCTGCGTGCGTCGATCCCCGGTCGCGTCCCGGTCGACTCGCGGCGCCCCAACCGGGCCGCGCTCGGCGCCGACCTGTCCGGCGCGCAACCGATCACGTCCGCGCCCGTCCGCGCCGGCACCGTGCTGTGGGGCGAGGCCTACGACTCCCAGTGGAAGGCGTCGTCGGGCGGCGCGTCCCTGCGTCACGAGCAGGCGTTCGGCTGGGCCAACGGCTACCGCCTCGACACCCGCGGTCCGGTCACGATCTCCTACGACGCGCAGTGGCAGCGCTGGGCGCTGCTCAGCGGCGCGCTGGTGCTGTGGATCCTCGTCGTCTGGCGCTGGCGTCGCACCCGCGTGCGGCACGACCCGGTCGTGCGGGCGACCCAGGTGCGCACGCGGCGCGAACGCCGGGAGCGTCGGTCGGAGCCCCTCGACGACCTCCTCGAGGACGACGCGTACTGGTGGGAGCGCGTATGAGCGACCGCGCATCGACCCCCACCCCCCGCCGCGCCCGCAAGGTGCGCCGAGGTCCGATCCTGCTCGTCGTGCTGGCCGCGGTCGTCGCCGCGATCGTCGCGCAGCAGGGCGCGTCCTCGAGCGAGTCCGCGACCGCGTCATCCCTCGCGCGCACGGGCGTGAGCGTGCCGTCGTCCGACGTCGCCTCGAGCGCGTGGTACTGCGCCGAGGGCACGTCGACGCCGGACGGCCGCGCCGACGAGACCGTCATCGTGGCGAGCCTCGCGCCGTCGACCGTCGACGCCACCATCACCGTGATGCCGGGTGGCAACGGGGCACCAAAGACCCGGCAACTGCGCCTGGCACCGGGCGAGGAGACGCGCGTCAAGGTGGCCGACATCCTCGCCACCCCCGAACCGGGCGTGGTCGTGGAGACGACCGGCGGCCCGGCCGCGGTGTCGCACCAGCTCCAGCACGACGGCGACTTCGCGGTCGAGCCGTGCACCCGCGCCGCCGGTACCGACTGGTACTTCGCCTCCGGCACGACGGTGCCGGGGGCCGAGCACGACCTCGCGTTGTTTAACCCCTTCGGTGACGACGCCATCGTCGACGTCACCTTCCTCACCGACACCGGGGTGCAGCAGCCCGACGACCTGCAGGCCGTGGTCGTGCCCCGCCGCTCGCGCATCACGATCCCGGTGCAGAACGAGGTCCTGCGCCAGGA
>DATBBL010000364.1:0-7379 GCA_036271015.1 Acidimicrobiia bacterium
CGCCGTCGTGGAGCGGATCGGGATCCGCGCGCCCGCCACGCGCACGCCCGAGTACGAGCCGAGCTGCTCCTCGATCTACAGCCCGGTCGCCTTCCACCAGGAGCTCGCCTACCTCGCGGTCGGTGAGCGCACCAATGCCAACGGCTCGAAGAAGTTCCGCGAAGCGATGCTCGAAGCCGATTGGGACACGTGTGTGCAGATGGCGCGCGACCAGGTGAAGGAAGGCGCACACGTCCTCGACGTGTGCGTCGACTACGTCGGCCGCGACGGCACGACCGACATGCACGAGATCGCGAGCCGCTTCGCCACACAGGCAGCCCTCCCCCTCGTGTTCGACTCGACCGAGCCACAGGTGCTCGAAGCCGGCCTCCAGCACTCGGGCGGCAAGGCGATCCTGAACTCCGCGAACCTCGAGGAGGGCGAGGACGAAGGGAAGCGTTTCGATCGGGTGATGTCGCTGGCGGGCGAGTACGGCGCCGCCGTCATCTGCCTCGCCATCGACGAAGAGGGGCAGGCGCGCACCGCCGACTGGAAGCTCCGCGTGTGCCGTCGCATCTACGACCTCGCCACCGAGCGCTACGGCATCGAGCCGACCGACCTCATCTTCGACATGCTCACGTTCCCCCTGGGATCCGGCGCCGAGGACCTGCGCCGCGACGGCATCGAGACCATCGAAGCGATCCGCCGGGCGAAGACCGAGCTGCCCGGTGCGTCGACCATCCTGGGGCTGTCGAACGTCAGCTTCGGCCTCAAGCCCGCGATCCGTCACGTGCTCAACAGCGTGTTCCTGCACGAGTGCCGCGAGGCCGGGCTCGACGCCGCCATCGTGCACGCGGCGCGGATCATGCCCATGCACAAGATCGACGACCGGGCCCGCGAGCTCGCCCTCGACCTCGTGTACGACCGCCGGCGCGACGACTACGACCCGCTCACCGAGCTGATGGCGCTGTTCGAGGGCGTCGACGCGACGGCGGTGGTGAAGGAGGACCGCTCCGGCTGGCCGGTCGAGCAGCGGTTGGAGCACCGGATCATCGACGGCAACCGCGACGGCCTCGAGACCGACCTCGAGGAGCAGCTGCAGACGCGCCCGGCCTTGTCGATCGTGAACGAGGTGCTGCTCGAAGGCATGAAGGTCGTCGGCGACCTGTTCGGCCGAGGCGAGATGCAGCTGCCGTTCGTGCTCCAGAGCGCGGAGACGATGAAGGCGGCGGTCGCCTACCTCGAGCCCCACATGGAGAAGGCCGACGCCGGCGGCAAGGGACGCGTCGTGCTCGGCACCGTGAAGGGCGACGTCCACGACATCGGCAAGAACCTGGTCGACATCATCCTCACCAACAACGGCTACGAGGTCCACAACATCGGCATCAAGGCGCCGCTCTCGGCGTTCGTCGAGAAGGCCAACGAGGTGAAGGCCGACGCCATCGGCATGAGCGGCCTGCTGGTGAAGAGCACCCTCATCATGCGCGAGAACCTGGAGGAGCTGAACACCCAGGGGCTGGCCGAGATCCCGGTGCTCCTGGGCGGTGCGGCGCTGACGCGCAGCTATGTCGAGCGCGACCTGCGCGAGGTCTACGACGGTCGCCTCTTCTACGGCAAGGACGCGTTCGAGGGCCTCCACACGATGGACCAGCTCATGGAGGGCAAGAAGACCGGGGTGCTCGACCCCGACTTCGGCCGGGTGCTGACCGGGCGCGTGCTGCCGCCCCGCCGGTCCGAGATGGAGGCCGAGCGGGCGGTCACCGCGGCGGCGGTGCGATCCGACGTCGCGAGCGACGTCGAGATCTTCACGCCACCCTTCCTCGGCGGGCGCGTGGCCAAGGGCACGCCGCTCGACGACATCGCCGCGTACATCAACGAGACCGCGCTGTTCCGCAACCAGTGGCAGTTCCGGCCCGACAAGTCGCGCAAGGAGAACGACGCCGAGTTCAAGGAGCGCATCCGCCCGACGCTCCGAGCCCAGCTCGACGAGGCGAAGGCCGAGGGATGGCTGGTGCCGGCGGTGATCTGGGGCTACTTCCCGGTCAATGCCGACGGGAACGACCTCATCGTGTGGACCGACGACGACCGTCGCAACGAACGTCTGCGGTTCACGTTCCCCCGCCAGCGCAGCGACCGTCACCTCTGCATCAGCGACTTCTTCCGCAGCGCCGAGAGCGGCGACCGCGACTACGCCGCGTTCCACGTGGTGACCGTCGGCGAGCGCGCCTCCGAGCGTGAGCGGGAGCTGTTCGCAGCCGATCGCTACCAGGAGTACCTGCTCACGCACGGCTTGTCGGTCGAGATGACCGAGGCCCTCGCCGAGCTCTGGCACCGCCGCATCCGCGAGGAATGGGGCTTCGCCAACGAGGACGGACCCACGCTCGCCGGTCTGTTCCGGCAGCAGTACCGTGGTTCCCGCTACTCGTGGGGGTACCCGGCCTGTCCCGACCTGGACGACCAGGCCAAGCTCGACGACCTGCTCGAGCTCCACCGCATCGGGGTCAAGCTCACGGAGGAGTTCCAGCTCGAGCCCGAGCAGAGCACCTCGGCGATCATCGTCCCCCACCCCGAGGCCAAGTACTTCGTCGTCTGAGCCGGCCGGCCGCGCTCGAGGATCGCGGCTTGTGCACGGAATGGACGGCGGCGGACCAAAGCGGCGCGGTGAATTCACCGGAACGTCGGCAGAATAGCCGCGGCGTCGTTCGTGGGGTCTCGTACCTTCGCAAGGAGCGAAGCGGGCGAGATCGAGCACGGCCGCACAGGGCGGGCCCCGGCGACGGCCGGGGCCTCGTCGCGTCAGCGGTCGCGGCTCCTCGGCACCAGCGCGGTCGAGCCCGCTCGGGGCGTGGCGCGGGCCATGGCGAGCACGATGAGGCCGGCAGCCTCGGTGGGCGGACACCCGAGCGCCGACCCCAGCAGGCACGGCGCGCCGATCGCGTCGCGCAGGCGGTGCGTGACCCGCCCCGCCTGACCGTCGTGGTCGAGGTCGGGGCAGACGACCACGAAGTGGCCGGCGCCGTCGCACGCCACGGTGTCGTCGGGGCGCACGGTGCCGACGAGTCGCTCGCCGACGGCGCGGAGATCCGGCGGCTCGTGGCCGACCGACGCCGGATCGACGTAGAAGACGCCGAGCAGGCGGCAGCGCCGCTTCGCGTGGGCGAGACCCATCTCGATCCGATCCAGCAGGAGCACGGGCCCGGGAAGCCCGGTGGTCCGATCGAACAACTCGCCCCGGAGACGGAGGCTGTCGCGGAGGTGGGCCGGCATGAAGGCTGACGTCGCCACGCGGGCAACCTCCCGGACGAAGAGCGGCGAAGCGACGGCGGTTCCGAGGAGTGCCGTCACCGACGAGAACGCCCGACGCGCCGGTTTGGATACGGCGACGCCGCGGTGCCGCTAGGTGGAGCCGTGCGAGGCGACGCAGCCCTGGAGGATGGTCGGGACCCGCGCCCGGACCGCGTCGATGACGCCCGCGTCGGGCGAGGCGCTGGGGTCGACGGTGGCCGCCGCGATCACGGGCGCGAACGACGGATCCCGCACCACGCCGTCGGCGGCGCACGAGGCGACGTTCACCGGGAGGCCCTGCTTCACGACCTCGGAGAACAATGAGTCACGGTTCCCGGCGAAGATGAGCGCGGTCAGCGCCCGGTTCGGCGCCTCGGTGGCGCTCGCTCCGGGGTCACACGCGGTGAGCGTCGCCCCGTCGGCCTTGCCGTCGACCTGCGCCGCACCCGCCGGCATCTGGGTGGCCCACTGCGCCAGTGCGGCGCCGATCGTCTGGGTGCCGTCGCCGGTCTTGCCCACGAACCGCGCCCGGAGGCAGGTGGTGCCGTGCCGGGTGAACGTGACCATCGAGTCCCCGCCCCACGCGTCGGCGGCGGTGAGCGCGGCGCCGGGATCGAGGCGTGAGGCGAGCACCTGGTACAGCGCGAAGGCGCCGAACACGTCGGGCTCGCCCGAGCGCTTCTCGCCCGCGGCGAGGGCGGGCGGCGCGACGTTCTTGAACACGCGGTGCTCCAGCAGCGTCGAGGGCGTGAGGTACGAGGCATCGGCGGTCGGCGGGTGCTCGAAGAGACCGTCGATGCCGTGCTCGCCCTCCTTGGCGATCACCGCCTGGAGCATGGTGGGGCCGAGGTCGTAGGGCGCCTCGAAGAGCACCGACAGCGATTCGGGCACGCCTTTCGCGTCGACCTCGGATCGGGCCTGCTGGCTCGCGTTCGAGCGCTCCTGCTCGTACGCATCCTGGTCGGCCTTCGACAGCGAGTTGGCGTAGTCGTCCTGGATGCGGACCGCGTCGCCCTCGACGACCGTGCGCAACGGGGTGGAGGCATGCGCCTTGGCGGCGTCCTTCTCCAGCTTCTGGAGATCGAAGTGCTGGTCCTGCAGCGCGTGGGTCAGCTCGTGCGCGACGGTGACGCGCGTGGCCGGGTCGTCGATGCTCTTCCCCTTCACGGTGATCTTCTTGGTGGCCGGGTCGTAGTACGCGAGCACGCCCGACGTCTGCAACGAGCTCATGGCGTCGACGATGTCGACGTCCGGTCCGATCAGACCCACCGCGCGCAGCTGGCCCTGTGCCCGTGCGATGTCGGCCTTGTCCTGCTTCGTGAGCTTGCCCTTGTCGATCGCCACCTTCTTGTCGAACGCGGCGTCGTCGAGGAACTCGGCGGCGACCGGATGGACGAAGTTCAGCTTCCGCAGCTCGGCGACCTTGTTGGCGATCGGTTCGAGCCGCGGGTCCCACGACTTGGGGACCGAAGCCGTGGTGGACGTGTTCGCGGCACCCGCGCCCGTCGGCGCAGTGACGACCGCGGCGGCACCGACGACCAGGAGCATCATGCACGCCAGCCGGCGCAGGGCGATCGATCGCACCTGGGTTCTTCGGCTCATCGCGGAGCCGAAGTTAGTGCCCTCTCACCCTTCCGCTCGGTCGGGTCACGGGCGCCCGTGGTCGGATCGAGCTCACCGGCCGCCTACGATGCTGCGTCGATGAAGGGCTTGATCCTGTCCGGCGGCGCCGGCACCCGTCTTCGTCCCATCACCCACACCAGCGCCAAGCAGCTCGTCCCGGTGGCCAACAAGCCCATCCTGTTCTACGGGATCGAGGACATGGTCGAGGCGGGCATCAAGGAGATCGGCATCATCGTCGGCGACACCGCCGACGAGATCCGGGCGGCGGTGGAGGACGGGTCCCGCTGGGGGGTCGACGTCACGTACATCCCCCAGGACGCGCCGCTCGGCCTGGCGCACTGCGTGCTCATCGCCCACGACTTCCTCGGCGACGACGACTTCGTGATGTATCTGGGCGACAACATGCTGCAGCAAGGGTTGAAGGAGTTCGTCGACGCCTTTGAGGCGGAGCGTGCGCAGGGACCCGGCGCCGATGGACGGGGCCTCTCCGCGCAGATCCTCCTCGCACACGTGGAGGACCCGCGGCAGTCCGGGGTCGCGGTGCTCGGCGCCGACGGCGAGGTGGTCCAGCTGGTCGAGAAGCCGAAGGACCCGCCGTCCGACCTCGCGGTCGTCGGCGTCTACCTCTTCGACACCGACATCCACACCGCGGTCCGATCGATCGAACCGTCGGCACGCGGGGAGCTCGAGATCACCGATGCGATCCAATGGCTGGTCGACCACGGTCGTCGGGTGCGCCACGAGATCATCCGCGGATGGTGGATCGACACCGGCAAGAAGGATCCGCTGCTGGAGAGCAACCGCCTCGTGCTGGAGACCCTCGAGC
The DNA here is from genome assembly GCA_036271015.1 of Acidimicrobiia bacterium. Taxonomy (GTDB): domain Bacteria; phylum Actinomycetota; class Acidimicrobiia; order IMCC26256; family DASPTH01; genus DASUAS01. The sequence continues at coordinate 5,714 of DATBBL010000364.1, forward strand.
CCCGGATCGACGGCTCGGTCGACGACTCGTCGCGGATCGAGGGTCGCGTCGTGGTCGAAGCCGGCGCCCGCATCGTCAACTCCAGGGTCCGCGGCCCGGCGGCGATCGGTGCGCACACGAGCGTCGTGAACAGCTTCATCGGTCCGTTCACGTCGGTGGCGTCTCACTGCGAGATCCTCGATTCGGAGGTCGAGCACTCGGTCCTGCTCGATCACAGCCGGGTCGTCGGGGTGCCCCGCCTCACCGACTCCCTGATCGGTCGCGAGGTCGTGGTGCTGCGGTCGGGCGAGACGCCGGTGGCCACCCGACTGCTCGTGGGTGATCATTCCCGGGTGGAGCTCGCCTGATGGAGATGCAGCGGAGGCGTGGCCGGAGGCCGGGACGCCGCAGCGGAATCGACCAATCGTGATGCTCACACACTCCTGATGGCCGACGTCATCGCCTCCGACGTGATCGACGGTGTCTACGTCGTCCAGCCGACCATCCACGGCGACGAGCGCGGCATCTTCATCGAGACCTACCGCCGGGAGTGGTTTCCCCAAGGTCGCGAGATGATCCAGGGCAACCGCGGCAACCGCCAGGCGGGTGCCGTCGTGGGCCTGCACTACCACCTCCATCAGGCCGACTACTGGTACGTGCCGATGGGCCGGGCCCGGGTCGTGCTCCACGACCTGCGGGAAGGCTCGCCCACCGACGGCAAGACCCTCACCATCGACCTCGGGGAGCGACCCGACGGCACCTTCGACCATCGCGGCGTGTTCATCCCGCCCGGGGTCGCCCACGGGTTCGCGGCCCTGACCGACATGGTGATCACCGACCTCGTCGACGGGTACTACAACCCGAACGACGAGCTCGGCGTCGCGTGGAACGACCCCGCGATCGGGGCTGACTGGGGCGTGACCGACCCGACGCTCTCGACCCGCGATCAGCAGAACCCTGCGCGCGACGCATTGGACCTCGCGCTGCGGCCGCGCTGGGGACTGCGCACGTGAGCTCGCGCCGCATCCTCGTCACCGGCGGCGCCGGTTTCATCGGGTCCAACTACGTGCGTCACGTCCTCGAGCGCACCGACGACTCCGTCACCGTCTACGACGCCCTCACGTATGCAGGCAACCTCTCGACACTGCGCGACGTCGACGACGACCCGAGGTACCAGTTCGTGAAGGGCAACATCTGCGATCCGGAGTCGCTCGAGGACACGATGCGCGGGCACGACGCCGTCGTCCACTTCGCCGCCGAGAGCCATGTCGACCGGTCGATCGTGGGCCCGGATGACTTCATACACACGAACTGCTTCGGCACGAACGTGGTCATGGACGTTGCCCGGCGCCTCGAGATCCCGCGGGTGGTGCACATCGGCACCGACGAGGTGTACGGCTCGGTCGAGATCGGTTCGTCGAAGGAGACCGATCCACTGGAGCCGCGATCGCCGTACTCGGCGTCGAAGGCGGGCTCGGACCTCATCGCGCTGTCGTACCACCACACCTACGGGCTGCCGGTGTCGGTGACGCGCTGCACCAACAACTTCGGGCCGTACCAGTTCCCCGAGAAGGCGATCCCGCTCTTCACGACGAACCTGCTCGACGGCGGGAAGATCCCGCTCTACGGCGACGGGCTCAACGAGCGCGACTGGATCTTCGTCGACGACCACTGTGCGGGCGTGCAG
>DATBBL010000365.1:0-3505 GCA_036271015.1 Acidimicrobiia bacterium
GTTCTCGGTCTACTGCCCCGCGGCCAGCGGAGATGCCAGCGACGTCCTCGTGGTGTAGTTCGATCTCGCCGCAGTGGAGACGGGCGCCATGCCATCCAACTCGGGCCCTACAAACAAGGTAAGCACTCACTGCACTCTGCGCCCGGGCTGGGCCCGGTCGGCGCACTCGGCCATCGGCTACATGGACAGGTTGGCGCCCAGCATGTCGGTCAGCTCGTTCACGATGGTCAACTCCCCCGAAGCGACGGCCAGGGACGTGCGAGCGTCTTCCGGCGTGGTCGCCGGGAGGTACGGCGTCACCGCGAAGTGGACGTGAGCGGTCGTACCGCCGGACGTCTCGATCACCTGCCCGTTGAACGGGACGGAGTCCGACGCGAGGAACACGACGGTCGGCGCGATCGCCTCCGGCGGGAAGTGCTCGGTCATGAACCGGTCCTGCGCCGAGCCGACCTCGCCGCCGGCGAGCTCGTACATCCGGGTACGCGCCATGGGCATGATGGCGTTGACCCGCACGCCGACTTCGGCGGCCTCCAGCGCGAGTGAGCGTGTGAAGCCGAGGATCGCACCCTTCGCCGCCGCGTACGCAGTCGCGTGCAGAAGGCCCATGACCGAGTTGGAGGTGGTGTTGACGACACGCCCTCGCGAGGCGACAAGTGCATTCCAGGCCGCGGCGGTGAGGGCCACGGTGCCCAGCACGTGCACGCGCAGCAAGCGCTCGGTCTCGCTCACGGCATCGGCGGTGAACGGCTTGTCCCAGGCGATGCCGGCGTTGTTCACGAGCGCATCGACGCGACCGCCCGTTGCGAGTGCGGTCGCGACGATGGCGCCGGCATCATCGACCACGTCGCCGGGAGCCGCCGTCGCCTGCCCGCCGGCGGCGAGGATGTCCTCGACGACCTCGTCGGCGACATCGCCATCCAGGTCGTTGACGACCACGTGCGCGCCCCGCTCGGCCAGGAGCAACGAATGCGCGCGGCCGATGCCGCGCCCGCCACCGCTGACGAGCACGACCTGATCGTCGAAGCGGATGGTGTCCGGACCACGTGCCGACACGTGCACTCCCTCTCGTCGCCTCCGCGGCGGACCCTAGGCCGGTCCCGGACGTCGAGCAAGCAAGCGCTCACCACTTACGTCTGACTACGATGCGCGGCATGACCGGCCGTGTCCACCTGGTCACCGGCGCCGGCCGCGGGATCGGGAAGGCGATCGCGGCCCGGCTCCTGGACGCCGGCGAGTCCGTCGCCCTGCTGGACCTCGGCTGTCGCGTCGACGGGAGCGGGAGCGACACCGACGTCGCGGCGGCAGCGGTGCGCGAGCTCCAGGGCGACGGCATGGCCATCGCCGCCGACGTGCGCGACGCCGATGCCATCGCCGCCGCGATCGCGGCGGTCGTCGATCGCTGGGGTCGGCTCGACGGAGTGCTCAACGTCGCCGCGGTGTTGCGAACCGGCAACATCTTGACCGCCACGGACGACGACTGGGCGACGACCCTCGATGTGAACCTCCGCGGCTCCATGATCGTGAGCCGCGCCGCGATCCGACATTGGGTCTCCGCGGACTCCCCCGGCCGAATCGTCAACGTGACGTCCACCGCGGGCCTCGAAGGCAACCCGGAGATGTTCGCCTACTCGGTGTCGAAGGCGGGGGTGATCGGGCTCACCTTGGCGACGTCCCACGCGGTGGCGTGCCGAGGCGTCCTCGTGAACGCGATCGCACCGCTGGCGGCGACCCGCATGGCGCTGCGCGGGCTCGGCGACGAGGCGCTGGAGGCGCGTGCACGCACCGGCGAGTGGCCCGACGTCGCGGCTCGGGGGCTCACCCCGGAGCGAGTGGCGCCGCTTGCGGCCTATCTCGTCTCGGCGCGCGTCACGGTGACCGGCCGCGTCTTCACCGTCGGCGGCGGGTCCGCGGGCCGTCTGCCGATCCCCGAACCGGAGGTCTCGGTCCACGTCGACGAGCGGGCCCGGCCGGACGACGTCGAGGCGCTGCTCGACACAACCCTCGGCGCGCCGGTCGAGCCGTCGCGCTGGCAGGCCCCGACCTTGCCGCTCGAGCGCCCGGACTTTCCCGTCGCCGAGCTCGACTGAGCGCACGTCGGGGTGCGGTCCCTCTCCCGCTAGCTAGTCAGCACTCGCTTGCCTATGATGAGGCGATGCGTGTTGATGAGTTGATCCTCGTGAGCGTGGACGACCATGTCGTCGAGCCGCCCGACATGTTCACCGAGCACCTCCCGGCCTCGTATCAGGGCCGGGACGACGTCCCGCACGTGGTGCGCACCGACGTCGGCGACGACGTGTGGGTGTACGACGGCCGAGAGTTCCCGAACATCGGATTGAACGCCGTCGCCGGTCGCCCGCGCGACGAGTACGGGATGGATCCGACGTCGTACGACGAGATGCGACCGGGCTGTTGGGACGTCGACGCTCGCATCGGCGACATGAACGCGAACGGCGTGCTGGCGTCGCTGTGCTTCCCGTCGTTCCCACGCCTCTGTGGACAGGTCTTCGCAGAAGCACAGGACAAGGACCTCGCGCACGTCCTCGTCCGGGCGTACAACGACTGGCACGTGCACTCGTGGTGTGGGAGGCACCCCGGTCGGTTCATCCCGCTGGGGCTCCTGCCGTATTGGGACATCGACTTGACCGTCGCCGAGCTCGAGCGGCTCTCGAGCTTGGGAGTCCACGCAGTCTCGTTCTCCGAGAACCCGGCGAAGCTCGGCCTTCCGAGCTTGCACGCAGAGCATTGGGACCCGCTCTGGGCGGCATGTCAGGATCTCGGAATCGTGGTCTGCCTGCACATCGGGTCGTCGTCGACCATCACCGTCACCGCGTCCGACGCGCCGTTCGACGTCACCGCGACGCTCCAGCCCATGAACATCGTCGCCGCGGCGGCGGACCTGGTGTGGTCGCCGGTGCTCCGCAAATTCCCGGCCCTGAAGATCGCGTTGTCCGAGGGCGGCGTCGGCTGGTTGCCCTACTTCCTCGACAAGATCGACCTCGTGTACCGCAAGCAGGCGGCCTGGACCGGCCAGGACTATGGCGACCGACGTCCCAGCGACGTCTTCCGCGACCAGGTCGTCACGTGCTTCCTGGACGATCGCATCACCCCCGAAGTCGCCGACCGGTCCGGCACCGGGCTCATGACCTGGGAGTGTGACTACCCCCACTCCGACAGCGACTGGCCCGAATCTCCCGAGATGGCGCTCGCGGGCATGGCCGGCCTCGACGACGCCACCATCGATCAGCTCACGCACGGCAACGCAATGCGAATCTTCGACTTCGATCCGTACTCCCACCGTGCCAAGGATCGGTCCACGGTCGCCGCGCTCCGCGCCGCCGCCGCCGCGGCCGGTGTGGACACCACGCCTCGCACGATGCGGACCCGCGAGCAGACGCTGGGCAACAACGCCGCTGCGCAACAAGGCCTCTTTACTCCGGAGAGGTCGTAGACGTGCTGTACCTCCACCAGATCCACGAGCTTCGGCCCGGGAACGAGGCAGCATTCG
>DATBBL010000366.1:0-6352 GCA_036271015.1 Acidimicrobiia bacterium
GTCCCCGCTCGCGCCCCGGCGCGATCGAAGCGGGCTTGTCGTCGACGGACGCGTGTTGGAAGGTCAACGGCGAGTACATCGACAGCAGCGTGCGGTTCTCACCAGCAACGAACCGGTCCTGGAGGTAGGGACCGATCACGATCTGTGGCAGCCCTTCGGCGGGGGCGGTGTTGTCGAGCACCACCGACAGGTTCGCCGACGCGTCGGCGCGGCTGAGGCTCTGGTTCGGTCGGAGGTTCACCCGGTAGTCGACGGTGCGGTTCAGGTAGTAGTCGATCTTGTTGCCGGCGAAGTTCGACGACGTCACCGCGATGGCGTCGGACTTCACCGGATCGAGCCGACCGGAGACGCCGAGCTGGTCGGCGAGCGCTTCCTCGTTCGGCCGCGTGAACCCGATGATGAGGTGCCCGGAGTGGGCGGCTCCGCCGAGCACCTTGGCGATCTGCGCCGGCTTGCCCAGCGTGCCGGCAGTCGCCGTGTCGACCGCAGCCTTGGCGACGTCGCCGAGGAAGTCGACGCGGTCCGGCGTCGCCGCGAACTGGGCGTACGCGTCGCGCAACGTCACGTTGATCACGTTCCCGCTGTCGATCGGCATCGGCCAGTCCGGCACGGTGACCGGTCCGGTGAGCTGCAGCAGGGCGGCGAGCCCGGCTGGGTCGACCGAGAGGACACCGTCGACTTGGGGCAGCCCGGCCTGTGGTGCCAGCGTCTCCAACACCTGCGCCACGCTCGGGAAGTCGGGCGACAGGTTCACGTTCTGCAGCGTCGTCTGCGGGTTGTATTGCGCGTACCGTTGCGTGTAGTCGACCGGCGCCCGATACGTGACCTGCGCCTGCTGCGCGATCGTGTCGTCCCACGTCTTGGTCCGGATGATGTCGCCCACGGTCAGCTTCCCGTCGTGCGCGGTGATCAGCGCGTAACTGCCGATGAACCCACCGGTGGCGCGCGACTCGGCGTTGTTCTGCACCACGAGGAGGTAGTGGCGGTCGCCGTCAGCGCCGAAGATCGCCGGCGCGAGCCGGGCCGCCGCCGCGGCGTGCTGGGCCTCGCGGTCGGCGCGCGCGAGTTGCCCGTACACCTTGTCGACCGCGTCGCGCACCTGCGCCACAAGGTAGGGGTCGTCACGCAGGTGGTCGAGACGGGAGCGGGCGTCGGCGAGGACCGCCGCGCCGTGCTGGAGCTGCGGCGTGATCCTGGTCACCTCCTCGATGGGGAGACGACCACCGACGACCTGCAGGGCGTCGGGATCCACCGCCGCGGTGAGCGACTCGCCGGCATCGGCGAGGTCGGTCCCGATCTCGGCGAGGGTCCGGGCCGCCCTCACGTTGGACGCGAGGAACGGCAGCGTCAGACCGGTCGACGTGAGCGGCGACTCCAGCGTGTCGCGCGCGTCCGAGAAGGCGCGGGCCGCCTGGTCAAACGCGCCCTGCGCGGTGATCGAGTCGCCCGCGCGCGCGGCGTCGAGCGCCCGGGTGGCCGCCTCGCGGCCGCCCTGCATGCGGTCGACCGCGTCGTTGCCTGCCAGCGCGAGCGGCGCGGTCGCCGCCACCAGCCATACGACGAGGAGCAGCACGACGATCCACGCCCAGCCGGGCAAGCCGCGCGCCTGCTCGCGCTCCAACCGCGACCGACCGGCCTCGATCCCGACGACGAGGAGCACCAAGACCGTCGAGACCGCGGTGAGCCAGAACGGGAAGACGCCGCGGGCGGTGAAGAGCGCGATCACGCTCAGGATGACCTCGGCCACCACGAGGAAGAGGACCGCCTCGCCGGTCGACCAGCCGAGGGCGACGAACCGGTGGAGGATGTGGTCGTTGCGGTGCTGGAGCAACGACCGCCGTCGCCGCAGTCGGTACACCGCGACCATCAGGCCGTCGAGGACGAAGATGCCGAGCAGGATGAGCGGCGTCGTCAGCTCCCGCCACGACACCGGGACGGGATCGACCGCGAGTGCGCCGACCGCGAGGGTGAAGCCGATGCCGAGCCGACCGCCGCGGCCGACGAACAGGGACGCCGGGCGCACGTTGAACGCCAGGAACGCGAAGCACGCGGCGGCGAAGCCCGCGAGCACGCAGGCGAGCCCGTCCTGGTGCGCGAAGGCGGCGATCCCGAACAGGGTCGCGCCGGCGGCCAGACCGGAGCCGGCGGCCAGGCCGTCGGCGTTGCCGAGGCCGTCGATCGACTTCATCACCACGAAGACGAACAGGAACGCGCCGACCACGTCGAAAACCTCGATCCCGGTCGGGGCGAGGCGCGCGCCCGCCAGCACCGCGACCAGCGCGGCCACCGCGCTCGCCCCCGCGGCGAGGCGGTCGGTGTGCTCGGAGCGTTCGATCGCCGCGCCGACGAGGGCGAGCAGCAGCGCGCCCAGCGCGACGACGACCGTGAGATCGCCGACCTCGGGCGCGAAGAGGAGCCCGATCACCGGCCCCAGCGCGATCATCGCGCCGGCTCGGCGGCGGGTCCCGCGGCGGTGCGGGTTCTCCTTGCTCTGGTTGCGCGCGTACGCGGCGAGCCCGAGGACCGCGATCGCGGCGGCGATCCCCGCCAACAACCAACGATTGGCCGCCGTAGCGGCAACCGCCGCGGCCGTCAGCATCGGGTCATGGTAGGTGGGGAGGTGTCGAGGGGAGGCGCGGCTTCGGTGCGGTCAGGACGCGCGGAGCGTGTTGTCCGGGTCCGATCCGAAGCGGCGCGCCGCCGGACGCGCGAGGTCGAGTAGCACCTCACGCGCGGCGACGTGATCGTCGTCGATGGTGAGGCGTTCGAGGAGCTCGAGACCCTCGGTGAGACGCGTCGGCCCCAGCGCCGCCGGCTCGATGCTGTGCAGCAGGGCCCCGTGCTCGGCGGCACTGGTCTCCGCCGGCCCGATCAGGGACTCGGCCAGCCGCTCGCCCGGCCGCAGCCCGGTCACCTTGATCTCGATGTCGTCGTGCGGTCGCAGCCCGGACAGTCGGATCATCCGTTCGGCGAGGGCGTAGATGTTGACCTGCTCGCCCATCTCGAGCGCCAGCACCTGGTGTTCTCCGGGAAGCGATGCGCAGAGCAGCACGAGCCGAACGGCCTCGTCGGTGCTCATGAAGTACCGGGTCATGCGCGGATCGGTGACCGTCACCGGGCCGCCGGCCGCGATCTGCTTCTGGAACGTGGGGATCACGCTGCCCCGGCTCCCGAGCACGTTGCCGAACCGCACCGAGCGGTACCCGCCGCGGTTGGCGCGCTCGAGCACGATCTGCTCGGCGAGCCACTTCGACGCGCCCATGACGCTCGTCGGGGTCGCCGCCTTGTCGGTGGAGATGCACACGAGCTGGGACACGTCGACCCGGGAACACGCGTCCATCACGTTGAGCGTCCCGAAGACGTTCGTGCGGGCGGCCTCGCACGCGAAGTCCTCGAGTACGGGAACGTGCTTGTGGGCCGCGGCGTGGAACACGATCTCGGGCCGCGCCCGGCGGAACACCGCGTCGATCGCCGACGCATCGCGGATGTCGGCGAGGACGACCTCGGGTTCGGCGATCCCCTGCAGGTCGTACACAGTGTCGTGCAGGTGGGTCTCGTCGTGGTCGAGGAGCACCAGCTGCGAGGGACCGAACCCGGCGACCTGGCGGGCGATCTCCGAGCCGATCCAGCCGCCGCCGCCGGTGACGAGCACCCGGCGGCCGTGCAACAGCTTGCGCACGGGCTCGAGGTCGAGGTCGACCTGCCGGCGCCCGAGCAGGTCCTCGATGTTCAGGTCGCTCATCTCGCGCAGGCGCGGCATGCCGTGCACCCACGAGGAGGACTCCCGCAGGACGCGCACCGGGATGTGGGCCGCCTCGGCGGTGTCGGCGACGCACTGCACGACCCGCCGCGGTGCCGACGGCATGGCGAGGAGCACGAGGTGCACGTCGTGCTCGGCGACGATGCGCGGAAGGTCGTCGACCGACCCGGTGACCGGCACCCCGTGCATGGAGCGGTTCCAGAGTCCGGGGTCGTCGTCGACCGCGACCACCGGCACCAGCCCGAGGACGGGCGACTGTTGCATCTCGCGCAGCGCGGCGGCGCCGTTGGCTCCCGCGCCGACGACGGCGACGCGCACGCCGGTGCTCCGGTACGAGTTCCGACGGAACGCGAACAGCCGCTGCTGGAACCGGACCATGCCGCACAGGAAGGTGGCGATGACCGGTCCGACGACCACGACGGTGAGGGGCACGCGCTCGGAGCCCCACATGAACGAGAGGACGAGGATGAACCCGGTGGTGGCGCCGGCCGCGAGCAGCCGCAGGGCCTCGTCGATGCTGGCGTGGCGCCACGTACGGCCGTAGCAGCCCCAGGCCCACATGCTGCCCACGCTCACGACGCACGCAACCGGGAGGAAGATCTGGAAGTTGTCCCAGTAGTGGCCGGGCACGCTGAAGTCGAAGCGCAGCGCGAACAGCAGGAGATAGGTGAAGGCCGTCAGCACCACGTCGAGGAGCACCAGAGCGAAGTCGCCGCGCAGGCGGACCGCCGCGTGCGCGATGCGGGTCCAGAGGCTCCGGGACGGGCCCGGGTCGATTCGCTCTACCACCGGCCTCACACGCCTCCGGACTGCTCCGGCCCCATGGTCGCTCCGCAGCGACGACCGGCGATCCCCGTCACCGGACCTACGGCTGAGCGCCCTCCCCCTCGGCCTGCCAGCGTGTCGAGAGGATCGATCGCCGCGAGCGTACTTGCCCCGGGTTCACAGACCGGGGAGTGCGAGGCCCTTCCGCCGGGCGACGCGCCGGTACGCGTCGAGCACGATCTCGACGACCCGGCGCTCGTCGAAGTGCTGCTGCGCTCGCGCACGGGCGGCGGCACCGAGGGCACGGCGCAGGCCCGGGTCCTGGAGCGCCAGGAGTGCCTGCGCCAGGGCGGCCGGGTCGTCGACCGGCACCAGCGACCCGGTGACGCCGTCGTCGACGACCTCCCGGCACCCGCGCACGTCGGTGGCGACGACCGGCAGGCCCATCGCCGCCGCCTCCATCGCCGCCCGCGGGAACCCTTCGCGGTGCGATGCGAGCACGAAGACGTCCATGGCCGCATAGAGCGCGTCGACGTCGTCGCGATGGCCGAGGAACCGGACTCCGTGTTCACGTGCACGCGCTAGTTCGTCGGCGCCGAGCGCATCGGGCTTGACCGGATCCGGTGCGCCCACCACCACGAGGACGAAGTTGCGTGGGAGTCGCGTCGCCGCCGCGAACAGCTCCGGCAGGCCCTTCTCCGCGACCAGTCGCCCGACGGTCCCGACGAGGACGGTGTCGTCGGCGACGCCGAGCGCGGCGCGGACGGTGCGGCGGTCGTCGGCCGAGAACCTCGTCGGGTCGAACCGGGTGAGATCGATGCCGTTGCCGAGCAGCTCGGCGTCCCGGCTGAGGTGGCATCGGCGCATGAGCTCGAGGTCCTCGGGATTCTGCACGAGCTCCGCATCGGAGAACCGGGAGGCGAACGCCTCGAGCGCGTACACCGCGGCCCGACGGGAGATCGGGTCGTCGTCGATCGCGTACAGACCGTGGACGGTGTTGACGACGACCGGGACCCGCGCCAGTCGCCCGACGACACGGCCGTACAGCCCGGGTTTCGGGTTGTGCGTGTGCAGGACGTCGATCGGCTCGCGCCGGAGGATGTGCCACAGCTCGCCGGCGGTGCGCGCGTCGGCGGTCGGGTCCATCGCACGCGTCGACGACGCGAGCGGGAGGTGGCGGATCCCTTCTGCCTCCAGCTCCGCGACCCACGGTCCGGGCGCACTGATGCCGACGGCGTCCCCGCCGAGGTCACGCACGGCGCGGAGCTGTGCGAGCAGTAGGAAGCGGAGGCTCACGTCGACTGTAGTCAGGTGCGCAACGGTCAGACGCCGCCTCCGTTCGCGCGCCCCCGCCATGTGAGCGATGCTACGGCGCGTGCACGACGTCGAGAACGTGCTGGACGACGCGGCGTTCTGGGTTGCCCTCGTCGTCGGTGGCATCGGAGTGCTCTTCGTGTGGGTGCGCGTTCGCCGGGGCGCGCGTGAGCCCGGTGTCGCGATCGCGGTCGCGATCGGGTGCCTCGCCGGTCTCCGGGTCGACCACCGGCTGCCCGCGCCGCTCGTCGTCGGCGTTGTGCTCATCGCGCTCGGCGAATGGCTGGCGCGTGACCGGGCGACTAGGGAACGTGTGCTCTCCGCGATACCGGGGGCCGTCGTGCTCGGTGCGGCGCTCCCCGACGGTTGGGCGCTGTGGATCCGCGTGCTGGTCGCCGTCGTCACCGTCGCCGGGGGTGCCCTGGTCGATGCGGTCGACCGGGTGAGGCCGCGTGTTCTCCCGGTGCTCCTGGCCGTCGGTGCCGTCGGCGTCTACTTCTGCGTGCCCGACAC
>DATBBL010000367.1:0-1960 GCA_036271015.1 Acidimicrobiia bacterium
CATCCACCCGCTCGTTGAACTCGTCGTGGACGTCCTTGCGCACCTCCATCGCCCGGTGCCCGTCGACGAGCAGGGTCTTGACGCAGCCCAGCACGTAGCGGACCTCGCACTCCGAGAAGTACACAATGCTGCCGTTGATGACGATGTTGGTGTTCGGCCCGTAGAGGCAGAAGAAGTTCGGGAACCCCGGGATGGTGATCCCGAGGTAGGCGCGGGCGTCACCGTCCCACTGCTCGTGCAGGTCGATGCCGCCCCGGCCGGTGATCCGCATCGGAGTGAGGAAGTGCGACGCCTGGAAGCCGGTGCCGTAGACGATCACGTCGACCTCGTGCTCGACGCCGTCGGCGGTGACGATGCCCGACGGCGTGATCTCGCGGATGGTCTCGGTCACCAGGGTGACGTTGTCGCGCTTCAAGGTCGTCGCCCAGACGCCATTGTCGCGGAGGAGCCGCTTGGCGCCGGGCGGGTAGGTCGGGACCACGTGCGGCAGGAGGTCGGGTCGGTCGTGGAATTGCTGCTCGAGGTAGGACGCCAGCATCGTGCGCATGAAGTCGTTGGTCGCGCTGACGGACCCGTTCGCGGTGTCCCACTCGGGATCGATCCTCACGCCCGGCAGCGCGCCGTCGCCCATGCGCCAGAACATCCAGAAGCGGTTCCACTCGCTGTACGTCGGGACGTGTGCGTACAGCCACTTCTGCCCGTCGGAGACGGGGTCGTGGTAGTCCGCGGTGGGTCCCATCCAGGGCGGCGTCCGCTGGAAGAGGACGAGGTGCTCGGCGCGGGGCGCGATCTCGGGCGTGAACTGCACCGAGCTCGCGCCGGTGCCGATGACGGCGATGCGCGCACCGTCGAGTGGTACGTCGTCGTCCCACTCGGCGGAGTGGAAGGCGGCGCCCGTGAAGCGTTCGCGACCCGGGATGTCGGGGAAGCTCGGCCGGTTGAGCTGGCCGACCGCGCTCACGACCGCCTGCGCGACGACGGTGTCCTCGGCTCCGTCGGCGGTGCGGACGACCAGCTTCCACGCGCCCTCCGCGTCGTCCCAGGTCGCGGACCGCACCTCGGTGCCGAACCGGATGCGCTCCCCCAGGCCGAACTCGCGCGCGCAGGTGCGGAAGTAGTCGAGGAGCACGTCCTGGGTGGAGAAGTGCAACGGCCAGTCGTGCCGCTGCGCGAACGAGTAGCTGTAGTTGTGGTTGGGGTTGTCGACCCGGCAGCCGGGATACCGGTTCTCGTACCAGGTCCCACCGACGTCGGCGTTCTTCTCCAGCACCACGAAGTCGATGCCCGCCTGGGCGAGCCGGTGGGCGGTGAGCAGGCCGGACATGCCCGCGCCGATGATGGCGACCCGGAGGTCGACGTCGGGCGCGACGTCGACCTTGCGCCACTGCGGCGCGCGCCGGTCGTCACCGCGGAGCGCGAGCTCCTCCTCGAGCAGGGGGAGGTACTCCTCCATGTCGGAGCCGCCGACGACGTGTTCCATGACGCGCAGCAGATCGGCGCGCTCCGGCGGGGGCGCGGCCCGGCACCCGCCGTCGCGGAAGCGGACGAGGGTCGCCGATGCGATCTCGCGTGCGGTGGCGAGCTGCGCCGCGCTCAACCCACCCTGGGGGAGCGCCATCAGGCTCGGGTCGGGGCGCAGATCGTCCCGCAGCAGCGAGAGGTCGCCGGTGACGTACGCCAGTGCCGGCAACAGTGGAGGCACCTCCGCCTCGGCCAGGAAGGCGCGGATCTCGTCGTCGGACGCGGTGATGGGTTGCACGCGGGAGCCGTCCGTCACAGGTCGGCGATGGTGCAGCCGCCGTCGACCACCACGTGGGTGCCGGTGATGAAGCTGGCGTCGTTGCTCAGGAGGAAGCGGGCGGTCGTGCCGATCTCGTCCGGGCGCCCGAGGCGGGCCATGGGCGCGTGTCCGGCGAGGCGGGTCCGGAGGTCGCCGAGATCGGGGAGCATCGGGGTGTCG
>DATBBL010000368.1:0-27646 GCA_036271015.1 Acidimicrobiia bacterium
CGCCAGCACGCCGGTGCGTGTCGGCAACGGTGCCTGGAACCAACGTCAGCTCGATGTGTACGGCGAGCTGCTCGACGCCGCCCAGCGGCTGCCCGACCAGCTCGAGCGGCTCGGGCCGGTCACACGTCGCTTCCTCGCCGACCTCGCCGACACCGCCGCGGCCCACTGGCAGGAGCCCGATCACGGCATCTGGGAGATCCGGGGCGAGCCCCGCCACTTCCTCTACTCGACGCTGATGTGCTGGGTGGCACTCGATCGCGCCATCACGTTGGCCGACCGCCTCGACGCGCCCGACCGGGTCAGCCGATGGAAGGTCACCCGCGACGACATCGCCGACGCGATCGTCACCCGAGGTTGGAACGAGGAGGTGGGCGCGTTCACCCAGTCGTTCGAGTCCGACGAGCTCGATGCCTCGAGCCTGATGATGGCCATCGTCGGCTTCCTCCCCGCGGACGACGCCCGGATGCAGGCGACGATCGACGCCATCGCGACGCGCCTCACCGACGAGCGGGGGCTGGTCTACCGGTACCGGGGTGCCGACGGCCTGCACGGGGACGAAGGCACCTTCCTCCTGTGCACGTTCTGGCTCGCGCACGCGCAGGCGCTCGCTGGCCGGACCGATCAGGCGCGTCGCACGTTCGCGGCCGCCGCGGCCGCGGTGAACGACGTCGGACTGCTGGCGGAACAGGTCGATCCGGTCAGTGGGGAGCTCCTCGGGAACTTCCCGCAGGCGTTCAGCCACATCGGGCTGGTCAATGCCGCCTGGGCGATCGCCGAGGCGGAGGAGCTCACTCGTCCGACGGATCCTCCCACGACGAGCGTTCCCCCTCGCCCTTGACCTGCCAGGCGTGGAAGTCGCGCCAGGCCGCGGCGCGGTCGCCGTCATCGAGCGTCCCCTCGGCGACGAGCTCGTCGTACGCGTCGTCGAACTCCTGCTCCGTGGTCTCGGAGACCGAGGAGCCGCGCGCCACGACGAACCACACGATCGCGACCGCGACGCCGAACACCACCACCGCGATGACGATCATGAGCAACACGGGCTCACCCTCCGACCAGCTGCTGGCCGCCGTCGATGTCGTAGGTCGCCCCGGTGAGCGCCGTGTTCGTCATCAGATGGAGGGCCAGTGCGGCGATGTCCGCCGGGCCGATGACGCGCCGGATCGGCAACGTGGCGCGGAGCTGTTCGCGACGCGCCTCCAGGTCGTCACCGAGGAGCGACGCTGACAGCGGCGTGTCGACGAACCCGGCCGCGATCATGTTCACGCGGACGGGCGCGAGCTCGAGCGCGAGGTTCCTGATCAGCGCCGGACCCGCGGCGGTGAGCGCCGAGATGAACGTGAATCCCGGCGCCGCCCGCCGGCCCCCGGTGCCACCCATGAAGATCAGGGTGCCTCCCGGGCGCACCGCGCTCGTCGCCCCCCGGGCAACCTCGATCGGCAGCAGCAGATGGGCTTCGACGTCGCGGCGTGCCTTGTCGACCTCGAACTCGGCCAGGGGCGCGTAGTACGGACCGGGGCCCGTCACCATCACGTGGTCGATGGGTCGGGGCAGTCCGTCGAAGAACGTGCCCAGCTGATCGAAGTCGGTGGCGTCGAAGGCCGCGACCGCCGCTCCGAGCTCGTCACCGAGCCGTTGGAGCCGGTCCGGATCGCGCGCGGTCAGGATCACCTCGGCGCCCGCTTCCCGGGCGCGCCGGGCGGTCGCGAGCCCGATGCCCGCGCTGCCGCCGATCACCACGACCGTCTGTCCCTCGAGCTCCGGCTTGTCGCTCATGGGCTAGGTCGGGAGCTCGGCGCCGGATTGCTCGGCCACCATGTACGCGGCGTACCAGTCGGGCCAGTCCGCGTCCGCGTGGCCGATCCGGGCCTCGTGCTCGCCGTGGGCCACCGACGCACGGCGCATCGCATTCGCGAGATCCGCCACCGAGCTGTAGTCGGTCGTCGCCGAGTCGACCCGGCCGGGCAGCCGGCTCGTGATCTCCTGCAGTTGCCAGAGGTTCCCGTCGGGATCGGTGAACTCCGCGAACGACGCGTAGGTGCGCCGTTGGGGGTCGGGGCCGTCCCCTCGCACGTCGTGGTTGAAGCGGTTGTATCCGCCGGTGGAGTCGTGGAACACCCCGGTGCCGTCGACACCGTCGCCGACGAGCTCGGCGTTCGCGGCCTCGATGTCGGAGACCACGAGGACGTTCTGCGCGGTACCGGGTGCGGCCGAGGTGAGGCCCTTCCCGAACTGGATCGAGCACGCGGACCCGGGGGGATTGAACTGGATGAGCCGGAAGTCGCCCTGCCCGAGGTCGGCGTCGAGCCTCCACCCGAGGCTCGCGTAGAACGCCTTGGCCCGATCGACATCGGAGACGGGGATGACGACGATCTCCAGCTTCAGGTCAGCCTTCCCGACACGCGCGTCGCCGGTCTGGTCGTCCCGGGCTTCGGTGGTGCTCATGGGTGCCTCCTCGGTTGGCGTCGGTGAGAGCGTCGCACGCCGCCAGCCCGGTCGCGCCCGTGGCGGCCCCTGGTCACTCCCCTGGCCCTGAGTCAGCGAGCGCCCGGATCGCCCGAGCGCCGATGGTGAGCCGGCGGGACCCGACCAGTGCCTTCCGGGTCGGAAGGCGCCGCGCGACGTCGCGGAGCGTACAACCGGGCGACGGCGCGATGTCCGGGCACACGGCTTGTCGGGTCAGGCGAGGTAGCGCCCGAACCACGCGACAACCGCTCGGAATGCCTCCGCGGCCGCGACGGCGTCGAAGTTCGGTCCGGTGTCGTTGAAGAACGCATGGTTCGCGCCCGGGAAGACGCGGATCTCGTACGGGAGTCCGTCGCGTTCGAGGGCCGCTCGCGCCGCGTCGCGGGTCGCGTTGACCCGGGTATCGAGCTCGCCGTAGACCGCCAAGACCGCGGCGCGGGAGCCACTGAAGTCGGGGTTCGCGGGCGCGGGACCGTAGAACGGAGCGGCGGCCGCGATCCGCGGTTCTCCGGCGGCGAGGAGCTGCCACGTCAGACCGCCGCCGAAGCAGAATCCGATGACGGCGACCTTTCGTCGTTCCTCCCGACGCTCGAGCTCGTCGATGCCGGCGCGCAGGTCTGCGACCAGTCGCTCCATGGGGGCCTGCGCGAGCGCGCCCATGGCCTGGGCGTCCCCACCGAGTGCTGCGGTCCCGCCTTCTTCCGACAACAGGTCGATCGCGAGGGCCGAGAACCCGGCGGCGGCGAAGCGCGGTGGGATCGTACGGATGTGGTCGGTGAGGCCACGGTTCTCGTGGATCACGAGCACCGAGCCCTTCGGCTGACCCGCGGGGGCCCAGGCGCCCTGCAGCTCCCCGTGCGGCCCGCCGAAGCGAACCAACGCCGCCGGCGGCGGGATCGCGCCCGGGCCCGTCGTCGACGTGCTCGCCTGGGCTCGGGGCGGCGAGCTCTCGCCGTGGCCGTCACCGCCGCATGCCGCGAGCAACGCCGATGCACCGAGCGTGCCGACCCCGAGGAGGCCGAGGCGCCGTATCGCCTCCCGGCGGGTGAGGTGCGCTTCCGCGTAGTCGGCGACGACCTCCTCCACCAGATACGTCGCCATCGCCATGGAGCAACGGTACCGACCTTCACACCACGGTGTTGCACCCCACCGGGAGGCCGTGAAACTCCGCGGCACCGGCCGGGTCCAGGTGCGACACTCCTTGCAGACTCGAAGGGAGGTGCGCAGCATCATGGGTCACGACACTGTCAACGCCGCCAAGCATCGGGCGCATGAAGCGCATCCCGAGTTGGCGGACGAGTCCGACGAGGATCGCCTCGCCCGGCTGCAGGCCCATCTGCCCCGGCTGTGTGCGTGGATCAACGTGCGGCATCGTGAGGGTCGGTTCGCCGGTGATCGCGAACTCCAGCTTCGGGCGTGGGCACGGAACCACGTACACCGGTTCTCCGTGGACGTGGCCGAGGATCACGAGGCCATGAGCAGGGGTCAGGTGTCGCACACGGTGTTCATCGCGGTGCTCGCGGACGATGCGGTGGAGGCGTCGCTGCTCGCGGCGCAGATGGCATCCAGGCATGGTATCGCGACCGCGGTTCACCCCCTGATCACGTGACCCACCCTGACCGACGGCGGAGCTACCGGTACCCGCCGTCGTGATCACCTCGCGAGGTCGAGAGGGCACGATGGAGTTCGGGGCGCATCTTCCGTTGATGGACTTCGGAGGCCACCCGTACACGCTCGAACATCTGACGGCGTATGCGCGGTGCGCCGCACAACTGGGCTTCGACGCGCTGTCGGTGAACGACCACATGGTGTTCTCGGTGCCGTGGCTCGATGGGCCGGTGGCGCTGTCGGCGGTGCTGGAGCACTCGGGGCAGATGACCCTGGCCACGACGGTCGCGCTCGCGGTCGTGCGCGGTCCGATCGCGGTGGCCAAGACCCTCGGCGCGGTCGACCGTCTCTCCGACGGTCGCCTCCTCGTGGCCGCGGGCCCGGGTTCGTCGCCCGAGGACTACGCGGCGGTGGGCATCGACTTCGCCGAGCGTTGGCCACGGTTCGAGGAGGCGATCGGTGCGCTGCGCGCCCTGTGGCAGCCCGACACCGCGCCGTTCGTCGGCCGGTTCTATTCGACGGAGGGTGTCTCCTTGCTGCCTCGGCCCGCGCAGCCGAACGGGCCGCCGATCTGGATCGGCAGCTGGGGTTCCGCGGCTGGGCTGCGTCGCGTCGCGCGCCTCGCCGACGGCTGGCTGGCCTCCGCCTACAACACCACGCCGGCGGAGTTCGCGGACGCGTGGCTGACCCTCCGCTCGCTGCTCACCGACCGAGGACGATCTCCGGAGGGGTTCCCGAACGCGCTGGCCACGATGTGGTGCTACATCACCGACGAGCGGGCCGAGGCGGAACGCATCCTCCAGGAGCGAGTCGTGCCGACCGTGCACCGACCCGAGCACGTCCTCCGCGAACGGCTACCGATCGGGCCACCCGATGTCTTCGCCGAGAAGCTGTCGGCCTTCGCCCGGTCGGGGGTGCAGCGAGTCTTCATCTGGCCGGTCGCGGACGAGGTGCATCAGCTCGAGCGGTTCTGGAACGAGGTGCGGCCTCTCGTCGCGCGCCTGTGACCGCGCTGGACCGGCTCCGCCGCTCCTGACGAGCGCCCTGGTTCCGGTAGCCTCCGCACTCATGGATCTCACTGCTCTCTCCGAGACGTCGCTGATCGACGACACCGCGGGACCGCACCGGCTCGGCGACCTCTGGTCCGACCGGCCGACCGTCGTGGTGTTCCTCCGACACTTCGGTTGACTGCACTGCCGCGAGCACGCCGCGCAGTTGCGCGAGCACTACGACGAGATCACCGCCCTGGACGCCGACGTCGTCGCGATCGGTACGGGTGATCGCCGCTATGCCGAAGCGTTCGTCAGCGACGAGCGGATCCCGTTCCTGGTCCTGGTCGACGATGACGGGACGGCAGCTCAGGCCGCGTCGCTGCGGACGCTGAACTGGTTCCAGCTCCTGCATCCCCGCACGTGGAAAGCCACGCGGGAGACGTCGAAACGTGGATACCACGTCCACAGGTCGGGCAAGCGGGTCCGGCAGATCGGGGCGACCTTCGTGATCGGCGCCGGCGACCGGGTCCGCTACGAGCACGTCGACCGCGACAGCACGGACCATGCGCCGTTCGACGAGATCGTGGCCGCGCTGCGCGAGGCCTGATCGGTGCTCCCAGTGGTGCGTCAGCGACGGTCGCGACGTTCCTCGCGGCGTCGGTGGCGCCGCATCACGCCCAGCCCGAACCACACCAGCGCCCCGAACAACGCGGTGACGATGGTGTAGAGCCACAGCGGCCAGGTGAAGTTCAGGAAGAGGAAGTCGAATTTGACGTCCTCGGTGTTCTGCACGATGAAGATGAGCAAGGCCCCGACTCCGGTGAGCGAGGCGATCGCTCCCGCACCGAGCTTCTTCGAGTTGCTGCTCCCCGAGCTGCTGCGGTCGGTCTCGACCATGACGCCCCCCTGAGAACCGGATCGCCGCGATTCGAATGTGCACGGTCTTCGCGGGCTGCGCCAATCGTGTCACGCAGCGGTGCTCGGAACGGGGACTCCCGACGGTGCGCGCGGGCGTCCGCGCGCGGGTGCACCGCGCAGCTACCTGGTCGCGAGCAGGGCTTCTCGTTCGAGGAGCAGGGCGAGCACCGAGCGTTCGAGCGGAGTGAGGTGGGTGAACTCGGCGCCGACCCGGACGCCGTCGGTGCTCTCGACCGAGTGCCGCACCACGGCCGGGAGCTCGGCGCCGATCGATCCACGCTTGTCCAGCTCGAGGCCGGCGAAGCCGAGCTTGTCGAGGCGCGACTGGCGTTCGGCGCGGAATTCGAGGTCCCGCTGCTCCAGATCCAGGATGAGCGAGGCCCCGTTGGGCGGCACCGGTCCGTGGAGCTCGAGCCCGATGCCGGTCTCGGAGACGTCCAGGACGCGACAGCTGCACCACGGCTGCGAGGGATCGAGACGATAGCGAGCGGTCCAGACGGCCAGGGAGCGGCGGCGGGCCCGACGCCGGTTCACGTTGAGTCGCATGATGACCTCCCGTGGGCCCAGTGTCTCCCGGACAAGATCGGCACCAGGGCAACCACCTTGAGGACGACGACACCAGTCTGCCACGTCGCCTCCTCTTGGCCTCCCGGCCTCCATCCAGGCCTCCGGGCCTCCAGGGCCTGCGGCGGCGCGGCGGCGCGTCCTCCCGGTCAGGTGCGCACGTAGGCCGCGAGGTGCTCCCCGGTAAGGGTGGAGCAGGCCGCGACGAGGTCGGCGGGCGTGCCCTCGAAGACGATCCGTCCGCCGTCGTGGCCGGCGCCGGGACCGAGGTCGATGATCCAGTCGGCGTGCGCCATGACCGCCTGGTGGTGCTCGATGACGATGACCGACTTGCCGGAGTCCACGAGCCGGTCGAGCAGACCGAGCAGCTGCTCGACGTCGGCGAGGTGGAGACCGGAGGTCGGCTCGTCGAGGACGTAGACGTCGCCCTTCTCGGCCACGTGGATGGCGAGCTTGAGCCGCTGGCGCTCGCCGCCGGACAGGGTCGTGAGCGGCTGACCGAGACCGAGGTAGCCGAGCCCGACGTCGGCGAGCCGGTCGAGGATCTTGTGCGCGGCGGGTGTGCGCGCCTCGCCGGTGCCGAAGAACTCCTCGGCCTCGGCCACCGACATCGCCAGCACCTCGCTGATGTCCTTGCCGCCGAAGGTGTACTTGAGCACCTCGGCCTGGAAGCGCTTCCCGCCACACTCTTCGCAGACGGTCGCGACACCGGCCATCATCGCCAGGTCGGTGTAGATGACGCCGGCGCCGTTGCAGGTGGGGCAGGCGCCCTCGGAGTTGGCGCTGAACAGGGCCGGCTTCACGCCGTTGGCCTTCGCGAACGCCTTGCGGATCGGGTCGAGCAGCCCGGTGTACGTCGCCGGGTTGCTGCGGCGCGAGCCCTTGATCGCAGCCTGGTCGACCGCCACCACCCCGTCCCGGCCCGAGACCGAGCCGTGGATCAGCGAGCTCTTGCCCGACCCGGCCACGCCGGTGACCACCACCAGCACGCCGAGCGGGATGTCGACGTCGACGTCCTGCAGGTTGTGGGTGCCGGCCTTGCGCACGTCCAGCGTTCCGGTGGGCTCCCGCACCGCTTCCTTGAGGGAGGCGCGGTCGTCGAGGTGGCGACCGGTGAGGGTGCCACTGGCCCGCAGCCCGTCGACCGTGCCCTCGAACACCACCTCGCCCCCGCCCGGGCCCGCGCCGGGGCCGAGATCGACGACGTGATCGGCGATCTCGATCGCCTCCGGCTTGTGCTCCACGACCAGGACGGTGTTGCCCTTGTCGCGCAGCTGCCGCAGCGTGTCGTTCATCCGGGCGATGTCGTGCGGGTGCAGCCCGACCGTCGGCTCGTCGAACACATAGGTCACATCGGTGAGCGACGACCCGAGGTGGCGGATCATCTTGGTGCGCTGGGCCTCCCCGCCCGAGAGCGTGCCCGTGGGCCGGTCGAGCGAGAGGTAGCCCAGCCCGATCTCCGCGAACGAGTCCAGGATCTCGCCCAGCGACACGAGCAGCGGCGCCACCGACGGCTCGTCCAGACCGTGCACCCAGTCGGCCAGGTCGCTGATCTGCATCGCGCAGGCGTCGGCGATGTTGATCCCGTCGATCTTCGAGGACCGGGCGGCCTCGTTGAGCCGGCTGCCGCCGCAGTCGGGACATTCGGTGAACGTCACCGCCCGCTCCACGAACGCCCGGATGTGCGGCTGCAGGGTCTCGACGTCCTTCGACAGCATCGACTTCTGGATCTTCGGGATCAGACCCTCGTACGTCAGGTTGATGTTGTCGACCTTGATCTTGGTCGGCTCCTTGTACAGCAGGTCCCGGAGCTCGGTCTCGCCGAACGTGCGGATGGGCTTGTCCGGGTCGAAGAAGCCGCAGCCGCTGAAGATGCGGCCGTACCACCCGTCCATGCTGTAGCCGGGGATCGTGAGCGCTCCCTCGTTGAGCGACTTGCTGTCGTCGTACAGCTGAGACAGGTCGAAATCGGTGACCGATCCCATGCCCTCGCAACGGGGACACATGCCGCCGGCCCGGGTGAACGAGCGCTTCTCCCTGGTCTTCGTTCCACCCTTCTCGATCGTGATCGAACCGGCCCCGCTCACCGTCGCGGTGTTGAACGAGAACGCGGGCGGCGGGCCGACGTACGGCGTGCCGAGCCGACTGAAGAGGATGCGCAACACTGCGTTGGCATCGGTGACCGTACCGACCGTCGAGCGCGCGTTGGCACCCATCCGCTCCTGGTCGACGAGGATCGCGGTGGTCAGCCCGTCCATGACGTCGACATCGGGCCGGGCCAGGGTCGGCATGAAGCCTTGCACGAAGGCGCTGTAGGTCTCGTTGATCAGCCGCTGCGACTCCGCCGCGATCGTGCCGAAGACCAGCGAGCTCTTGCCCGAGCCGGAGATGCCGGTGAAGACCGTCAGCCGGCGCTTCGGGAGCTCGACGCTCACGTCCTTGAGGTTGTTCACCCGGGCGCCGTACACGCGGATCAGATCGTGACGGTCGGCGTCGTGCAACGTCATGCGAGGACCCTACGGGCACCGACCGGCGGCGTGCTGCTCCGAACGTGCTCGCAGCGAACGGAGGGTCCGGGCGCCCGTTGGCACCGAGTTCACCTCGTGTTCGCGCCGCCGTGGTTTCGGGGCCGCGTGAAGCTCCGTAGGTTGGGGCTGCGGCGTTCCCTTCGAGGCGGCCCACGCCTCCCTTCCCAACGGGGAGGCGAAGCGACTCAGGGTCCAGCTGCGAGGTCCCTCCGAGGACCTGCTCCCGACGGGCCCCGGCTCCGGCCGGGGCCTCGTCGCGAGCCCGGGCGCAGTGGTGGGCGAGGTATCTGTCGCTCGTCCCCACCGCTCTGGTACGGCATGAAGGGGCCCCTTGGGTGTCTCACAACCCCAAGGGGCCCCTGGGACGCTCTCGGGGCCACGGCCTGCGGGCGGAGGATCAGGCAGGAATGACCGATCGACGACCCGTTGGAGTGCCGCAGGAGCGCGGGATGGCGGCGGCGTGATGTACCCGTCGGTGCGACCGACGGCCGTGCTCGACGCCCCGTCGACCCCCCGTGCGGACCAGCAGACGACGCGCCGCCGTCGGGTGCCCGCGAACGTCGTCTACCTCGGTCTGACCAGCATGTTCACCGACGTGTCGTCGGAGATGGTCAACTCGGTGCTGGCGATCTACCTCGTCTTCCAGCTGCGTTTCACACCGCTCCAGTTCGGGTTGTTCAACGGCATCTACCTCGCGGTCTCCGGCCTGATGACGATCGCGGGCGGAGTGATCGCCGACCGCAGCCGTCGGTACAAGGAGGTCGCGGGCGCAGGGTATGGACTCTCGGCCGCGTGCAAGCTCGGACTGCTGGCCGCCCGCAACGCACCGATTCCGGCGTCGGCCGCGCTGTTCACCGATCGGGTCGGAAAGGGAGTCCGGAGCGCACCCCGCGACGCGCTCATCTCGCTCAGCTCCGAGCCCGAGCGTCTCGGCACCAACTTCGGGGTGCATCGTGCCTTCGACACGGCCGGCGCAGTGGCGGGACCGATCGTGGCGTTCCTCATCTTGCGCGCCGCGCCGAACGGGTACGACGCGGTGTTCGTGGTCTCGTTCCTCGTCGCGTTGATCGGACTCGGCGTGTTGGTGTTCTTCGTGCGGAACAAGCGCAACGATTCGGCCCGTCAGACCGTGGCCACGTGGTCCGCCGCGATCAAGCTCGTCGCCAAGGAGCCGTTTCGGACGCTCGTCGCGGTCGGGACGCTGTTCGGGTTGTTCACCATGGCCGACGCGTTCATCTATCTCACGTTCCGACAGAGCAGCTCGTTCCAGACGCAGTACTTCCCGCTGCTCTACGTGGGCACCGCGATCAGCTATCTCGTGCTCGCAGTTCCGCTCGGGAGCGCGGCCGATCGAATCGGGCGGTCGCGCGTGTTCCTCGGCGGGTACGTGCTCCTGTTCGGCGTCTACCTGCTCCTGCTGGTGCCGTCGCCGGACGGCGTCGACCTCGTGATCATCCTGGCGCTGCTCGGCGCGTTCTACGCCTGCACCGATGGCGTCCTGGTCGCGATGGCGAGCACGGCGATCCCGCGCGGGCAACGAACCTCGGGCCTTGCGGTGTTGACGTCGGCCGCGGCGATCAGTGCGTTCGTCTCCTCACTCGGGTTCGGAGCGATGTGGAGCTGGTGGGGCCCGACGACCACGGTCAAGGTCTTCGCGATCGCCCTCGCGGTGATGATCGTCGGCGCGGCGCGGTGGCTGCAGGTCCGCACCCGGCGGTATGGATGAGCAGCGGCCGCCCCCCGAAGTCCGAGGAAGCCGGTCTCGGCCCGCGCATGGGAGTGAGGGTCGCGCTCTTCACCGTCCTGGTCGTCGTCTGTGTCGCCGTCGGCGGCGCCTACGTCGTGTACGCGCGGGGCAACAATCCGCGCAACGGCAAGCCGACCGAGCCGCTCGCCGCCGGGAGCGACGCGGCGCGCGCCGCGGTCATGGCCGAACCCCATGTCGTCTTCCGCAACACCGAGCTCGGCTCGAACTACGGCAAGGTCGAGGTCGTCCCGCTCTCGGCGCCGGCGGGGCCGCGCTACGTCACGCCGCTCCAGTGCGATCGCGTGGCGATGGCGCGCCGGGTCGGCGTGTGCCTCACCACCGAGCAAGGCGTCGTGACGACGTACCGCGGTGAGATCTTCGACGCGCAGTTCCGGGTCGTCCACGAGTTCCCACTTCCGGGTCTTCCCAGCCGGGTGCGGCTCTCTCCCGACGGGAAGTACGCCGCCATGACCGTGTTCGTGTACGGCGACTCGTACGCGGCGGACAACTTCTCCACGCGCACGCTGTTCGTCGACACCTCCTCGGGCGCGGTGCTGGGCGACCTCGAAGGCTTCGACGTGACGCAGGACGGCCAGACGGTCACCGCCATCAGTCGCAACTACTGGGGTGTGACGTTCGCGGCCGACAGCAACACGTTCTACGCCACCCTCGCGGTCGGCGCCGAGATCCACCTGATTCAAGGCAACCTGAAGCAACGCCAGGCACACACGATCGCCGACGACACCGAATGTCCGTCCCTTTCGCCCGATCAGACTCGTGTCGCGTACAAGAAGCGCGTGGGTGGCGAGTTCACGGCGGTGAAGTGGCGCCTCCACGTCCTCGACCTCCGCACCGGACGCGACCGCGAGCTGGCGGAGACCCGCAATGTCGATGACCAGGTGGAATGGCTCGACAACTCGACGGTGCTCTACGGCGTGCCCCGCGCATCGTCGGGCTCCGGTGCGACGGACACGTACGCGGTTCCCGCCGACGGGTCGGGCGCACCCACGTTGTTCATTCGTGGCGCGTGGTCACCGGCGGTGGCTCCGACCGGCTCAGCCTGAGCGCGGTTGCTGGGCGAGCCGGCCGAGCACCGCGGTCGCGACGGCTCGCAACGCATCGTCACTCGCCTGGGGCGACACTCCGATGCGCACGAGCACCTTGCCGCGTCGGAACAAGATCGCGTCGAACGCCGACGAGTGCACGACCGTCGCCTCGTCGGCGAAGCCCGACAGCGGAACGGTGGCGAAGCCCGGAGCGTTGACGATCGACTGCACCCACGTCGGGTACTCGGCCTGTGCGGACGCCGGAGAGAAGTCGATCTTGCCTTCGATCTCGGCATTCGTCGACGGGTCGTCGGACGCCACGAATTTGCAGGTGCCCGCCTTGGTGCTTCCCGGCGTCCCGTGCGTGACGGGATGTCCCAGCAGGAGTGAGGCATCGCCGGCGGTCATCAAGCGGCAGGTGTCGATCACCGCCACGCCGGGCTCGGTGGTCGGCGTCGTCGACGAGTCGTTGGCGCCACCCGGTCCGGTTGCCGGCCGCGACTGCGGGGATCCCGACCCCGAGCAGCCCGCGAGCGTCACTGCGCACGCGATGCCGATGGCCAGCCTCCACATCATCGAGCCTCCGCGCGCCGCCCGCGTCGGTCGTGAAGGTAGCAGTCCGAAGGCCTCCGTCCGTTGTCGCGGCGTGCCTGGCCGTGGAGTTGTCGGCGGTCACGGGGAGCGGGCACCGTAGGCGACATGCAGTTCGACCTTCTCCTCGATCCATTCGGCGCGCGTTGGACCGAGGTGCGCGACGCGGCCGCGGCCGCGGTCGACGCAGGGTTCGCCGGAGTCTGGACCTATGACCATCTCGACGGGCGCGTGTACGACGCTCCGTCCGTCCTCGAGTGTTGGACGGTGCTGAGTGCGCTCGCGGTGGCCGTGCCCGGGGTCATGCTCGGTCCGCTCGTCTTGAACGTGCAGAATCGCCACCCCGGTGTGCTGGCGACGATGGCGGCGACACTGCAGGAAGTCTCGGGCGGGCGGCTGCTGCTCGGGCTCGGGGCCGGCGCGGGGCCGGGCACGACGTACGCACGCGAGCAGGAGGCGGTCGGGCGGAACGTCGACCCGGATCGGGTCCGCCGCGCCCAGGTCGAGCGGTGCGTCGAAGAGGTGCGACGGCTCTGGCAGAGGCCCGGCTTCCTGGCGCCGGAGCCCCCGCCGCCGTTCGTGATCGGTGTCCTGGGCCCGAAGATGGCCGAGCTCGCCGGACGCGTCGGCGATGGGTTCAACACGAGCGCAACGCACCCGCGCCTCCGAGAGCTCGTCGAGATCGCGCGCGACGCGCACGCGCGCTCGGGCCGCGATCCGGACCGGTTCCTGGTGACGGTCCACACCGCGTTCGACGAGCGGTGGCTCGCCGCCGACTCACCTGCTCGCACCGGTCTCGCCACGATCGGGCCAGACCGTCTCATCCTCGACATGGCGCCCCGCTATGACCGACGCCGCATCGTCGAGGCGGGCCACTTGCTGCCGGGATAGCGTGGGAACGTCGACGCGCGTGACCCCGTGGAACGCGCCGCCACTACGACGTGGACGGTGACCGTGGAGATCTTCAAGGAGTTCACCTTCGAGGCGGCGCATCGCCTCCCCAATGTTCCGCCTGGCCACAAATGTGCGCGTCTCCACGGTCATTCGTTCAACGTGTCGGTGCACATCGTCGGACCCGTCGGCGACGACAGTGGATGGGTCCGCGACTTCGCCGACATCACGTGCGCGATGCGGCCGGTGATCGACGAGCTCGACCACTACTACCTGAACGACGTCGGGGGCCTCGACAACCCCACAAGCGAGGTGCTGGCGAGGTGGATCTGGAACCGCATCCACCCCACGTTGCCGGAGCTGTCGCACGTCATCGTCCGTGAGACGTGCACGTCGGGTTGTGTGTACCGGGGCGAACCGTGAGCGAGACGCCCTCCCCGGTGCGAGGCACCAACGACCGCGTCGCGGTGCTGGCGAGTGGAGGTCTCGACAGTGCGATCCTCGTCGCCGAGCTCCTGCGCCAGGGTCGGCCGGTCCATCCGATCTACCTGCGCTTCGGCCTGGCGTGGGAGCCGACCGAGGAGGCGCATCTTCGCGGCTTCCTCGACACGTTGACGAGCCCGGCGCCCGAGCCGCTGGTCGTGTTGGATGCTCCGATCGGAGCCGTGTACGGCGCACACTGGAGCGTCGCCGGCACCGAGGTGCCCGACGACCACTCCCCCGACGAGGCGGTGTATCTCCCGGGGCGGAACCTGCTGCTGCTCGCGCAGCCCAGCGTCTGGTGTGCGCTCCACGGGGTGCACACGATCGCGCTCGGCACGTTGAAGGGAAACCCGTTCCCGGACAGCTCGCGTGAGTTCTTCGACGAGTTCGGGGCGCTCGTGGAACGGGGCCTGGGGCACGCGCTCGAGGTCATCGCGCCGTTCGCCGAGCTGACCAAGTCGGACGTGCTGGAGCTGGGCCGCGGTCTCGCGCTGGAGCGCACGTTCTCCTGCATCGACCCGCGAGATGGACGGCACTGCGGACACTGCAACAAGTGCGCCGAGCGCCGCCGCGCGTTCTCGACGCTGCGGATCGACGACATCACAGAGTATGACCGGCCCTGACCACACATCTCGGAGGCACCCCCCGCGTGAGTCGCATCTCTGTGGCTCCCATCTCGTTCGGTCTCGGCGACCTCGTGGTCTCGCTGCCTGCCATCCAGGCCCTGGTCGCACGCGGTCGGCGCGACGGCAGCGAGACCTGGCTCGTCGCGCGCTCCGAGGTCCAGTCCCGGCTCGCCGATCGCATCGCCGGTCTGACCGGGTGGGTGGCTGAGGAGTCGTTCGACCGGGACCGTCACCACGGTCACTTCGTCGACCTCCGGGATCATCCGCTGCAACGCGACTGGTGGTGGGGATCGCCGGAGTTCGAGGCCGCCGTCGGTTCCGTCGCGATCAACGACATCCTGGGTCGGATCTGCGCCGACTTCGGCATCGACGCCGATTTCACCCGGCCGGTCCCGCTGACCGCGACTCCTCGTCCCGAGTACCGGTCCTCGGTCCTGCTGGTCACCGAGAGCGATGGAGCGTCGAAGCAGTGGTCCGTCGACGCCTGGGAGTCGGTGGCGGACTCCGTGCGCGCCCTGGGACTCGACGTGCGGGCGGTCACGCGTGACGAGATCGCACCCGAGATGCGCAAGCTCGGCATCACGCCCGCGCACGCGCCGTCGCCGGGCGATGCCCTCGATGTGCTCGGCTCGGCCGCCGCAGTCGTCGGAATCGACACCGGCTTGACGCATCTCGCGGTCCAGCAAGGCACCCCGACGGTGACGATCTGCCGCACTCCCGCGGTGTTCTTCCGCCCGTGGGCGCACGCGCGCGTGGTCACCGGTACCCGCTGCGACGACGCGTGTACCGCCGACGAGCGGCAGCGCGCCTACCACGCCGTGGTCGACCTGCGCGGGCTGCACTGGCGGCCGCGGACCTGCGCCGTCGGGGGACGCTGCCTCGACGCCGTCGAACCCGGCGACGTCGTGGGCGCACTGGAGCAGGTCCTGTGATCATCGAGGTCGACGCGCACCCGGAGAGTCGCGTCCACAACTCGCAACCTCACGGCATCGGCCGCGTCGCGGCGCTCGGCGACGTGTGGGCGTGGAACAACCTCGGTCGCAACGTCGTGTTCGCCGACGAGCGTTTCGCACCACGCGCGGTGTTCGACGAGTCCCTCTTCTCGGACGACGAGCCGTCGCAATACGACCTCGACGTCCATGAGATCGCCGAGGTGCCGAGCCTGGGCATCGTGGTGATGCTGAACCACCTCGGGATGGTGCGCGCGTTCTCGTCGGACGCCATCCGGCACCCGGGACCACTGCGTCGCGTCGACCCGATGTGGACGCGCACCTTCGCTCCGGACGTCGAGCGCATGGTCGTGCTCAGCGATCGCCTGGTCGGATCACGCCCACGCGAAGCCGGCGCTCCCGGCCTCCTCGTCGGCGAGCGGCTCTCGACGCAGGCCACTGCGCACCCGCTGGAGACGAGCGTGCAACTGGAGACGATCGGGATGGTCACCGCGCTCACCGCGATTCACGACCGCGGGACGGCCTTCATCGCCGTCGGCGGCAACGGGCAGCTGAGCCTGGCCCCCGCGGCCGCCGCGGGCGTCGGCCGACCGCGGTGGACGGTGGACGTGGACTTCGAACCCAGGGTCGTCCTCTGGGACGGCGCGCGGGTGTGGGCGGCCGGCTGTGATCGAGTGGCGCAGGCGGTCGACGACTACGACTGGGAAGCGCTCCGCGGCGGTGGGTTTGCCGGACTCGACCCCGCCGACGGCCGCGTCGTCGTGCGCGGTCGCTTCGCGGAGGACCTGGCCTGGGGCAACGGTGGCGTCGCCGCGGTGAGGGTGCCCGGGGCATTGTGCGGCATCGGCCGCCGGGGCGAGGTTTACACCTACGACACGACGGACGGCAGCCTGCGCACGACGAGCCCGCCCATCGCCGGCGCGTCGCTCGGGATCGCGCACGCGTCGGCGCAGGACGAGCAGGTCCTCTACGGCTTCAATCGCGGGGGGTACCGCCTTCATGCGACCCGGGTCCCCCATAGAGCTTGAATCCCCGGTACGGCACGAACCGCTTGCGGCCGGCCCGCACGTCGTCGAAGAGCGCCTCCAACGCCGCCTGCAGGGACGCAAGTTGCGCGTGCAGCACGGGGAGCCGCGCCCCATAGCGCTCGTGCTCGACGGCTTCCCCACGGGCGGCGTCCTCCGTCGACGCGATCCGGAGCACGAGCACCGACAGGCGATCGAACACCATCCCCGGACTCTCGGTGGTGGGCGGCGCGGACGGTGATTGGTCGATCACGGCGGCGAGCGCACCGTCGATCGCCTCGACGAAGTCGTGGCGGGCGGCGTTCAGCGCGTCGATGTCACGCTTGGCGCGGGCAACCGCGTGGTCGTCCGCGTCCCCGCGGCGCGCCGCGTCCTCACGATCCCACTGCCGCGCGTTGTTGTCGTGCAGCCCGAGCAGCAGCTCGATGAGGCGATCGGGTGCCGGTCGCGGCGAGCCGGCCGGCGCGCGCCGGAGCGCGGCGACGACGTCCGCGACGGCCGGAACGTTCGTCGACGGCGCGGTCGTCACGGTCGGCCTTGGAGGTAACGGAGGACCGACCGGGCGGCGACCGAGCCTTGACCCATCGCGGCGGCGATGCGCGCGTACGCACCCGAGACCACGTCGCCCGCGGCGAACACGCCGGCACGGGAGGTCTGCAAGTCGGCGTCGACGACGATGGCGCCCGCTCGGTCGAGCTCCACGTGGCCCCGGACGAGATCGGTCCGGGGCACGCGCGCGATCTTCACGACCAGGCCGCCCGCCTCGACGCGCCGCCGCTGCCCATCGGCCGGCCGAACCAGCACCACGGCCTCGAGGCGGTCGCCACCCTCCAGCGACGCCAGCTCCCATCCGGCGAGCTCCTCGATGCCCGGCTCCTTCCGAACCTGCTCGACGATGTCCTGACGTGCCGTGAGCGCCTGCGAACGATGGACCAACGTCACCATCGATCCGGCGCGCGCGAGCTCGAGGGCATCGAGGGTGCCGCTGTCACCGCCCCCGATCACCACGACGTCACGCCCGACGAAGTGATCCGGACGCGCTTCCACCAGGTAGGTGACGTCACCGCCGAACGCGCCGTCCGGTGCCGCGGGGAGCTCCTGATGGCCCGTGCCGGTGGCGATCACCAGCGCGCGAGCGTGGACACGCGTCCCGTCGACGTCGATCCTGCACTCGTCGAGGTCGACACCCGTGACCGGGCGTGCGAGGCGGAGGCGATCGCCGAGGATGACCGCGGCCTCCTCGAGGGCGTCACGCAGGCCGGCACCGCGACGGGGGTGTCCGGTCGCCACGTTGCGGACCGCGTGCGGGATGTCGACGAGCTGCCCGCCCGCGCGCCCGTACGTCTCGAACACGGCGGTGTCGAGTTGGATGTCGACACACTCGAGCGCGCAGCTCACGCCGGCCACTCCGGCGCCCACGATGACGACATCGCGACGTTCACCTCCGTCGACCCCATCGGTCATCGGATCACTTGGCCGATCCCGAGGAGGTTGCCTTCGCTGTCACGGAACCAGGCGCCGCGCTCGCCGCGGCCTTTCGACGGGTAGTTCCCGTCGATGTCGGCGATGCCGTTCACGGTCTTCATCCCGGGCGCATCGACCGCTTCGAACTCGACGCCCCGCGACTCGAGGTCGCCGACAACGGCTTCGATGTCGTCGACCTCCCACGCCATCTGGGTGGACTCGCCCGAGGCGTGGCCCATCGACTGGAACACGACGAAGTACGCGCTGCCGCACCGGTAGCGCAGCCCGCCGGGCCGTTCTTCGACGGGATCGAGCCCGAGCTTCTCTGAATACCAGCGGCGCGCCCGATCCAGATCTTGCGCAGGGAGCCTCGTCGCGACGTCGGACGCGGCAAGTGCCGGGGCGCCGGTCGTGTTCGGCGCCTGCGCGACGGACAGGATGTTGCCGTCGGGGTCCTTGAAGTACGCGACCTTCGCGTCGCCTTCGAAGTGCGCGATGCCCTGAGCGTCGGTGACGATCGGCGGTTGGTCGTACTGCTCGAAGGTCACACCCTGATCAGTGAGCTGCGCGACGACCGTCTCGATGTCGTCGACGTCGAAGCCGGCGATGGTGAACTTCGCGGTGCCCGCGTTCGGTGACAGGTAGACGTTGATCTGCGTGTCGCCCGCGCACGGGTAGCCGACGTTGTCGCCCGTGTCGGTGCCGGCCACGAGCCCGAGCACGCCTTCGTAGAACTGGCGTGCCCGGTGCATGTCGGAGACGGCCGCGGATGCGCCACAGCGGTAGTCCTTCAGGCTGACCACGGCGTCCTCCTCAGGTCACGCGATCGACACCGAGACGTCGGTGGCGACGCGGACGCCCACGACG
The DNA here is from genome assembly GCA_036271015.1 of Acidimicrobiia bacterium. Taxonomy (GTDB): domain Bacteria; phylum Actinomycetota; class Acidimicrobiia; order IMCC26256; family DASPTH01; genus DASUAS01. The sequence goes on from DATBBL010000368.1 coordinate 18,764, forward strand.
TCCTCGTAGGCCGGGCGCTGACTGTCGGCCAGGAGCTCGATGCGGATGTGTCCGGGCTTGACGAGGTACGCGAACACGGTGGGGCGCCCTTCGGCGTCGACGGTGCTCATCTCGACCCGCCACCCCACGGCGACCAGCTCCTGCACATCGGAGGCGACGTCCGCCGACCAATAGGCGTAGTGGTGCAACTCGGCGATGCGGGTGGTCGCCCACACGCTCTCGGCGGTGCCCTCGATCAGCTCGAGCCGCATCGGACCGCCGAGCGAATGCATCCTCCTGGTCGGCCCCGCGTGTGCGCCGATCGTCGGCAGCTCGCCCTCCACCGTGCGGATCGGGCTCCAGGACACGCCGAGAAGGTCCCCGAGCTGCGAGCATGCGCGGTCGAGATCGGATGTCGCGATCCCGAGGTGGTACGGAACGCGGTTCAACGGTGCGACGAGAGGACTGTCCATCGGTGCCCTCGGATCTTGCGCAGCCCGACATGTCGACGGAGGCCGACCAACGGAGCTGATACTACGCGCCGCCGCGTCAGCGCCGACGTGAGAACCGGGACACCGCAATCGTGCTGAAGACGAGGAAGATGCCCGCACACCACACGAGGCTCAGGATCACCCAGTAGGTGGTGCTGTGACCGGCGCCCGCGGTCTCGGTGCCTCCGATCGTCAGCCGGCGCAGCGCATTGCTGAGGACCGTGAACGGCTGGTTGTCGGCGACCGGTTGGAGCCAGCCCGGGAGGGAGCCGGCGGGAACGTACGCGGCGGAGATGAACGCGACCGGGATCACGAGCAGCGTGGCCATGCCATTGGCGGCCTGTGCGCTGCTGGACACCAAGCCGATCGTGATGAAGACCCACACGAAGCTGTAGGTCGCCACGACGAGCAGCGCGACCGCGATGAGAACGTCGACGGCATCGGCATGGAGGCGGAACCCGACGATGAACGCCAGGATGCCGGTGATGAACAGGCCCCACAGCGTGAGCGCGGTATCGGCGATCGACCGCCCGAACATCACCGACGATCGGGGGATCGGCAAGGAACGGAGCCGGTCGTGCACGCCCGTCGTCGCATCCTCGGCCACGCCCGAGCTCGCCGGCATGCCCAGCCACAGGATCCCGGTCACCAGGAAGCCCGGCACCAGGAAGTCGACGTAGTCCACTCCCCCACCGGGATGGATGGCGCCGCCGAAGATGTAGCGGAACATGAACAGGAACAGGGCGCCCTGCACGGTTCCCAACATGAGCAACTGGGGCGTGCGGAAGAACTGGAGGATGGTCCGCTTCGCGCTCTGGAGGGACGCGGTGAGGAAGCCGGCGCCGGTCGTGCGGCTGTCCGTCGGCTCGACGGTGAGGTCAGTGGGGCGGAGGTCGGTGGTCGTCATCGGAGCTCCCGGGGTCAGGCAGCGTCGGCGGTGGCCGACTGCGGGTCGGAGTCGGGGTCGGACGGGTCGATGTGCTTGCCCGTCACGGAGAGGAACACCTCGTCGAGGCTGGGGCGGCGCAGGCCGACGTCGTCGACCGCGATGGCCCGCTCGTCGAGCAGGCGAACGACATCGCGCAGCTGCTCCCCGCCGCCTTCGACGCGCACCGAGACGCGCTGGGTGTCCATGTCGGTGTTCGGCGGCTCGCAGCCGATGCGTGCGAGCGTCTCTTCGACTGCGGGAAGCTCGCCGGCGGACCGGGGCCGAACCTCGATCACGTTGCGGCCGGCGCGGTCCTTCAACTCGTCGGGGGTTCCCGACGAGATGACGCGTCCGTGGTCGATGATCACGATGTGCCGCGCCAGCTGGTCGGCCTCCTCGAGGTACTGCGTCGTCAGCAGGACGTCGGTGCCCTCGGCCACCAGGTTGCGGATCGCGGCCCACAGGTCCGTGCGGCCACGCGGGTCGAGCCCGGTGGTCGGCTCGTCGAGCAGCAGGAGCTGCGGGCGACCGACCAAGCTGGCACCGAGGTCGAGGCGGCGACGCATGCCTCCGGAGTAGTTGCGCACCAGGCGGTCGCCGGCGTCCACGAGATCCAGGCGCTCGAGCACCTCCGCGGCCGCGACTCGGGCGTCGTACCGACCGAGCCCGAAGAGCCGGGCGACCATGCGCAGGTTCTCGATCCCGGTCATGGCGGGCTCGACCGACGCGTCCTGGCCGGCGAGACCGATGATCTCGCGCACGCGCTTGGGCTCGGCGGCGGCGTCGATGCCGGCGACGCGGATCTGCCCACCGTCGGGCCGCAACAGCGTGGCGACCGCGCTCACGAAGGTCGTCTTGCCGGCGCCGTTCGGTCCGAGCAGCGCGGTGACGTGGCCTGATTCGGCGACCAGGTCGAGGCCATCGAGTGCGCGAACGTCGCCGAAGCGCTTCGTCAGCCCGTGCGCTTCGATGATGGGGGCCATGCGGATCTCCTTCTCGATCGGTTCTGGGGCACGTGCTCGACGCGGGATCACGTTGAGGTACCGAGAGGTAGACGAATGAACTGCGCGCAATGTGACAGCTGCGCCGTGGAAATTTGCGTGCGTCGGCCGCACGGAGCGTACGGAGCGCACCAGGAGGTCAATCCGTGCGAACGCGACGTGCGCGGCAAAGCCGGAGACGTCGCCGTTGCTGCATGGTCGCGATGTCGTGCTTCGACGGCTCGCGCAGTGCGCGCGGTCCCGCCCGTGGCGCGAGCGCGCACCGCGCATGGCGATGACCGACGTCGGGTACACCTCCGGTCGCGTTTCACCCCGGTGACGCGCGTCCTCGAGGTTTTCGCGGGGTGCTGTCGATTCGGCGGTGTCCCGTCCGTCACTTGGGGAGGAACGGCACCGATCCCCGTCGGTGAGCAGCGACCGAGCGGTCGCGACACCCCATCGTGAAGGAGGCCTTCATGAAGGCTGTTCGCATCCAGGAACCGAAAGGCTTCGAGGGAATCGACGGCCTCGTCTTCGAGGACGCCCCCGATCCCCAGCCCGCGATCGGCGACGCACTGGTGCAGGTGCGCGCCGCCAGCTTCACCCCGACCGAGCTGCTGTGGCCGCTGTCGACCGATCGCGCCGGACACGACCGGGGCCGGCGGATCCCGGCCCACGAGGGGTCGGGGGTCGTGGTCGAGCTCGGCTACGGCGCCGCCGGCGTCTCGGTCGGCGATGAGGTGTACGGCCTCATCGACGGGTACCGCGACGGCTGGGCCGCCGACTACGTGGCCATCGAGGTGAGCAGCTTGGCTCCGAAGCCGACGACGGTCGACTTCATCGAAGCGGCCGCCGTCCCGCAGGCCGCGCTCACTTCGTGGCAGGCGCTGTTCGACCATGGCCATCTCGAGTCAGGCCAGACGGTGGTCATCCACGGCGCCGCCGGCGGTGTCGGATCCATGGCGGTACCGCTCGCCCGTTGGGCGGGCGCCCACGTCATCGGCACCGGTCGCGGCAACGCGCGCCAACGCGTGCTGGACCTGGGCGCCGACGAGTTCGTCGACGTCGAGCAGGACGGCTGGGACGCCGAGGTCGGCCCGGTCGACCTGGTCTACGACATCATCGGCGGCGAGGTCCTGGCGCGTTCGGCGGCGATCGTCAAGCCCGGTGGAGCACTGGTCTCGATCATGGGCCCGCCGCCAACCGATCGCCGCGACATCCGAACGGTGGACTTCGTCCGGGACCCGAGCGGCGCCCAGCTGCGCGAGATCTCTCGACTCGTCGACGACGGCACGCTGCGCCCCGAGGTCAGCGCCGTCTACCCGCTCTCGGACGCCCCTGAGGCGTTCATGGCCAAGTCCACCAAGCCCATTCCGGGAAAGGTCGTGCTGACACCCTGACCAACTGCTGGTCATCGACCATCGGGAGCCGAGCGTGATCGAGGTGAGTCCAGACCGCGACGCCGACGCGCTCTTCATCCTCATCGGAGGGGTGCCGACTTCGGCGCGGGTCGACTGGGTGCGTGGCGACGTCGCTCCCGGGCCTCTCGAAATCAGCGACGGAAGCGGAGCCGATCATGACCGATGTGGAAGCAAGGAAGTCCCACACGCCGCGCCCGACGCTCGGCCTGGACGGTGCCGAGGCGCATGAAGCCGAGCACGCGATCGATCTGCTCGTGCGCGATCTCCAAACTGGTTGGGACACGCACGACCCAGATGTCACCGATCGGCGCCTCGGTGGCGATGTGCTGTGGGGAAGTCCCTTCGGTGCAACCGTCTGTGGGTACTCGCGGCTCCATGAGATCCATGTCCGGTTGAAGCGGACCGGGGTCGGCGGGCGGTCGTCTCGGTTCGAGGTCGTGCAGTACCTCACGCCGGCTCGCGGCATCGTGATCGTGCACGTACGTCGTACCGCGCTCGACGAGGGAGACACTCCGGTGGCACCGACCGAAGGCGCGGCGCCTCCGTTCTCCGAGATGGCGCTCTACGTGCTCGTGCAGCGTGACGGCGACTGGTGGGTCGCGGCCGGCCAGAACACGCCGATCAGTCCGGCTGCTCCTTGAACAAGTGACGCTGGGCCACGGTCAGTGGTGGGAAACGGTCGCGTGCTGGTCCGCCCGGCGAGCCCGCACGCGTATCGTCCGCTGCGTGGTCCGCAGGCGAGTGGTCGTCGAAGGGCGGGTGCAGGGCGTGGGCTACCGCGCCGCCTGCGCGGCGCGGGCCCAAGCTGCCGGTGTGGGCGGGAGGGTGCGCAACCTGCCCGACGGTCGGGTCGAGGCGGTCTTCGAGGGTCCACCGGCATCGGTCGACGCGCTCGTGGCGTGGTGCGAGCACGGCCCCGCGTTCGCCCACGTCCACCGCGTTCGCGTCACCGACGAGCCCCCGCGCGGTGAGAGCGTGTTCCACGTCGCGTGACCATCGGGCCGACGCGGTCTTGACTCGGCCTGCGGCCGACGACGAGCGGGACCTTCGATCGCTCGGCGGGGACCCGCGTTACCGTTCGGGCCATGCCGCACCAGCCCCCCGGGGGCACGGTGACCTTCTTGTTCACCGACGTCGAGGGCTCCGGCCGTCGGTGGGAGGACTCGCCGACCGACATGGCCGATGCGCTCCGGATCCACGACGGAATTGTCCGCGGCGCCATCGAACGACACGGGGGGTACGTCTTCGCCACCGGCGGCGACGGCTTCTCCGCCGCGTTCTCGACCGCGGCCGACGCCGCGGCCGCGGCCATCGAATGCCAGGAGCAGCTGCGTGACGAAACCGCGGTCGACTTCGCCGTGCGCATGGGACTGCACACCGGTGAGGCGATCGAACGCGAGCGGAGCTACTTCGGCAGCGACGTGAACCGTGCGGCACGGCTGATGTCGCTCGCCCACGGCGGTCAGGTCCTCGTCTCCGACACGACGGAGGCATTGGTGCGCGACCGTGTGGTGCTGCGACCCCTCGGCGAGCATCGTCTCCGCGGGATGCGCGGGCGGATCTCGGTGTACCAGATCGTCGCCGACGGTCTCGCCACCGAGTTTCCGGTGCTCCGCAGCGTCGACCCCTTCGCCGGCAACCTCCCGCAGCAATTGAGCTCACTGGTCGGGCGCGAGCAGATGGTCGCCGACGTCGCGGACCTCGCCCGTTCGCACCGGCTCGTGACGCTGACCGGCGTCGGCGGCGTCGGGAAGACGCGGCTGGCGCTCGAGGTGGGCGCCGAGCTCGCGGGTGAGTTCGTCGACGGGGTGTGGTTGGTCGAGCTGGCCTCGATCAGCGACCCCGCGTCCGTCCCCGCCGCCATCGCGACCGTCCTGGGCATCACGCCCCAGGGCGGCGCGGCACTCATCGACACGGTGGCGGAGGCGTTGCGAGGTCTGCGGCTCCTCCTCGTCATGGACAATTGCGAGCACGTCTTGGCCGCGACGGGTTCGGCCGTCGCGCGGATCCTGGACCGGTCCGGGACCGTCACGGTCGTCGCGACGTCGCGCGAGCCGTTGGGTGCCGACGGCGAGGCGCCCTTCGCCGTCGCGCCCCTGGCGCTGGAGGGAGGCCCGATCTCCCATGCGGTCATGTTGTTCGTCGAGCGCGCCCGCGCCGTCCGCCCCGAGTTCGGATTGCGCGAACCCGAGACCGCACATGCCGTGACCGAGATCTGCACCAGCCTCGACGGGCTCCCACTCGGCATCGAGCTGGCGGCATCGCGCATGGCCGCCATGAGCGCGGTCGAGGTGCGGGACCGGCTCGCGGATCGGTTCCGGCTCTTGCAGCGGACGACCCCCGCGCCCGAACGGCACCTCACCCTCGGTCATGCCGTGGAGTGGTCCTACGACCTGCTGACCGACGATGAGCAGGACCTGCTCCGACTGACCTCGGTCTTCGCCGGCGGCTTCGACCTGGCGAGCCTGTACGCCGTCACGGACGCCGCCGACGAGGTCGACGTGCTCCGCCACCTCGATTCGCTGGTCCGCAAGTCCCTCGTGGTCGCGGACCACACCGCCACGCGCACGCGGTACCGACTGTTCGAGACCATCCGTCAGTTCGCCGAGGACCGTCTGGCCCAGGCCGGCGATCTCGAGTCGTCACGCGCTCGGCACGCCCGGCATTTCGCGCAACAGGCGGCCGAGCGCTGGGAGCACTGGAGCGGGCCCGGATGGCGTGACACGGTCGACTGGGTCGAGGCGGAGCTGGGCAACCTGCGCGGCGGCTATCAGTGGAGCGCTCGGCGCGAGCTCACGGTGGCCACCGACATCGCCGCGCACGCCGCGTTGATCGGGTTCTCCGTCCAGCTGTTCGAGACGCTCGGCTGGGCCGAGGAGCTGCTCGAGCCGGCATCGGCGGCCGATGTCCCCCGCCTCCCGCGCCTGTACACGGGCGCCGGCTTCGCGTGCTTCGCCGGACGGGCGGAGGCCGCGCGCGGGAACGCGCATCGAGCGACCGAGTTGGAGACGGACCCCCGCTACGACGCGTGCGAGCCCGGGTACGCGTCGTTCGTGGAGGCGCTCGCCAGCGTGTACTGCGGTGATCTCGAGCGCTACGTCGAGCTCACCGGCGCGGTGGCGCGCGACTACGGCCGCGAGCGCGGCTACGGGCTGGCCGCGTACGTCGACGGCCTGCAGTCGTGCGGTCGGATCGACGAGGCGCTGGCGCTCACCGAGGAGTCCGTCGCGGTGGCGAGATCAATCGGCAGCCCCTACTGGATCTCCTATGCGCTCTGGATCGCGGGGATGGCCTTCTCCAAGGCCGACGTGCGTCGCGCGTTCGCGGCGTGGGACGAGGGCGTCACCTTCGTGCGCGAGCAGCGCGTCCACTTCTTCGAAGGCTTCCTCGCTCGCGACGCGGCACGGTTGCACACGACCGACGGTGATCCTCACACTGCGTTGCTGTTGTTCGCCGAGGCGCTGAGCGCGTTCCAACGCGCCGGCAACGTGCCGCAGCTCGTGATCACCCTGGCCAGCGTGCCTGCGCTGTTCGAACGACTCGATCGTCCGGCCCCGGCACTGGTGATCCTCGGCGCGCTCTCGAAGGAGCCGACGACCTTCCACCATGTTCCCGAGCTCCGGGCGCTCGGCGATCGCGTCCGCCGCACGCTCGGTGAGCAGCGCGCCGACGTCTTGACCGCGGAGGGCGCGGACCTCGATCTCGGTCAGGCGGCCGTCTACGCCCGTGAACAGCTCGACTTCGCGCGCCGCGAGGCAAGCCTACCGAGGAGCCAGCCACGACCCGGGGGCTTGAGCCGGCGCGAGCTCGAGGTCCTCCGCCTGATGGCCGACGGTCTCACCGCCGGGGAGATCGCCACCCAGCTGTTCATCTCCTCGAGAACCGCCGAGCACCACATCCAGCACATCTACACGAAGATCGGCGTGTCGAGCCGCGTCTCGGCGACCCGCTGGGCCGTCAAGCACGGCGTCGTCGCCGTCGCCGGCGGCTGACGGCCGAACGAGACCAGGAAATGGGTAGGTCTACCGATGCTGTCGCGCGCGCCCGTCCGGAGAATGACCCCTACGCCGATCGAACCCGATCGGCGGACCGAGAGATCCACAGTGATCCTTGCTGAGAGGGGATGTCATGATCCTGGCAACCACGCTGGTCGAGGACGTCGACCGCTTCCTGGATGTGTTCGGCACCAAGGGCGCCGAGAAGCGCGCGCTCCACGGCTCCAAGGGTTCGACGGTGTTCCGCGACCCCGCCGAGGAGAACCGGGTCTGGGTCCTGTTCGACTGGGACGAGGCGGGCTGGGCCAGCTTCGTGTCCGACCCCGACGTCCCGCCCATCCTCGCGGAAGCCGGGCACCTCGGCCGGCCGCAGGCTGCGCTCCTCGTCGGCTCCTACGAGGCGTGAGGAGGACGACGATGAGGAGTTCCGGGAACCGACCAGCTCGGGTCGGCATGATCACCGACCAGACCGGCGCACTGTCCTTCATGGGCGTCGCCAACGCCAACGTCGCGAAGATGGTGGTCGAAGACATCAACACCCGCGGTGGACTCCTCGGCCGTCCGGTCGAGCTGTTCGTCGAGGACAGCGCGACCGACGACGCGGTCGCGGAGGTCGTGGCCGCGAAGCTCGTCGAGCAGATCGACGTCGACGTCGTCGTCGGCGGCATCTACAGCTCGACGCGCCAGGCGATCAAGGGACCGGTGGTCGACCGAGCGGAGACGCTCTACCTGTACCCCGAGCAGTACGAGGGACAGGAATGCCACCCGTTGATCTTCTGCACCGGCCCGGTGCCGGCGCAGCAGATCGAACCCTTCTTCCCGTGGTTGATGCGCGAGACGGGCGCACGGCGCTTCTACATGCCGTCGGCCGACTACATCTGGCCGCGCACGTTGAACAAGAAGGTCCACGAAGTCGTCGGCGCCGAGGGCGGCGACGTCGTCGGCGAGGAGTACTTCCCACTCGACCACATGGACTACGAGCGGGTCGTGGCCGACATCATGGGCTCGGGCGCCGACGTCGTGTTCAACACCATCGTCCCGCCCGGGCTGACGCCGTTCCTCGCCCAGCTCCACAACGCCGGCTTCATC
>DATBBL010000369.1:0-2465 GCA_036271015.1 Acidimicrobiia bacterium
GGCGGCGAGGTTCTGGCCCACCAGCGTGTCGAGCCGGGCCGACATGCGGAACGTGCCGGTGTGGACCGCGGTCCCCAGGCGACTCCCGAGCGCACCGAACACGTTGCCCCGCATGCCGATGGCCGCGGGGACGAGGACGAGGAGACCGGGGAGGGCGGTGAGCGTGCCGGTGATCGAGCCGAGCGTCAGCCCGGCGATCAGGTCACCGCCAGAGCTGAGCAGGAGCGCGTAGAACCCCGCTCGGACCCCGGCGGCGTCCGAGCGCAACAACGCGCCGAAGCGCGTGAAGACGGCTCGCCACGACTGCAACATGAGTACTCGGAGGCTCGTTCATTTCCTCAGCTCCTGGCCGGGGGTAGAGGCTACTCGCCTTTCCGCGCGGTGACCGGCGACGGTTGCTCACGTCGCGGCAGCGGCGTCGCTCGATCGACGGCGCGTCCGATCGCCGGCGGCGCCGATGCGGTCGTCGCGGGGCGCCGGCCCCGACGATCAGGTGTCGGAGAGTGCGAGCGCGAGGTGCTCCAGTGCGGGCAACGCCAGCGCGATCGAGGCGCGCTCGTGGGCCGAGAGCGTCTCGAGCGCGCGATCGAGCACCTCATGCTGCTTGTCCCGCCATGCCACGGTGCGCACGCGCCCGCGATCGGTGAGCCGCAGCTCGAGCTCGGTGCCGTCACGCGAGCGACGCGCGTCGAGCAACTCCAGGCCGACCAGCTCTTCGATCAGCTCCCGGGCGCGGGTCGAGTCCTCGCGCAGTTCCGCCGCGGCCCGCTCGGGCGAGATGCCGGGGCACAGGCGAACGACCCGTAGCAACCGCGCCTGCGACGGCCGCAAGGGCGCGTCGGGCCAGCTCCGGGTCAGCGCCCGCTGCAGCACCGGCCGCAATTCGTCGAGCACCCGATGCAGCGGCTCGCCCAGTGAGGGTCGTGGTGCGTGCAGTTCCATCGCGCTCATGACGGATCCTCGATTCATCCTGTGCATCGGCGTCATGGTCGACGGCCTCGTTTCAGTGTCGACCTCGTCGGGTGAGACGACGCTGAGCGAGGTCCGCGGGAGCGGCCGGACCCGCTACCCGAAGAGGTGTTGGCCGGTCGCCGGGTTGAGGGGGAGCGGGAGGGCGTTGATCGGAAAGCCGAAGAAGCCGCGGAAGTCGAAGAGGTTGTCGAGCGGCCCGGCGACGGCGTCGAAGCTGCCGGGGATCCGGGCGACGTGCCAGTTGTCCTCGACGAAGCGGATGATCGACGACTGATCGGTGCGGGTGTGGTCGACGTAGTCGAGCTTCGCCCACGGCGACACGACGAGCAGCGGGAGTCGGGGCCCGTAGCCGCACCGGCCCTGCTGGCCGGCGAGGGGCGTTCCGGTCCCGCACTGGCCGGTGCCGGTGAGCGCGTCGGCCACCGACTGCGACGGGTTGGTGACGCCGCTGTAGGCGTGGTCGTACCAACCGTCGGAGTCGTCGTAGCTGACGATCACGGCGGTGCTGCGCCAATCGGGGGTGCGCATCAGCGCGTTGATCTCCTGGGTGACGAAGCGTTGCTCGTCCAGCGGGTCCGAGTACGCGGCGTGACCGTCCTGGTAGCCCGGTGCCTTCAAGAAGCTGACCGCCGGCAACAGGTCGGGCGACGCGCGGTGGTCCCCGATGGCGGCGACGAGCTGGTCGAAGTCGCTCGTGTCGTACTGGTGGTTCGGCGTGTCGAACTGCGGCACGTTGCCCACGTAGTGCTGCGTGTCGGTCCCGATCGATGCCAGGGCAGCAGGGGTGTCGTTGCCCGCGGCGTCGGTCGCGAGCGTCAGGTGATGCGGATTCGCGGTCGAGGCGTAGTACTCGAACGGCTCGTGATGCGGGATGTAGTCGTCCTTGTAGCCGTATTGTCCCGTTCCGCCGACCTCGATGCCGACGGGATGCACCGCGTCGCAGATGCCCTGGTTGGTCGAGTGCGGCACCGAAATCTGGAACCCGGCGTTTTTGAACTCGTCGGGCACGAAGGTGGCGGTGGGCTGACCGGTGTGGGACGTCGCGGCCAACGCGTCGGTGAAGGTGGTCGAGGGCCGGAAGCCGCCTTCGAACCACCCCCACGACACGTGCGCGGCGTTGAGCTCGTCACCGATGTTGGTGCCACTCATGGCGACTGCGTCACGCGTCGAGCAGTCGTCCCAGTACGGCTGCGCATCGCTGGTCAGCGAGAACCCGCCGCTCCCGTCGGGCGTGAGATCGGCGTTCGGAGCCGCGGCGGTCGCGACCGACGGGTTGTTGACGGTGTGGGTCATGTCGACCCCGCCGGTGTTGCCCGACACGAGGTTGACGGCACCCGGCGACGAGGGACCGAACGTCGTCCCGAACGAGTTGTCGCTCATCGCGAACCGTTGCGCGTAGTTCCACAGCCCGGTCACCGTGTTGCCGTCGTAGTAGTTCATCACGTCGCCGGCGATGCACGGCGCACCGGTCGGGCTCGTCCCCTTCCCGGTCC
>DATBBL010000370.1:0-3753 GCA_036271015.1 Acidimicrobiia bacterium
TCACCTGCATGGTCGAGGACGGCGACACCTACAACGAGCTACGCGGCGTGCAGATCGTCGGCACCGCCGAGGTCTTCGAGGAGCGTGACCGCCTGCTCGAGATGGGCAAGTCGCTGTTCGAGCGCCACGTCGGTCCCTACAGCGACGACATGCTCCCGGCCGTCGAGATGATGCTGAACAAGCGCGTGGGCATCAAGGTGCACCCGGTGCGCGTCGCCAGCTGGGACCACACCAAGCTCTGACCCCCCTCCGAACATCTCGGAGTTCGGGGGGTCATTCCACCGTCAAGTGCGAGACGTTGCCGGTTGACGCGCGTCGAGCACCTGCTGCGCGATGAGCTCTTCGAGGTAGCGGTCGTTCCACCACGAGATCTGCAGCTGCTTGGCCCGGCGGAAGTACAGCTGGATGTCGTACTCCAACGTGAAGCCGACGCCGCCGAAGATCTGCTGCGCGGTCGCGGTGACGTCGCGGAACGTCTGGCAGGCGAACAGCTTGGCCATCGGCGCCAGCGTGCTGACGTCGTGCCCCTCACTGCGGGCCCAGCCCGCCTCCCACACCAGCGTCTCGGCGCCGTCGACCGCGGTGACCGCGTCGGACAGGTAGTGCGCGATCGACTGGAACGCGCCGAGCGGCTTGTCGAACTGGAACCGGTCCTTGGCGTACTGCGTGGCGATGGCGTGCGCGTGCTGCGCGCCGCCGACGGCCTGCGCCGCGAGCAGGATGATGCCGTCGTGCATGACCGCATCCCACGTGCTCCACGCGTCGCCGGCGGTGCCCACCAGCGCGTCGGCACCGACCTGCACGCCGTCGAAGTCGACGCGGTACTGGGTGTCGGACGCGATCGTCATCAGCTGGGTGAGGGTGACGCCCGGGGCCTGCGGATCGACGAGGAGCAGCGTCGGTCCCTCGACGGTCCGGGCGAGCACGAGCAACCGGTCGGCGGCCCGGGCGAACGCGACGTGGCGCTTCACCCCGTCGAGCCGCCAGCCGTCACCGTCGGCGGTCGCGGCCAACTGCACCCCGTCGGGCCCGAACCCGCCCGACGGCTCGAGCCACGCGGGCGTGATGATCGCCTCGCCGGACGAGATCCGGGGCAACCACTCCGCCCGCTGGGCGTCGGAGCCGGCCCGGGCGAGCACGCCCCCGCTCATCACCGAGCTCACGAAGTGCGGCGACGGCGCCAGCGCCCGCCCCAGCTCGGTGTAGACGACGACCGCGTCGAGCATGGTCATGCCGCTGCCACCGTGCTCCTCGGGCAGCGTCATGCCGAGCAGACCGAGCTCGGCGAGCTGCTGCCAGAACTTGTCGGAGTACCCGATCGGGTCGTCCTCCATCTGGCGCACCACGTCGAGGCCGCTGTGCCGGGCGCACACCCCGGCCACGGCCTCGCGGAGCATCTCCTGCTCGGGTGTGAAGTCGAGATCCATCGTTCTCCCTACTCGTCGGGTCGATGTCGCGACGCCGTCCCGCCCTCCGGGCCCGGCTCCGCTCCATCTCCCTGCTCTTACGGCATCCAGCGGTCGCCGTGGCGTCGCCACGGGTTGTCGTCGGCTGAGGTCGGGACCGCGACCTTCGCCTCCGACTCGGTGCAGATCACGTCGCCGACGCGGATCGTGAGGTCGAGCTCGACCCAGCCGCAGCCCACGGCGTCGACCGACACGTCGCGCACGACGCCCTCGATCACCATCGTGTCGCCGGGGAAGATCGGCTTCCGCATCTTGAAGCGCAGCCGGCCGAGCCGTCCCGTCGGTCCGGTCCAGTCGGTGACGAAGCGCTCGAGCCACGCGCCCTGGTTCGGCGAGTTGAGGAAGATGTCCTGCACGCCCTGGCGCTCGACCGCGAAGTGGTAGTCGTGGTGCATGGGGCGCCAGTCGCGGGCGGCCAGGGCGCCGAGCACGACGGTCGTCGACGTGACGTCGTAGCTGAGGTCGGGCAGCACGTCGCCCACCGAGACCTTGTCGACGGTGATCACGCGCCGCCCTCGGACGCGTCGTCGCGGCGATAGCCGAATCCGGTCCAGCGCTCGACGCCCACCAGCTCGGCGCGCTGGTTGCGGTACTCGACGTCGATCACCCAGAAGCGCCCGGTGCCGAGGCGGCGGGTCTGCTCCTCGCTGACCGACACGAGGCGCTGCGCGCTCGTGATCCGGTCGCCGGGTCGCACCGGCTCGTGGAAGGTGGTGACGTTCTCGGTCATGATCGCCTCGGGCAGCCCGAAGCGCGCCTTCAGGTCGAAGTGGATCTGCAGCGGCAGCTTCTCGACCGTGCGCCCGGGCGCCCAGTGGTGCGGGCGGAACCACGCCGACAGGAGCGAGAGCGGCGCGACCGGGCCGCCGGTGATGTCGTCCGCCACCTGGTCGTCCCAGAAGAGGGGGTTGGCGTTCTCGACCGACGCCGCGCTGGTCCAGAAGTAGCCGCGCTCGACCGGGAAGTCGCCCTCCTCCTCGTACCGCAGCTCGCCGATCAGCGCCTCGACGTCGGCGGGCAGGGCGCTCACGCGATCACCCCGGCCTCGTGCAGCTTGGCCAGCTCGTCCGCCGACAGGCCCGCGCCGGTGAGCAGCTCGTCGGTGTCGGTGAGGGTCGCGTCGCGGGCCTCGTAGGGCTCGGTCGGGTGGGCCATCCCCGCGAACACCGGGCCCACCTGTCGGAACGTGCCCTGCTCGTGGTGGCGGGCCTCGACGAAGTCGCCGCGGGCGACGAACTGCTCGTCGTCGACCGTCTCGGGGACGGTCAGCACCGGTGCGACGCACGTGTCGGCTGCGCTCAACCGCGTCGTCCACTCGTCGCGGTCCCGGGTCAGGAACACCTCGCGCAGGTCGGCGCGGATCTGGTCCTGCACCGCGTCGTCGTGCTGGTGCGGCGCCCACTGCTCGAGGCCGAGCTGCTCGCACAGGTTGGCCCAGAACCGGGGCTCGATGGCCGCGACCGTGAGCCAGTTGCCGTCGCGCGTCGGGTACGTGTCGTAGCAGGCGTAGCGGCCGGTGAGCAGGCCGTGCCGGGGCCCGGGCTCCTCGCCGGTGGCGAGGTACTCGTCGGCCGCGAGGGCCATGAGGCCGAGGACGCCGTCCGCGATCGACACGTCGAGGTAGGCGCCCTCGCCGGTGGTGCTGCGCCGCACCAGCGCGGCCAGGATCGCCATCACCGCGTGCATCCCGCCACCGGCGCTGTCCGCGACGGTGAGCCCGGGGACCGGAGGTTGCCCGCCGGCGGCCCGCCCACCGCAGTGGAGGAAGCCGCCGACGCCCAGGTAGTTGAGGTCGTGGGCCGCCCACTGCGAGCGGGGACCGGTCTGCCCGAAGCCGCTGGTCGCGCAGTAGACGAGGCGGGGGTTGCGCGCCGACGTCGCCTCCCAACCGATGCCGAGTCGGTCGACCACGCCGGGGCGGAAGCTCTCGATCACCACGTCGGCCCGCTCGGCGAGACGGAGGAACGCCTCGCGCCCCTCCGGCGCCTTCATGTCGAAGAGGGCGCGACGGAGCCGGCGGTGCGCGCTGTACGCGTAGAACGGCGGCACGATCTGCACGCCTTCGTCCTTCGGCACCGGCCCGACCTTCACCACCGTGGCGCCGTAGTCGGCGAGCCAGCGCGACGCGCGCGCGGCCGGCCCCACGCTCGCGAGGTCCAGCACCGTGATGCCCTCGAGCATCTCCGTCATTCTTGGTCGATTCCGCTCCGGCGTCCCGGCCTCCGGCCACGCCTCCGCTGCATCTCCGTCATTCCGGGTCGATTCCGCTCCGGCGTCCCGGCCTCCG
>DATBBL010000371.1:0-4160 GCA_036271015.1 Acidimicrobiia bacterium
CGCATCCCGATCCTCCTGTTCCAGGCGATCCAGGCCGCGCTGCTGCCGAAGCTGGCCGCCCTGTCCGGCGCGGGCAAGCACGACGACTTCCGTTCGGGCCTGAAGAAGCTGGTCATGATCGTGGTGGGCGTGGGCGCGCTCGGCGTCGTCGCCGGGGCCACGATCGGGCCGACCGTCGGCGAGATCCTGTTCGGCGACAAGTTCAACCTCGGGAGCCGCGACCTCACCCTGCTCTTCCTCGGCAGCGCGGCGTTCATCTTCGCCCTCACCCTCGCCCAGGCGCTCATCGCCCTGCTCGGTCACGGCCGCGCCCTCATCGCGTGGACGGTGGGGCTGGTGTTCTGCGTCGGCGTGATGGCGCTCGGCAGCTCGGCCACGGTCGACGACCTCTTCCTCCGGGCCGAGCTCGGGTACGTCGTGGGGTGCGCGACGGCCGCCACGATGATGCTGATCTTCCTCCTGGTGCAGGTGAGGGGCCAGGGCCCCGTCAGCCTGCCGCTCCTCGTCGAGGCCATCGAGCACGAGCCGCTCGAGATCTGATTCCTTCGGATCATGATCCGCCTCGCGATCGACGGCACCCCGCTGCTCGGGCCGCGCACGGGCATCGGCGAGGTCGTCGCCGGCCTCACCACGGGCCTCGCGACGCACGCCGACGTGGACGTCACCGTGTACGCCCTCACCTGGCGAGGTCGTCACGACCTGCAGGGCGCGGTGCCGCCCGGCGTCGGCACCGCCACCGCCCGGATCCCCGCCCGCGTGGCGCGGCAGGCGTGGCTGCGCGTCGAGCATCCGCGCATCGAACGGTGGACCGGCCCGGTCGACGTGGTGCACGCGACCAACTACGTCGCGCCACCGACCCGGGCACCGTCGATCGTCTCGGTCTACGACCTCGGATTCGTGCGGTTCCCCGAGCTCTGCACCGCTGACGCGCTCCAGTACCCCACGCTGCTCGAGCGTGCCATCGCCCGGGGCGCGTGGATCCATGCGACGAGTGACATGGTCGCGAGCGAGATCACCGACCGGTTCGCGGTGGCGCCCGAGCGCGTCGTGCGCGTCTACCCCGGAGTGCCGGGCACCCAGGGAGGGGACGCGACGTCGGGGCGGCGCCTCGCCGGCAGCCATCCCTACGTGCTCTTCATGGGGACCATCGAACCCCGCAAGAACCTGCCGGTGCTCGTGCGCGCGTTCGACGCCGCGGCAGACGACGAGCCCGAGCTCGCACTCG
Organism: Acidimicrobiia bacterium; assembly: GCA_036271015.1. GTDB lineage: Bacteria > Actinomycetota > Acidimicrobiia > IMCC26256 > DASPTH01 > DASUAS01. Next base: position 1,226 of record DATBBL010000371.1, read on the forward strand.
TCGTCGCCGGCTCGGCGGGGTGGGGTGTCGACGCGTTCGACCAGTCGCTGGCCCGCGCGCACCACCGGGGTCGGGTGCAGCGTCTGGGATACGTCTCCGACGCGCAGCGCCGGGACCTGCTCGCCGGTGCCGCCGCCCTCGCCTACCCGTCGCGCTACGAGGGATTCGGGTTCCCGCCGCTCGAGGCCATGGCCGCGGGCGTGCCGGTCGTCGCGGCGCGGAGCGGTGCGATCCCCGAGGTCGTCGGTGACGCCGCACTCCTCGTCGACCCCGACGACGTCGACGCCCTCGCCGCGGCGCTGCTCACCGCGGTGCGCGATGCGGATCAGCGCCGGGCCCTCGTCACGCGCGGGCGCGCGCAGCTCGCCCGCTTCTCCTGGGACCGGTTGTCCGATGAGCTCGCCCGGCTCTATCACCAGCTCGCCGGCGCATGAGAGCGGCCATCACCGGCGCCCGCGGGTTCGTCGGTCGCCACCTCGCTGCGCATCTCACCGCACGCGGCGACGAGGTCGTCGAGCTCGATCTCGACGGCGCACGTGCGCTCGACGTCACCGACCACGACGCGGTCGTGGCCCGGGTCGCGGCCGAGCGACCCGATGCCGTCTACCACCTGGCGGCGCGCAGCCACGTCGGCGAGTCCTGGGCCGCCGGCGACGCGCTCGCGCGGGTCAATGTCGGCGGTACCCGGGCCGTCGTCGACGCCTGTGTGCGCGCGGGTGTGGGTCGCGTGCTGGTGGTCGGCAGCGCCGAGCAGTACGGCGCGGTCCACGACGACGAGCTGCCGATACGGGAGTCGACCGCCCTGCGCCCGATCACGCCCTACGGCGAGACCAAGGCCGCGGCCGAGCAGGTCGCGCTCGCGGCGCACCGGGAGCACGGGCTGGGCGTCGTCTGCGCACGCGCGTTCAACCACACCGGACCGGGACAGCCGTCCGCGTTCCTGGTCCCGGGACTGGCCGCGCGCATCGCCGCCGCCGAGCGCAGTGGTGCCGACGAAATCGTGCTCGGCAACGGCGATCCCGTGCGCGACTTCAGCGACGTGCGCGACGTCGTGCGTGCCTACGCCCTCTTGGTGGACCGCGGCACGCCGGGCGAGGCCTACAACGTCTGCTCCGGTCGCGGCGTCAGAGTCGGCGACCTGGCGGCCGAGCTCGTGGCGCGCGCGAACCGCCCGCTGCGTCTCGCCACCGACGGCACGCTGGTGCGACCGGTCGACGTGCCGGTCATGGTGGGCGACGCGGCCAAGCTGACCACCGCCACCGGGTGGTCGCCGGCTCTCGACCTGGCTCGGACCCTCGACGACGTGCTGGCGGCGGCGCGGGCTACGGCTGGCTGACGTCGACCGGCGTGCCGCTCGGCACCTGCCGGGCGAGCCACCCGAGGAGGGTGGCGATGGCGCGGGGGTCGTGACGGAGCCGGTGCCCGGCGCCCTGCACCACCCGCAGCTCGGAATTGGGGCGGCCGGCGTCGGCCAGCGCCCGGGCGTCGTCCACCGGCACCTCGACGTCCTCGACGCCGTGCAGCACGAGCAGCGGTCGCCGGTCGAGGCGCGCCGCGGCCTTGACCGCGTCGATGCGACCGATGTCGCGGACCCATCCGGTCGCGTCGCTCGGGAACCCGGGGCTGCGGATCATGCCCATCGACCGCGTGTGCACGAGCAGCCGGCCGGGATCCCGCGCCCAGTCGCGCAGCGTGCTGGGCGACGCCAGCATCGCCACCCCGCGCACGAGATGGTCGTCGGCGGCCTCGCACACCGCGAACGTCCCTCCGTGACCGAAGCCCGCGACCCACACCCCGCGCACGTCGTCGCGCGCGTGCACGACGCGCACTGCATTGCGCAGGTCTTCGAGCCATCCCCGCGCCGAGAAGTCGCCGTCGGACGTCCCGGTGCCGCGGAAGTTGAACGTGAGCACGACCCAGCCGGCTTCGTTCGCGATGTGGTCGGCGAGGTCCGGATACGTCGTGCCGACGGTCGCGGCACCACGTGGTGGGTACGGCAGACCATGGCAGAGCACCAGACCGAGCGTCGGTCCCGGCGTTGCGGGCACGGCCACGTGGGCCGACAGGCGCAGGTCTCCGGACAGGATCGTGTCGTCCATCGCCCGCCTATTGTGGACACATGGACGTCGCGGCCGGGAATTGGGCGCTCAAGGAATGGGCGGTCATCGTGCACGCGCTGCTCGAGGGCGAACAGATCCTCGACGTGCGCAAGGGCGGCCTGCGTGAGGACGGCCGCCACTTCTCGGTCCAGGCGAACCGCCTGTGGCTCTATCCCACCGCCGAGCACCAGAAGGCGGAGCTCCTGAAGGAGCCGTACCGGCACTGGATCGATCTCGCCCATGCGGCACCCGTCGGCGAGCCCATCACGCTCGAGGGTTGGGCCGACGTCGTGAAGGTGGCGACCGTCACCAGCGAGGAGGAGCTCGACGCGATCGCGTCGAAGCTGATCTGGACCTCCGACTACGCCGCGTCGCGCCTCGGCTGGAAGCACCGTGACCCGCTCTGGGTGCTGGCGCTGCGCGTGCACCGGCTGGACGAGCCGGTGACGGTCGACTGGGCCGACGACTACGGCGGCTGCACCTCGTGGGTGGAGCTCGCCGGCCTGCCCGATCCCACCGCGCGGGCGAGCCACCCGGCGCTGTCCGACGTGGCCTTCGCCGCGCGGCTCAAGGGCGCGGTCGAGGCCCTCCCGTCGCTCGCCGGCGCGGGCGCCTGACCTTCGCTCGCACGACGCCGGCTCAGTCGGGGTCGCTGGGCCCCGCCGATCGGTGGGGGTGGTACCCGCGGTTGCGCGCTTCGGCGAGGGTGTCAGGGCCGAAGGCGAGGAACGTCTCCGCCGCCATCACCTCGGCCACCTTCTCCTCCGCCTCGGCGTCGTCGACGTCGAGGTCGTAGACGACCTGGTGCCGCTTGTCGCCGAGGTAGCGGGAGTCTT
>DATBBL010000372.1:0-14860 GCA_036271015.1 Acidimicrobiia bacterium
GGGAATGCTCCCGATGTCGACGAGCTCCTCGTGCTGCTCGAACCGGTGTTTCCACGCGACGACATCATCACGGGCATCGTCGGACCGGTCATCGGCACCCACGCCGGCCCTCGGGTCATCGGCGTGACCTACCAGGTAGTCCGCTGACGGCAACAATGCTGCCGTGGAGTTGACCGCACCCGGCACCGTGCTCGGCGGCCGCTACCGCTTGGTGTCGCCGATCGCGCGCGGCGGCATGGCCACGGTGTGGGTGGCCGACGACCCCGTGCTGTCGCGCCGTGTGGCGGTCAAGATCCTCCGCTCCGACCTCGCCGCCGACGAGGGCACCCGCGTCCGCTTCCGCCACGAAGCGATCGCGGCGGCGCGGCTCTCCCACCCCAACATCGTCTCCACCTACGACACCGGCGACGACGAGGGCATCGCGTACATCGTCATGGAGCTGGTCGACGGCCCGACGCTGCGCCACCTGATCGACGAGCACAACGGCCTCCACGTCGCCGACGTCATCCGCATCGGCAAGCAGGTCGCCGACGCGCTCGACGCCGCGCACCGCGCCGGGATCGTGCACCGCGACGTGAAGCCCGCCAACGTGCTCGTCCCGCGCGCGGGCCCGGTGAAGGTCACCGACTTCGGCATCGCCAAGGCCGCGGGCGGCGACGACCTCACCCGCACGGGCACGGTGATGGGCACCGCCCGGTACCTCGCACCCGAGCAGGTCAACGGGCGCCCGACCGACCCCCGCACCGACGTCTACGCGCTGGGGCTGCTCATGTTCGAGTCGCTGGTCGGGCACCCGCCGTTCGGCGGCGACACCGACATCGCCACCGCCATGGCCCGCCTCACCACGTCGGCCCCCGCCATCCGCGTCGAGCGCCCCGAGGTCTCCCAGGCCCTCGACGACGTGATCCACCGCTGCCTCGCCCGGCAGCCCGAGGCCCGGTTCGGGTCGGCCGCCGCGGTGCGCGACGCCCTCGACCGCGCCCGCCTCGACCCCACCGGCTCGCTCCCAAGCCCGGTGGCGCCCGCCCCGGTGGGCCCCGCCCGCCCGGCCCCTCGCCCGGCCCCACCCCCGGCGCACACCGGGCCGACCAGCCCGCAGCCCGTGCCCCTTCCACCCCCGGCCGCACCCCCGCGGCGGCGCCGGCGGCTGGGGTGGCTCTGGGCGCTCCTGGTGGTGCTCGTCGCCATCGGCGGTGGCGTCCTCGCGTACGTGCTGGTCAGCGACGGCGGCTCGTCCACCGGCGCCAACGGCGGCGCGGGGCCGGCGCCACCCGCCGCCTCCAAGGTCGTGCTCACCCCGACCGCGTTCGATCCACTCGGCGACGGCACCGAGAACCCGGACCTGGTGAACAACGCCGTCGACGGCAACCCGACGACGAGCTGGACGACCGAGCAGTACGACAACTTCCCGGACGGCGCCAAGAACGGCGTGGGACTGGCGTTCGCGCTCAGCGAAGGCGTCGACGTGAACAAGGTCTTCGTCGAGACCCAACAGCACGGCTGGGGCGCGTCGATCTACGTCTCCGACAAGTCGCCGTCGGAGCTCAAGACGCTCGGTGACTGGGGCGAGGCGCGGGCGCACGGCTCCGACCTCGACCCGACGCACACCTTCGACCTCGGCGGGATCAAGGCGAACTCGGTGCTGCTCTGGCTCACTCAGCTGCCCGCGGGCCAGAACGGGAAGCACTACGTCGACGTGAGCGAGGTGAGGGTTGCGTGACGAGAGCGATTCCGTCCTCGCCGCTCGCGCTTCCCGCGGCGATCGGCAGGCGCTGGAGGTGCTCCTCGATCGCAACGTCGACCGGATCCATGCCGTGTGCCGCCGCGTCGTCGGCCATCCGGAGGACGCGCTCGACGCCACCCAGGAGGCGATGATCGCGATCGCGCGCGGCATCGATCGCTTCGATGGACGGGCCGCGTTCAGCACCTGGTGCTACCGGGTGGCGACCAACGCCGCGCTCGACGAGCTGCGCCGCCGGCGGCGGCGGCCGGTCCCCGCCCATCCCGACGGTCACGAGCCCGTCACACCCGGCCCCGGCGTCGAGGACCGGGTCGGAGCGCGGCTCGACGTCGACGCGGCGTTGCGCGCGCTCCCCGACGACTTCCGGGTCGCCGTCGTGCTGCGCGACCTGTGCGACCTCGACTACGCCGAGATCGCCGAGGTGCTCGACGTGCCACCGGGGACGGTCCGCTCGCGCATCTCCCGGGGGCGCGCGCTCCTCGTGGAACGACTGGACCCCGAGGGGGCCGGGCGACCTCGCACCGGGAACCGCCTCCCCTCCCCCGTACGTCAGAACGACGATGGCTGACGACCGTCCCGACGACCAGCGCGACGAGCGCATCGCCACGTGGCTCGAACCCGAGCCGCTCGACGAGCTCACCCGCAAGCGCCTGGTCGCCGGCGCGATGCAGGCGTCGTCCCGGGAGGCGCCGAGCTCCGGCGGGTCCCGGCGCGCGTGGCGGTGGATCGCGACCGCGGCGGTGATCGTGGTCGTGCTCGTCGGTGCGCTCGCGGTCTTCACCGCGCAGAGCGGCAACGAGTCCCAGCTCAGCGACGCACGGAAGCAGCCGGGGCCGAGCCGCGACCAGGCCCAGCAGGCAGCGCCCGCCCTCGGGGCCGCGAGGTCGCCGATCGACGTGGGGGGCTTCGGCAACCTCGACGTGCCTGCGAACCTGCGGCGCCTCCGTACCGCGCTGGCGCACCCGCGGCGGGCGGCCGTGGTCCCTTCGAACGGCGGCGAGGCGGGCTCCCCGTCGAACGAGCTGTCGACGGCGGCCTGTCGCGACCAGCTTCCGGCGGGCACGATCATCGCGGTGGGATCGGGCACGCTCGACGGCCGCCGCGCGCTGGTCGTCCTGACCGACCGCGGCGACGGCTCCCGATCGATCGACGCCGTGGTGGCCGACCCGTGCGAGGTGCGGCCACTCGCGTGACCCGCATCTCGCGTCCACGCACCGGGTACGCTCCCGAGACTCACGGAACCGCGGGGAAGGGAGCGCGCCGTGGCGGACTGGACAACCGATGCGGTCGACACCCTGGAGAACGTCGTCGCCCTCGTCCGCGACAGGACGGTCGTCCCGGCCCAGACGGCCACCAAGGCCGTCGTCTTCGGCCTGCTCGTCGCCTTCTTCGTGGTGACCGCGGTCTTGATGCTGGCGATCGCGCTGTTCCGGGTGCTCGTCGTCCTCACGGGAGAGGTGTGGGCGGCGTACGTGATCCTGGGCGGAATCTTCGTGCTCGCGGGGGCGTTCGTGTGGAGACTGCGCTCACCGCGGAACAAGGACGCGAATGCCTGATCTCCACGAGCTCGTCATCGTCGGCTCCGGGCCGGCGGGGCTGACCGCTGCGGTCTACGCCGGGCGCGCCAACCTCCAGCCGATCGTCATCGAGGGCATCGGCGCGGGTGGGCAGCTCATGCTCACCACCGACGTCGAGAACTACCCCGGCTTCCCCGACGGCATCCTCGGGCCCGAGCTCATGATGAAGTTCCGCGAGCAGGCGGAGCGGTTCGGCGCCGAGTTCGTCACCGCCGACGCCGACCGGGTCGATCTCACCGAGGGCGCGCCGTTCGGCGTGTGGGTCGGCGAGCGCGAGTTCCGCGCCCGTTCGATGATCATCACCACCGGCGCGTCGGCCCGCATGCTGGGCCTGGCCGCCGAGCAGCGCCTGCTCGGGCACGGCGTCAGCACCTGCGCCACGTGCGACGGCTTCTTCTTCCGCGAGAAGCCCATCGCGGTGGTCGGTGGCGGCGACTCGGCGATCGAGGAGGCGATCTTCCTGACGAAGTTCGCCACCACCGTCACCCTCGTGCACCGGCGCGACGAGCTGCGGGCATCGAAGATCATGCAGGACCGCGCGCTCGCCAACCCCAAGATCGAGTTCAAGTGGAACTCCGAGGTCAGCGAAGTCGTCGGCGAGGGCTCGGTCGACGCGATCCGCTTGCGCGACACCGTCACCGGGGAAGAGTCGGAGCTGGAGGTGCAGGGCCTGTTCGTCGCCATCGGTCACGACCCGAACACCGCGCTGTTCCGTGATCAGCTCGACCTCGACAAGAACGGCTACATCGTCACGTCGCCCAACTCCACCCGCACGTCCGTCGAAGGCGTGTTCGCCGCCGGCGACGTGCAGGACCACGTCTTCCGGCAGGCGATCACTGCCGCCGGCTCCGGGTGCATGGCCGCGATGGAGGCCGAGCGGTGGTTGGGCGAGCGCGCGCACGCGGGCTCCGCGGTGGCGTCCGCCGCCGCGTACGACGCCGGCCCGCACTGACCGAAACCCGACTCCGTCGCGGTGGAATGACCGCGCACCGCGGAGCGTTGGTGCCCACTGCCGGTCGGTAGACTCAGCCGACCTCAGGAAAGGACCCGCCGTGGCCGACGACATCCTCAACCTCTCCGACGCGACCTTCGACGAGACCCTCGCGGGTTCCGACACGCCCGTGCTCGTCGACTTCTGGGCCGAGTGGTGCGGTCCCTGCAAGATGATCGCGCCGACGTTGGCGGAGATCGCCGCCGAGCAGCGCGGCAAGCTCGTCATCGGCAAGCTCAACGTCGACGACAACCCCGACACCGCCCGCCGGTTCGACGTGATGAGCATCCCGACCCTCCTCGTGTTCAAGGACGGCCAGCAGGTGAAGCGGCTGGTCGGCGCCAAGGGCAAGGGTCAGCTGCTCCAGGACCTCGCCGAGTTCATCGCTTGAGCGACCCGGCCGTGCTGCGGCCGGGAAGCCGTGGCGAGGCGGTGCGTGACCTCCAGGTTCGGCTCGGCACGCTGGGTCACGAGATCTCGCGCGTCGAGGCCGGATCGTTCGGTGACCAGACCGAGCGCGCCGTGCGCGCCTTCCAGGAGAGCCGCGGACTGCGGGTCGACGGCATCTGCGGTCCCCAGACCTGGGCCGCGGTGGTGGAGAGCGGCTGGCGCCTCGGCGACCGACTCCTCTACCGGACCCGTCCCATGCTGCGCGGCGACGACGTCACCGAGTTGCAGCGCCGGCTGAACGGCCTCGGGTTCGACGCCGGCCGCGAGGACGGCATCCTGGGCGACGACACGACGCGCGCGCTGGTCGAGTTCCAGCGCAACATGGACCTCCCCACCGACGGCATCTGTGGCGCGTCGACGATCGCCGTGCTCGACCGGGTCGGGACCCTGGCCGAGGGGTCGGTCGCCAGCGTGCGCGAGCGCGAGCTGCTCCGCCGCGGTCCCCACCGCCTCTCGGGCCGGCGCGTGTTCGTCGCCGCCGCGCCTGGGTTCGAGACCCTGGCGCGGACGGTGGTCCGCGAGCTCGACGAGCTCGGTGCCGGCGCCGCGCTCGACGCCACCGGCGCCACCGATCCGATCCTGGCGGCGGAGGCCAACCGGTACACCGCCCACCTCTTCCTCGCCTTCCGCGCCGGTGACGCGCCCGGCTGCCGGTGCAGCTACTACGAGTCCGGCCGGTTCCGGTCCGAGGCCGGGTTCGCGGTCGCCGACGCGGTGAGCCGCGAGCTCGCACCCATCCTCGGGGGCGAGCCGTGCGTCGCCGGCCGGACCTACGCGGTGCTCCGGGAGACGCGCATGGCCGCGGTGATCTGCGAGCCGGTGGCACAGGGCGACGTCGACGCGATGCGGGAGCTCGTGCTGCGCGGGCCCGAGGTGGCCCGCGCCGTGGTGCGCGGCGTCCGGCGCGGGGTCGAGCAGCCCCCCGCCACCGAGCCCGGCGACCCGACCGCCTAAATTCCTTGCGCGCGCAAGCAGCTCAGCCGGAGGCGCCGGCGGTGTTCGCCGCCGCGGGCCGGCCTGCCCCGCCGTCGGTCATCAGCCGGTAGATCCGCTCGAGGTCCTCGAGGGTCGAGAACTCGACCACCACCTTGCCCCGTGCGCTGCCCATCGAGATCTTGACCCGGGTCTCGAGGTGGTCGCCGAGCAGCTCCTCGAGCTCGAGCAGACCGGGCGGGCGCAGGCGCCGGCGGCCCGTCGAGCCGTTCGATGCCGCGCTGCCGTCGTCGGGCGCGCCGGCCTCGTCCTCGGCCTGGTGCTGACGGACCGCGTCTTCCACCGCCCGCACGGAGAGGTCCTCGTCGACGACGCGCTTCGCCAGGAGCTCCTGGAACGATCGGTCCGGGGTGCCGAGCAGGGCACGGGCATGGCCCATCGAGAGGGTGCCCTGCTGCAGCGACTTCTGGATCGCAGGCGGGAGCTGCATGAGCCGGAGCGTGTTCGTGATCGTGGCGCGACTGCGGCCGACCCGGGACGCGACCTCGTCGTGGGTGAGCCCGAAGTCCTCGATGAGCTGCTGGTAGGCGGCGGCCTCCTCGAGCGGGTTGAGGTTGTCGCGGTGGACGTTCTCGACCAACGCCTGCTCGAGCGCGGCGGCGTCGCCGGTCTCCCGGACCAGCGCGGGAATCGTCTGCAGGCCGACGCGCCGGGCGGCGCGCCAGCGCCGCTCGCCGGCGATGAGCTCGTACTCGTCGTCGCCGGCGGGACGCACGAGGACGGGCTGGAGCACACCGACCTCGCGGATCGAATCGGCGAGGAGCCCGAGGGCCTCCTCGTCGAAGTGGTCCCGCGGTTGGAACCGGTTCGGCTTGATCGAGGCCAGCGGGAGCTCGTCGAGGCCGCCCACCTCGGCTGCCGCCCCCTCGGTTCCGCCCGGGGGGATGAGGGCTCCGAGTCCCTTACCCAGTCCGCCGCGTCGCGCCACCACTCACCTCTTTCGCCAGGTTCCGATACGCCGACGCACCGCGCGACGTGGAGTCGAACACGATCACCGGTTGCCCGAACGACGGCGCCTCCGCCAGGCGCACCGTCCTCGGCACCACGGTCTTGTAGACCTTCGCCCCGAAGTGCTCGCGCACCTCGGTCTCGACCTGCTCGGCCAGGCGGGTCCGGGCGTCGTACATCGTGAGGATGATCCCGCGGACGTCGAGCGAGGCGTTAAGGCTCGAGCGGACCAGCGCCACGTTCCGGAGCAGCTGCCCGAGGCCCTCGAGGGCGTAGTACTCGCACTGGATCGGCACGATGACGTCGTCCGCCGCGGCCAGGCCGTTCACGGTCAGGAGGCCGAGCGACGGCGGGCAGTCGATGAGCACGACGTCGTACTCGGTCCGGACCGAGTCGAGCGCCCGCTTGAGCTTGAGCTCGCGACTGAACGCGGGGACGAGCTCGATCTCGGCGCCGGCGAGGTCGAGGGTCGCCGGGATCACGAACAGGTTCTTGAGGCTGGTCGGCTCGACCGCGTCGAGCGCCGGGGTGTCCTGCATGAGGACGTCGTAGATCGAGGTGTTCACGTCGCGCGGGTTGATGCCCAGCCCGGTCGACGCGTTCCCCTGGGGATCGAGGTCGACCACGAGGACCCGCAGCCCGGACTCGGCCAGCGCGGCACCCAGGTTCACCGCGGTCGTGGTCTTGCCCACGCCACCCTTCTGGTTGGCGATGGCGATGATCCGAGGGAGCTCGAGCGGGGTGTCGACGGGCTCGTCGGGGGTGCCGGCGTCGGTGGTGGGTTCGGGCAGCGCGGCGGCACCGGGGAGGTCGGGTCGTTCGGTCTCGGGCGCGGCCGTGGGTGGAGCGTCGGTGCCCACCGATCTCGGGGGTTCGGGCTCACGGGCGACCGGGGTCGATGGAGCCGCAGCGGTCGGCGCGGCCGACGGGGTCGGCGCCGGAGCCGGGTCGGCGGCCGCCGCGGTCGACGAGTGAGACCGGGCCGGCCGGGACTCCGGCGTGGGCGTCGAGGGTGTCGGCGCCGACGCGGGAGACGACGGGACCGAGGGGGCCGGGACCGGCGGGGTGGCGGCCGGCGGGCGAGCCGCCGGGGTCGGCGGGGGCGGCCATTCGGGCTGGGCCGCGGACGCCCGGACCGGAGTTTCCTGACCGCTCGATCCCGTCGACGAATCCATGGGCCTCTCTTCCGGGTCGATCGGCACCGACGGTCGCTCGCTCGCCGGCGCAGGCCGCGAGTCCGGTCCATCGGTGGAGGTCAGGGTCGGCGCGCCCGATGGCTGGGCCGGCGCATCCGGGCTGCCTCCGGGGTTCACGGGAGGAGGCGGTTCGACCACTTCTTCGTCGGGCCGACGACGTCCGAACAGGCGCCGACGCGGGCGGGAGTCGCCAAATTCTTCCGTCATGGACCATCCCAGCAAGCTTCGAGCCGAGTGCTCATCCTCAACCACGCTGCACCGCGGGTCAAGGGTGTTCCACGTGAAACAGTGAGAAAGTCTCGACCTCGGGGCGAGACTGTTCCACGTGAAACAGTACTCCCTCGGCTACCAGAGGGGGCGCTTTGCCGGGATGCCTTCCCGGCGCGGGTAGCGATCGCCGACCGGCTCCCCGGCCCATACCTCCACCGCCGCGGTCTCGCCGCTGCGTATGCGCCGGGCCGGGCCCAAGCCCAGGAGGGCGAGGCCGTCGGCGGGCCAGCGCCGGGCCGAGGACTCGGCCTCGGGCGGCTCCGTCACCACCAGCCTCCCCCCGGGGCGCAGGAATCCGGCCGCGCATTCGGCCGTGACCGGCGGCGAGGCGAACGATCGGGCCACCACCAGGTCGAATCCGTACCGGAGCGCCGGATCCCGGGCGAGTGTCTCGGCCCGACCGCACGCGACAGTCATGCGGCGACCGAGACGTAGCCGCGTGATCGCCAGCTCGAGGAACACACAGCGGCGCTGCTGCGCGTCGAGCAGGCACCCGGTGGCCTCCGGGAGCTCGAACGCGAGCACGAGTCCGGGGAGACCCCCGCCGCTACCGAGGTCGAGGAAGTGGCCGGCGAACGGTCCGATCACCTGCGCCAGCTCGACCGCGTGGCGGAGCTGACCCTCGCTGGGGCCGGGACCCAGGAACCCGAGCTCCCGGGCCTCCTCGAGGACGAGCGGCAGCTCATCCGCTGGGGCCTCCGGCTCCGGTCGGGGTTCGACCATCGAGCCGGCCCGAGGGAGCAGGGTCAGGCGGGTCGCAGCACGACGCGCCGGCGGGGGTCTTCGCCCTCCGACTCGGTGGCGATCCCGTCGATCTCCGCCGCGGTGTCGTGGACGACCTTGCGGTCGCTGGCCGACATCGGCTCCAGTGCCTGGGGCTTGCCGGTCTCGAGCACCTTCTCGGCCAGGGAGCGGGTGAACTCCTCCAGCGCCGCCCGACGCTTGGCCCGGTAGCCGGCGACGTCGACGTGGATGCGCACGCCGTGGCCGTCGGTCTGGCGCTGCACGACGGTGCGGACGAGCTCTTCGATCGCGTGCAGCGTCGCGCCCTTCGGCCCGACGAGCAGCCCGAGGTTGTCGCCCGTGACCTCGACCACGACGACGTCCTCGTCGATCACGCTCTTCGCCCGGGCGCCGAGGTCGAAGGTGTCGACCAGCCCCTGGGTGAACTTCTCGGCCGCGGCCGCCTGCTCTTCGATCGGTACGTCCTCGATGGTGTCCACGGTGCTCCCCTGCTGCTGGTCGTTGCGCCTGCCGCCGGCGTCGTTGCCGGCTGCCGGTCGACTCTCACCACGGCGGCCGGCGTCGTCGCCACCGGATCGGCCCCCGCGCCGCCGGCGGCTCGACGAGCCGCCTTCCGACGATGCGCCGCCGTTGCGCCCGGCGTCGACCGGTGCGGCCGACGTGCCGCCGTTGCCGCGGTTGTTGCCGCCGCTGCCGTTGCCGCCTCGGGGCCGCGTGTTCGGGCCCCGGCCGCCGCGGCGTCGCTGGCGCTCTCCCGGCTTCTCCCGCGAGATCGGCTTCACCCGCGCCCGGATCCGTCCCTCGCTGCTCCCGAGTCGCCCCAGGAAGCCGCTCTTCGGTTGCTCCAGCACCTCGTATTCGACGTCGTCCTCGTCGACACCCAGCTCGTCGAGCGCAGCATCCAGCGCCTCGGCGATGGTGCGCCCGGTCGTCTCCACCCACTCCATGGTGATCGCTCTCTCTTGATGTTCCGGCGGCACGTGCTCGCCGCCTCTGGTCGGATTGATCGACGCGACGGCGTCAGCGTCGCTTGCGCTTCTTGTTGTTGCGACGGCGCGAGCTCCCGCTGGACGCGCCGGCCGACGCGCCGGCCCCCGACGCGGTCCCGCCCTTGGCGGCGGTGCCCTTCGTCGCACCCTTGGCCGGCGCCCCCTTGGTAGGGGCGTTCTTCCCCGCGGCACCGGTCTGCTTCCCGGCCGGGCGGTTGGCGGTCGGCTTGGGCGCGCCGTTGGCCCCGTTGGCACCGTTGGGTGCGCCGGCATCGGCGCCACCATTGCTGGCCGCGGGCAGCTGGAAGAGCTTGCGCAACCCGCCCGCGGCGCGCGGGAACGCGGACGTGTCGGTATCGGCGGCCTCCACCTCGATCGCGTCGTCCTTGGTGGCGGACGACGCGATGGCGGCCTGTCCTGGTCGCGTGATCTTCCGCATGATGAGCTCCTGCTGGCCCAGGCGCCAGAGGTTGCTCACCAGGAAGTAGAGGACCAGACCGGCCGGGAACTGCAGCGAGAACAGACCGAAGCCGATCGGCAGGATCGACGTGATGATCGCCATCTGCGAGTTCATGTTCGGCGCGTTGCGCCGGCTCTGGCGAGCCTGGGCGAAGCCGGTCACGACCACGAGGCCGACGAGGATGAAGTAGGGGAGCGCGTCGAGGAACCCGCCGGTGACCGCGGTCGCGTGCTGCGACAGGTTCATCCCCAGGAATTCCTGCGGGTTGGGCAGGCCGAGCTTCGGCAGGTTGCACTGGTTCGTGTAGAGGTGGCCCTTGGGACCGGTGCAGAAGGCGGCGTACAGGTCCGACGCCTTCGGGATGTGCTTGTACGGGTCGCGCATCACCCGGAAGAGCGCGAGGAAGATCGGCAGCTGGACCACGAGCGGCAGACAACCCGCGAGCGGGTTGATCTTGTTGTCCTTGTAGAACGCCATCATCTCTTCGTTGAGCTTGGCGCGGTCGTTCTTGTACTTCGCCTGCAGCTTCTTGATCTCCGGCTGCGCCCGCTGCATGGCCATCATCGACTTGGCCTGCTTGGCGGTCAGCGGGAACATCACCAGCATCACCAGGATGGTGAGCAGGATGATGGCCACCCCGAGGTTCGGGATGATGCTGTAGAAGAACGCCAGGATCGCCCCGAAGAAGTTGTAGACGGGATCGAACGGCGAGCCAGCGGCGAGGATCATCGGATCAGCCTTCTTCCGCCGCGCCGTCCGGCGCGGTCAGAGGGGAACGTGTGTTCGGTCGCGGGACCGGGTCGACCCCACCATCGTGCCAGGGGTGGCAGCGACCGACGCGACGCACCGCCAGCCAGGCGCCGCGGCCGGCACCGTGGACGGCGAGCGCCTCGAGCGCGTACTCGGAGCACGAGGGGTAGAAGCGGCAGCGGGGCGGGAGATGGACGCTGAGCAGCCGCCAGGCGCGGATCGGGAGCATCAGGAGTCGGGCGAGAGGGCTCGGGCGGGTGAGCGGCGCGGTGGCGGTCATCGGGGTTCCTCGCCGACGGCGCGTAGGAGAGTGGTCACGTGCGCGCGCAGCGTGGGAAAGGGGAGCGTCATGACCGACCGGTCCGCCGCGAACAGATAGACACCACCGGGGCGGAGCTCACCGGACTCCAGCGCCACCGCGGCGCGGAGCCGACGGCGCGCCCGGTTGCGCTCCACCGCGTTGCCGAAGCGGCGGCCGATGGCGTACGCCACTCGCGGCGGGTCGTCGGACCCGTCGGAGAGGTGGCGCAGCGAGACGGGGCCGGCTCGTTGCCGGCGGGCCCCCGCGAGGGCCTCGAACGTCGCACGATCGCGAACGCGCCAGATCAGGCCGAGAGGCGCTTGCGACCGCGGGCACGACGTGACCGCAGCACAGCACGCCCTCCCTTGGTCCGCATGCGGAGTCGAAACCCGTGGGTCTTGGCGCGCTTGCGATTGTTCGGTTGGTACGTGCGCTTCAACGAAGAGCCTCCTCGAGGCGGCCGCGCGCGGCCCGAGGTCGGGGACCGCGCGGGAGGCGGAAACCGCCAAGTGTACGACCCCGGGGATGAACCGTGCAATGCGGAGCGCAGTCTGGGGAAACCCCCGCAACCCCTTGTCGCACAAGGATGCCGGTGCTACGTTGCGCGTTCGCCCGGCGGCGGCCGGCCGGGTGCGCTTCCCCGGTGTGTGACAGCTCCACCCGGCCGACACGTGCACCACTGCTGAACGATCTCCACACCTGTGGACGCTCTTGTGGACAACTTGTACCCGGACGGCGGACGCGTCGGAGCGGGCTCTACCAGGCGAGGCCGCTCACAGGTGGCCGCGAGAAGAATGGTGACCGTTGACGGCCGAGGACATCTGGGACCAGGGTTCCGCGACGCTCCGAGACCAGCTCGCGCCGGCCACCTGGGCCGCGTGGTTCCACGGGGTGCGCCCGCTCAGCTACGACGGTGACGCCCTCCTCCTGAGCGTCCCCAGTTCGCTCGCCGCCGAGCGCATCCGCTCCAGCTACTCGGGGATGCTCACCGACGCCATTCGCGATTCCACCGGGGTCACCGTGCGCGTCGAGCTGCTCGTGGAGACCGCACCCAAGGTCCGCGAGTCCCTCGCGCTGGCGCCGCCCCCGGTCATGGTCGTCGTGGACGAGCACGAGCTCGACCCGTTGGGGGGCGTGCCACACGACGGCACCGACGACAAGGGCGCCGCCACCTGGGCGTCGGGCACGCTGAACGCCCGGTACACGTTCGACCAGTTCGTCATCGGCGCGTCCAACCGGTTCGCGCACGCGGCCGCGCTCTCCGTCGCGGAGAGCCCCGGGCGGTCCTACAACCCGCTGTTCATCTACGGCCCGGCCGGTCTGGGCAAGACCCACCTCCTCCACGCGATCGGTCACCACGTCCGCACGGTGTTCCGCAACAAGCGGGTCCGGTACGTGTCCACCGAGACGTTCATGAACGAGTTCGTCGACGCCATCCGGGCCAAGGAGATGCCGAGCTTCAAACGGCGCTACCGCGACCTCGACGTCCTCCTGATCGACGACATCCAGTTCCTCGAGCGCACGCAGGAGCTCCAGGAGGAGTTCTTCCACACGTTCAACCAGCTGCACAGCGAGGGCGGGCAGATCGTCATCTCGTCCGACCGGGCACCGAAGTCGATCGCCAGCCTGGAGGACCGCCTCCGCACCCGGTTCGAGTGGGGGCTCATCACCGACGTCCAGCCGCCGGAGTTCGAGACCCGCCTCGCCATCCTCCGCAAGAAGGCCGAGTCCGAGCACCTCGGGGGCATCCCTCCGGAGGTCCTCGCCTTCATCGCCACCAACATCAGCGACAACATCCGGGAGCTCGAGGGCGCCCTCATCCGGGTCGCCGCCTACTCGAGCCTCAACCGGGCCGAGCTCTCGGAGGAGATCGCCCAGAAGGTCCTCGCCGACCTGCTTCCCCCCACCACACCCCGGGTCATCACGCCCGAGCTGATCCTCGACGAGACCGCGAAGATGTTCGGCTGGACGGTCGACGACATCTGCGGCAAGAGCCGCCGGCGGCCCCTCGTCACCGCCCGGCAGACCGGCATGTACGTGATGCGCGAGCTCACCGACCTGAGCTACCCCCGGATCGCGGAGGCGTTCGGGGGGCGCGACCACACCACGGTGATGTACGCCGTGGACAAGATCAAGCAACAGATGACCGAGCGCCACGTCATCTTCGACCAGGTGAACGAGCTGATCTCCCGCATACGGCTCGGGAGCAGTGGATAATGCTGTGGAGCCCTGGGGACAGTCGCTCGTGAATCTGGGGAGAACTGCACGACCCCGCCCGTCTCCACCGTCCACGTGTGGACAACGGTGGAGAACCGGGGGATGACGATTCGGGTCCTGACCTGCACCAACAGCGGCCGGTCCCCAATCCACAAGCCCTACAACGACTACACGAAGATCTCATAGTTCTTCGTAGGAGGCCGGAGTGAAGTTTCGTTGCGAGCGTGACACCCTCGCCGACGCCGTGGCCACCGCTCAGCGGGCCGTGGCCTCGCGCACCGGAGCGATGCCGGTGCTGTCGGGCCTGCGGCTGACGCTGACGCCCGGATCGCTGGAGCTGGTGGGCACCGACCTCGAGCTCACGATCCGGGTGCGGGTCCCGGCCGACACCGACGGCGAGGGCAGCGCGGTCGTCCCGGCCCGGCTGTTCTCCGAGATCGTGCGCCAGCTCGAGGGTGACACCGTGTCGGTGGAGCTGGCCGACGACGACGCCCGCATCGAGGCGGGGCGCTTCGCCACGACCCTGCGCACCTTGTCGGCGGCGGAGTTCCCGCGTCTGCCCGAGGTGAGCGAGGGCGGGGTGCGAGTCGAGGCCGCGGCCTTCGCCGAAGCGCTGCGCCAGGTGGTGCCTGGCGCGTCCCGTGACGACGCCCGCCCGATCCTCACCGGTGTGCTCCTCACCGCCTCCGCCGGCGGGCTGCGCCTCGTGGCCACCGACTCGTACCGGCTCGCGCTGCGAGACCTGCAGGGGGTCAGCATGCTCGAGGAGGGCCAGAAGGTCCTGGTGGCGGCCAAGGGCCTGGGCGAGGTGCAGCGGCTGCTCTCGGGCGAGACGGGCGACATCGACGTCGTGCTGGGCGAGCGCGAGGTCGTCTTCCGCGTCGGCGGCACCGAGGTCACCACCCGGCTGATCGAGGGCGATTTCCCCAACTACCAACAGCTCATCCCGAGCGGGTACCCGAACCGGCTCACGGTGGCGCGCGATGCGCTGCAGGCGGCGGTCAACCGGGTGCGCCTGGTCGGTCAGAGCAAGGACACCGCGCCGATCCGCCTGGGCATGACCGCGGAGGGCCTGGAGCTGTCGGCGATCGCCCAGGACGTTGGCGAGGCCCACGAGTCGGTCGAGGCGAAGTACGAGGGCACCGACCTCACGGTGGCGTTCAACTCGCAGTTCCTGCTCGACGGGATCGACGCCGCCGCGTCCGACGAGGTCGTGATCGAGTCGATCGACCC
>DATBBL010000373.1:0-20297 GCA_036271015.1 Acidimicrobiia bacterium
AAGACGTTTCGGAACTCGACATAGACGGTCAAGTACGTGCACAGAGCGTCATCGACCGTCTCCATCGGCATATCGAGAGGAAGCACCTTCACCCATCGCTCGATGTCCCTCTCGATGACAGAGCGGCCCGAAGATCGTCGAGAAGCCTTGACGATCGGCCTCAGAGATCGAATGCGCAGTCGCGTGGCCCAGTTGGTGATCATCGTTCCTGTTTCACGGCGCGGGTTGGGCCACGGTGGTCAAAGGCCACGGGGTCGGGGGGTCGGCGGGTCGCCGGCACTTTGCCAGACAGAGACGACGAATCCGACCGCAACGATGGTGAAGACGAAGAGAAGCACCGCGCGCATATACGCCCTCGAGCGCCCATCATCTTGCCGACGTAACGCGGTCGGTTGATCTGTCCACACACCTCTATCGATACATCTCCATCGATGGGTTTAGCAAAAATCGGGGGGTTTCGTCGGGGAGAAGAGCGACGGAATCATCAACCCGATTTCTACGGTCATGCTCTGCAACGCAGGGTTGATCCGATGAACGCCATTTCGGATCTGGTCGCTCGGGCCCACGGTGGCCCTGGTCAGGAGTCCGACGCGCCACGCGCCACGAGCTACGGGTGCAGCGCCGAGGACTTCGCCGCAACCGCGTTGAAGTCGGTCGAGGCCGTCGTCGCGGCCTTCCCGTCCCCCGTCCCCGATCGCCCCGGTCTCTGCACCCTCTAGTGTCCGGGGCGAAGGTGAGGTCGAGGGTTCGCGGCACGCCGGCCCCACCGCCGCACCGGGTACTTCGTGCGGCGACGTCGGGGAGGGTCGATGGGCAGCGAGACCGCCGGCGCCCACCGGTTCCCACCCGGGTTCTTCGACCGGTCCGACGGCGGCTCGGACGAGGCGTTCTACCGCGTGCCGCGCATCGTCACGCACATCGACAAGGGCGCGATCGCCGCGGTCGGTGCGCTGTACGCCGAGCTGGGTCTCGACGGTGACGTGCTCGATCTCATGAGCTCGTGGGTGTCGCACTTCGAGCGCGCGCCGCGGAACCTCACCGTGCTCGGGATGAACGGGGCGGAGCTCGCCCGCAATCCGATGGCGACGGAGTCGGTCGTCCACGACCTCAACGCCGACTCGGCCCTGCCCTTCGCCGCCGCCTCCTTCGACGCAGCCGTGTGCTGCGTGTCGGTCGACTACCTGGTGCGCCCGATCGAGGTGTTCGCCGATGTGGCTCGGGTCGTGCGTCCCGGCGGCCCGTTCGTGTGCACCTTCTCCAACCGTTGTTTCCCGACCAAGGCCATCCGCGGGTGGCTGATGTCGTCCGATGCGGAGCACGGCGAGATCGTGGCCGAGTACTTCCGGCAGGCGGGGGGGTGGGACGAGCCGGTGGTCCAGCGCCGCACTCCGGAGCCCGCCGGCTACTACGGGGACCCCCTCTGGGCCGTCTGGGCCCGCGTCGTTAGACTCCCAACCGCATGAAGGCCTTCCAGCGCGGGTTGCTCGTCGCGGCGATCGCCGCCCTGGTGTCCGTGGTGGTGCGCGTGCGCAGCAAGGGCCCGGTCCCGCCGACCAGCGGCGGTGGCTGGCGCGAGCTGCAGGGCCCCGACTTCCGGTGAGCCCGGCTGCGTGAGCACGGTCCTCGTCGTCGGTCTGGGCGAGGTCGGGGTCCGGACCGCCCGTCAGCTCATCGACACCCCCGGCATCGACCGGGTGATCGTCGCATCGCGCCGGCTCGATCACGCGCGCGAGGTGGCGAGCGCGCTCCACGACGGCGCCGAACCGCTCCAATTGGGTCGTGACGATCCGCTCCCTCCCGGCATCGACGCCATCGCGTCGGCGTTGCCCAGCGAGGTCGATCCCGGGCTGGCTCGCCGCGCGGTCGCCGCGGGTGTGCCGTACGCCTCGTCCGCGGACCGCGACGCGACCCTCGGTGCGCTCCTCGCGCTCGACGCCGACGCCCGGGCGCGCGGCACGCGGGTCGTGGCCGGCTGCGGGCTCGCGCCCGGTCTCGCCGACGTGCTCGCCCGCCACGCCGTGGGCGCGCTCGACTCCGTCGACGAGCTGCACGTCGCGCGATGGGGAGTGGCCGGACCGGAGTCCGCGGCCGAAGCCCGACGCGCCCTCCGCGAACCCGCGCACGAGTGGCGTGACGGCGAGCTCGTGCACGAGAAGCACCGGCACGCCGAGCTCATCTGGTACCCCGATCCGGTGGGTGCGCGCGAGTGCGAGCTGGTCGCGACGGGTGTGGAGCTGCTCGTCGCCGCCAATCCCGGCGCCGGGCGCATCACGTCCCGCCTCGGTCTCCCGCCGAACCGGCGGCTGGTCCCGCCGGCCCGGCGTGACCCGAGCGCCCAGTGGGGCGCGGTGCGCGTGGAGGCATGGGGGTGGCGGGGCACCACGCGCACCTCGGTGGTGTACGGCGTGATCGAGCGCGCCGGTGTGGCCGCGGGCACGGTGCTCGGTGTCACCGGCGCCTGGCTCGCGGGCGCGCTGCCGAACGTCGCGTCGGCGCCGGAGCCGGGCGCCGTAGGCCTGGGCGCGGTGGTCGAGCCGGTGGCGTTCCTCGCCGAGCTGGCCCGACGCGGCGTGAAGGCGGCCGCGTTCGAGGGCGTCGCCATCGCCTGAAACCGCGCCCGTCCGTCGCGACGGCGCAACTCGCCCACACGCACGCAATCGCCCGGCGTCCGGCGGCGCGGGGCGGCGCCCGGGTGCACCGCGCTACGCTGCGCGCGACGTGATCGTGCTCCCTCCAGGGGCAGCGTCCACGGCATGACGGGGTCCCCGCGGGCAGCGGGAACGGCGAGGCGGCACGACCGAACCCGGTCAAGGACACCCGGTGAGCTGCCGAACTCTGATGCGGGGCACAGAGCGGCGTCGAGAGGCATCGTGCGGCGTGAAGCGGGCGGAGCCCTTCACGAGAGAACCCCGGAGGCAGGCGTGTACCGCAGAATCTTCAGCGCCGCGATCGTGGCCGCGGCGCTGCTCATCGCCTACGGGTGCGGCAGCGGCAGCGGCAGCGACAGCGTGCGCAGCGGCACGCACGGCGCGAGCCCGGTACACGCAGCCGACGGCGTCGTGGGCGCGAACGGTCTTCGCACGGTCTCGTACCACGGGGTCGAGTTCGACGTCCCGGCCGACTGGCCGGTGTACGACCTCGCGGCCGACCCGACCACGTGCGTGCGGTTCGACCAGCATGCGGTGTTCCTCGGTCAGCCGGGCGCCAACATGTCCTGCCCGGCGACGGTGATCGGCCGGGCCGAAGCCGTGCTCGTCGAGCCGGTCGACGACGCGTCGACGTCCGACGTGGCCGCAGCCTCCGCCCCGGTCACGGCCACGTCGGTGAACGGGCTGCAGGCGCAGGTCGCCGACGGGGGGACCGTGACCAACGAGGTCGAGGCCAAATTCCCGACCGCGGGCGTGAGCGCCACCCTCACCTATCAGGATTCCGCCAGCACCGCCCAGCAGATCCTCCAGTCGTTCCGGGCGGTCGCCCGATGAAACGTTGCCTGCTCCTGGCCGTGGTGGCGATCGCGTTCGCGTTGGCGGCCTGCAAGCCGCCGCCCCCGCCGCCTCCACCTCCGCCCCCGCCTCCACCGGCGCCCGCGGCCGCGCCGTCGCCGTCCGCCGGCTTCGACACGTGCGCGGCGCCGAGCACCTCGGTGATGACCGCGTGGACGTCGTCGTCCTACACGAGCGTGGGCGTGTACATCGGCGGCGCCAACCGCGGCTGCTCGCAGCCGAACCTGACCAAGTCGTGGGTGAACACGGTCACCGGCCAGGGCTGGCACCTCCTGCCCATCTGGGTGGGTCCGCAGGCGCCGTGCACCACGCTCGGGGGCACGACGAAGATCACCGCCGACCCGGGGCAGGCGTTCGCCGAGGGCGCGGCACAGGCCTCAGCGGCGGCGAACGCGGCGCAGGCCCTCGGGTTCGGCTGGCTGGCGCCGGTCTACTACGACATGGAGGCGTACCCGCGAGGCGGACAGTGCACGGCGTCGGTCCAGAACTTCGTCGGCGGGTGGGTCCAGGGCCTGAACACCCGTGGCTACCGCGCCGGGTTCTACAGCAGCCTCTGCTCCGGGATCCTCGACGAAGCGGCGGCCACCGGCAACGCGAGCCTCACGCCGCTCAACGCGATCTGGATCGCAGCGTGGAACGACACTCCGAACATCTACGGCTTCGGGGCACCGTGCGCGCTGTCCGACTCGATCTGGAACAACCACCAGCGCGTGCACCAGTACGCAGGTGGGCACGACGAAGCCCACGGTGGTGTCACCCTCAACATCGACTCGAACGCGGTCGACGGGCCCACCGTCCCCTAGCGGCCGCGAGACCCGGTCACGGTTGTCGGGCGTCGACGTCGAGCACGCTCTTCTGGTCCAAGACGTAGAGGAATCCGAGCGAGGGCAGGATGACGGCGGCGGCGACGGCGAACACCACGAGGATCGTGGTGAGGGTCGGGTCGGGGGCCGCGGCCTGGGACACCTTGAGCGTCGTGGGCAGCAGGTAGGGCCATTGCGCGACGCCCCACGCTCCGACGACCGTGGCGACCGCGCCGGCGGCGAGCACACGCGCGCCACGATGTTCGTCGCGCACGAGGAGCACGAGCGAGCCCAGCCCGCACGCGGCCGAGATGATCACCAGCGGGAGGGCACGTGACGTGAGCCCGTCGAAGACGTAGTGGGCGTAGTCGTGGAGGACGAAGAACCCGGCGAAGGCGACGACCCCGGCGGCGACCGCGGCGCCGACGGCACGGCGCCGGAAGTACTCGATCATGTCGGCACCGGAGAAGCGCTGCGCGTCCCAGATCATGTAGACCGCGGCGAGGTAGGCGCAGACGGTGACGGCGAGGACACCGCCGAGGATCGAGGTGGGATTGATCCAGCTCGACCACGGGTCGCCGGCTTTCCCGCCGGCGGGGACGTGCCCGGACGCGATCGCGCCGGCGACCGCGCCCATGCAGTAGGGCACCAGGACCGACGAGCTGGCGAACGCGACACCGAAGTTGCGGCGCGAGGAGGTACGGGTGACCTCCTTGCGGAAGGCAAAGCTCGCGCCGCGGAGCACGATGCCGAGCGCGGCGAGGGAGAGTGGCACGTACAGCGTCTTGGTGATCGAGGCGAAGGCCTCGGGGAATCCGGTCCAGAGGACGACCAGCGTGAAGATGAGCCAGACGTGGTTGGCTTCCCAGACCGGCCCGATCGAGTGGGCGATGACGGCGCGCGGACGCTCACCCCGCGCGGCCCCGCCGGCGGTGAGGTCCCAGAAGCCGGCACCGAAGTCGGCACCGCCGAACACCGCGTAGGCGACGATGCCGACCATCAGCACCACCGCCACCGCGTCGGTCATCCGACCGGCTCCTGCTCGTCGACCTCCCGGCCGACCGGGATCGGCTCGGGCGGTCCGTACGGCACCTCGCTCTCGGTCTCGGTCTCGGCGCGCGCGGGCTGCTCACGCCAGCGCCGGCTCATCCGCCGCAAGATCAGCACCAGCGTCACACCGACACCGAGGTAGAGGACCAGGATGATCGAGAACGTGGCCCAGACGCCTTGGTTCGGCGTCGCCGCCTGTTTCACGGTGAAGTAGTCGAAGACGATCCAGGGTTGGCGTCCGACCTCGGTGACGACCCAACCGGCCTCGAGCGCGAGGATCGACGCTACGCCGGCGGCGGCGGCGAGCCACCAGAAGAGCTTCAGCTTCGGGTTGTCGCGCCGGAAGAGCCACGACAGCGCGTACCACGCGGCGAGGAGGAACAGCAGGGTCGCCATCCCCACCATGACGTCCCAGGCCAGGTGCACGACGTTGACTTCGGCGTCGGTCGGGCGCTGGCTGGCGGGCACCGAGTCGAGCCCCTTGACCACGGTGGAGGTGCCGGTCGAGGGGTCGGAGAGCCACGACGCCAGCCCGGGGATCGCGAACCCGCCGACCTCTTGCCCCTTGGAGTTGAGGTGCCCGAGGAGGGTCTCGGGCACGTCGCTGGACGTCTTCGGCACCAGCTCGATGGCGGCGAACTTGGTCGGCTCGTTGTTGTAGACCCACCGCGCGACCTCGTCGCCCACGAACATCTGGATGGGGGCGGCGATGGCGGCGACGGTGAACGGGATGATGAAGCCGAGCCGGTGATAGCGATCGCGACGGCCGCGCAGGTAGGCCCCCGCGTACACCGAAGCGATGAGGAACCCGCCGACGAGGTACGCGGCGACGAGCATGTGCGCGGTCTCGTAGGGCATCGCGTTGTTGAAGATCACCGCGATCGGGTCGACGTTGACGACCTTGCCGGCCGAGTTGAGATCGAACCCACCGGGCTCGTTCATCCACGAGTTCGCGGCGACCACCGAGGCGACGCCGCCGATGCCGGCGATCACGATCGGGACGCCGGTCCAGAAGTGGGGCCACGGCTTCAGGCGCTTCCAGCCGTAGATGTAGATGGCGATGAAGATCGCCTCGGCGAAGAAGAACAGCCCCTCGATCGCGAACGGGATCCCGAACGCGGCGCCGAACTTGCCCATGAAGTTCGGCCACAACAACCCGAACTCGAACGTGAGGACGGTCCCGGTGACCGCGCCCACCGCGAACGTCACCGCCATGTACTTGGACCACCGCTGCGCGAGCAACAGGGCATCGGCGTCGTTCTTCTTGATGGCGCGATGGTTCGCCACGAGGGTCATGAAGGCCCACGACACCCCGAGCGGGACCAGGATGATGTGAAAGCCGAGCGTGAACGCCATCTGCGCGCGTGCCCACGGCACCGGGTCGACGGCGAACGGAAGGACCATCACGCGTGAGTACCGGGCGTGTCCTGCGCCGGGAACTGGGTGGGCTGCACGACGGCACGGACGGAGGCGGGCGTGCTCAGGTCGCCTCCGGTGTGCGCCACGCTGAAGACGCGTTCCGGTCGGGCGCGCCCGAGCATCGACGTCATCCATCGCCGAAGGGTCGCGAAGCGACTGCCGAAGCCGTTCAGGAACGCGAGGTGGACGAACAGCCAGACGAACCACGCAGGGAGCCCGCTCAAGCGCAACCCGCGGACGCTGCACACCGCCCGGAATCGTCCGATCGTGGCCACGCTCCCGAGATCCCGGTAGTGGTACGGCACCGATCGGGTGTCGCCGCCGAGCCGGCGGCGGATCGTGTTCGCCGCGTGCAGCCCTCCCTGCATGGCGACCTCGGCGACGCCGGGCAGGTTCTCGTAGGTCACCATGTCGCCCACCGCGAAGACCTCTGGATGCCCGGGGAGGGTGAGGTCGGGCAACACCGCGATCCGCCCCGCGCGATCGACGTCGGCGCCGGTGGCGGCGGCGAGCTTGGCCGCGAGCGGTGACGCCTGGACCCCCGCGGCCCAGACGACGGTGCGGGCGACGATGCGCTCGGTACCGCCCTTCGTCTCGACGTCGACGCCGTGCGCGTCGACGTTGGTCACGCGTGCGTTCATGCGGAGCTCCACGCCGAGGGCTCGGAGCTGGCGGGCGGCGGCCGCGCACAGCCGGTCGCCGAAGGCGGCGAGCGGCTCCTTGCCGCCGTCGACGAGCACCACCCGCACCGACATCGGATCGAAGGACGTGAACTCGCGTTGCAGACTCCGCATGGCCAGCTCGCGGATCTGCCCCGCGATCTCGACTCCGGTGGGACCCGCGCCCACGACGACGATGGTGAGCCATTCCCGTTGTTCCTCGGGAGTGGTCGCAGTCTCGGCGAGCTCGAGTGCGCCCAGGATGCGGCGCCGCAGCTCCATGGCGTCGTCGATCGTCTTCATGCCGGGCGCGTAGAGCGCGAACTCGTCGTGGCCGAAATAGGACTGCCCGGCTCCCGCGGCGACGATCAGGGTGTCGTACGAGAGCTCGACGTGCTCCCCACCGGGAGGCCGGATCGCATGGACGACCCCGCCTTCGAGATCGAACTCCTCGACCTCGAGGAGCTCGACCGAGACGCTGGGCAGCCGGCGCAGCACGTGTCGGAGCGGCGGCGCGATCTGCCCGGCCGGGAGCATGCCGGTCGCGACCTGGTACAGCAGCGGCTGGAAGAGGTGGTGGTTCCGTCGATCGACCAACGTGACCTCGACGTCATCGACGTGACCGAGAAAACGGGCCGCGGGCAACCCACCGAAGCCTCCCCCGACGACGACCACGTGGTGCGTCACTCGTCCTCCATGCGTGCGCGCGACAAACACCGGCCGTTTACCGGTTGTTCATGTTGACGCGCCTGCTGCGCGTCATCTTGTCCGCACAAGTGTCGGCTGACAAGATGCGACCGTCGGGCGTGGTCCACGTTCGCACGGTGAGCAACGCGTGAGAGGCCACACACATGCCGGAGCGCTTCGACGTCATCATCATCGGGACCGGCGCGGGTGGCGGGACGCTCGCCCACACGCTGGCTCCCTCCGAGAAGCGGATCCTGTTGCTCGAACGGGGGAACTTCCTGCCGCGCGAGATGGCGAATTGGGATCCCGACCCCGTGTTCGTCGAGGGGCGCTACATCTCGCCCGACACGTGGTACGACGCCGACGGCAACGCGTTCCAACCGCAGGTGCACTACTTCGTCGGTGGCGCCACGAAGATGTACGCGCCGCGCTGTACCGGCTCCGACCTCAGGACTTCGGCGAGCTGCAGCACGTCGACGGGCTGTCGCCGGCCTGGCCGGTGTCGTACGACGACTTCGAGCCCTACTACACCAAGCCGAGTGGCTCTACCAGGTGCACGGCAACCATGGCGAAGACCCGACCGAGGGGCACTGGAGCAAGCAGTACCCGTGGCCGGCGGTGTCACCCGAGCCTCGCATCGACCAGCTCGTGGACGACCTCCGGAGCGCCGGGTACCACCCGTTCCACGCACCGTGCGGGATCCTGCTCGACGAAGCCGACCCGGCGCGCAGCACCTGCATCCGGTGCACCTGGTGTGACGGGTATCCGTGTCTCGTCCACGCCAAGTCCGACGCCGAGACCATCGCGGTACGACCGGTACTCGGGTTGCCCAACGTGACCCTCCTCGTGAACGCGGAGGTGACGCGGCTCGAGACCGACTCGTCGGGTCGCTCGATCACCAACGTCGTGGTCTCGCGAGGAGGAAACGAAGAGCAGTACGGCGCGGACGTGGTGGTGGTGGCGGCCGGCGCCGCCAACAGCGCCAAGATCCTCCTCCGCTCGGCGACCGACCAGCATCCGAACGGCCTGGCCAACGGCTCCGACCAGGTGGGCCGGAACTACATGTGCCACAACAGCAAGGCAGTCGTTGCGCTGTCGAAGGAGCTCAACGAGACGGTCTTCCAGAAGACCCTGGCGATCAACGACTTCTACTTCGGCGCCGACGGCTACGACTGGCCGGTCGGCAACATCCAGATGGTGGGCAAGTCGAACGCAGCGGCGATGAAGGGCGAAGAACCGAAGCTCACGAAGCTGGCGCCGAGATGGACGCTTGCCGACACCGCCGAGCATGCCGTCGACTTCTGGCTCACCACCGAAGACGTCCCGAAGCCGGAGAACCGCGTCACGCTCGACAACGACGCGAACGTCCGTCTCGCCTACAGCTCGAACAACGACGACGAAGCCGACCGCCTCTACCACGAGCTGAAGGAGATCCTGAACCACGTCGGCCTGGCGCAGCACCACGTGCTCGACAAGAACTTCTACATGGACATGAACATCCCGGTCGCGGGGTGCGCGCACCAGGCCGGCACCTGCCGTTTCGGGAGTGACCCCGCGTCCTCGGTGCTCGACGAGCACTGCAAGACCCACGAGCTCGACAACCTGTACGTGGTGGACACGAGCTTCTTCCCCAGCATCGGTGCGGTGAACCCGGCCCTGACCGCGATCGCGAACGCCATACGCGTCGGCGAGCACCTGCTCGAGCGCATGAATTGACCTTCGACGAAAGAAGAAGTGGAGAGCGATGAGCGAGCAGTCGAGTTGCGACGTCTTCGTGATCTTCGGCATCACGGGCGACCTGGCGAAGGTCATGACCTTCCGCTCGTTGTACCGCCTCGAACGGCGCAAGCTGCTCGACTGCCCGATCGTCGGCGTGGCCGCCGACGACTGGAGCGTCGACCAGCTGGTCGAGCGGGCCCGGACCTCCATCGTCGGGACCGGCGAACAGCTCGACGAGGACGTCTTCGCTCGCCTGGTGAGCCGGCTCAGCTACGTCGCGGGCGACTTCGGCGACGACGCCACTTATGGTCGCGTCGGCGCCGCGATCAAGGGTGCACAGCAGCCGGTGTTCTACCTCGAGATCCCGCCCTTCCTGTTCGGGACGGTGGTCAAGGGTCTCGCCGGCGCCGGGCTCACCGAGCATGCCCGAGTGGTGGTCGAGAAGCCCTTCGGGCACGATCTCGCGTCGGCGAAGGCGCTCGCCCAGGAGCTGCACCAGTACATCGACGAATCGCAGCTCCTGCGCATCGACCACTATCTCGGCAAGATGGGTCTCGAGGAAGCGCTCTACTTCCGGTTCGGCAACACCATGGTCGAGCCGACGTGGAACCGCAACTACATCGAGAGCGTGCAGATCACGATGGCCGAGGACTTCGGTGTCGAGGACCGCGGTCACTTCTACGATCCCGTGGGGGCCCTGCGCGATGTGGTGGTGAACCACCTCCTGCAGGTCGTCGCAGCCATCGCGATGGAGGCACCCGCGGGCGGTGATCCCGAGACCCTCAAGGATGCACAGACCGCGTTGTTCAAAGCGGTCGTCACGGCGGACCCCGCGCACTACGTGCGCGGCCAGTACGACGGCTACCAGTCGATCGACGGCGTCGCCGCGG
Organism: Acidimicrobiia bacterium; assembly: GCA_036271015.1. Taxonomy (GTDB): domain Bacteria; phylum Actinomycetota; class Acidimicrobiia; order IMCC26256; family DASPTH01; genus DASUAS01. The sequence goes on from DATBBL010000373.1 coordinate 10,731, forward strand.
GCTCGACGACCGAGACCTTCGCCGCGCTGGAGTTGCACATCGAGAACTGGCGCTGGTCGGGCGTGCCGTTCTTCATCCGCACCGGCAAGCGCTTGCCGGTCACCCAGACCGAGGTGCGGTTGGTGTTCAAGAAGCCGCCGAATCTCGGGTTCGGTCTACGCGACGCGGCGTCGGAGCCGGACCAGGTGGTCATCAAGCTCGATCCCTCCACCGGGATTCGCCTCGAGCTCGAGGCGCGGCAGGCCGAATCACCCGCCGCCCGGCCGATCCAGCTCGAGATGGAGTTCTCCGAGCAAGGCGGCGAAGGCGCCACGCCCTACGAGGTGCTCCTGCACGCGGCGATGGTCGGTCAGACCGTGCGATTCACGCGGCAGGACATGGTGGAGGAGCAGTGGCGGATCATGCAACCGCTGCTCGACGCGCCACCACCCGTGCACTCGTACGTGCCCGGCTCCTGGGGGCCCGACGCCGCGGCGGGGCTGGTGGCCGGTCACGGCCGCTGGCGTGACCCCTGGATCACCCAGTGAGCGCGCCGACTGCGGAGCCGGGGAGCGCCGCCGCCCCGTCGGCGTCCCGTGAGCCGCAGAGCGCTGCCGCGCCCTCGCCGTTCCCACCGATCGACGCCTACGCGTTCATCTCCAACTGCCACACCGGTGCCCTGATCGCCCCCGACGGCGCCATCGACTGGCTCTGCGTCCCGGCGTTCGATTCCCAGAGCGTCTTCGGCAGCATCCTCGACCGCGAAGCCGGGTTCTTCCGCTTCGGTCCCTTCAACATCAGTCATCCGACGGCCCGTGCTCACGAGCCGGGCACCAACGTGCTCGTGACCACGTGGAAGACCCCCGCGGGTTGGGCCGTCGTGCGCGACGCGCTCACGATGGGCTCGGGCGACCGCGACGACCTCGTCACCCCGCACACCCGGCCACCGGCCGACGACGACGCCGAACACATGCTGGTCAGGACGGTCGAATGCATCGACGGGCGGGTGGAGATCGAGCTGGTTTGTGAGCCGGCGTTCGACTACGGCCGCACCCCGGCGGAATGGACACTGGTCGACGGCGGCCACCGCGCTGCCGACGCGTCCGTCGATGGCCTGACGGTGCGCCTGCAATCGGACCTCGCGCTCGGCATCGAGGGCAACCGCGTTCGCGGCCGTCACACGCTCGAGGCCGGCGAAAAGGCCTACTGCGCGCTGTCGTGGGCCCATGACCTCGAGACGCCGGCCGACGCCGACGATGCCAACGCTCGGATCGAGCGGACGGTCCGGTTCTGGCGTGCCTGGATCGGACGCGCCCGGATCCCGGACCACCGTTGGCGCGATCCGATCCAGCGGTCCGCCCTCACCATCAAGGGCCTCACCTACATGCCGACCGGCGCCACCGTCGCCGCGCTCACGACGTCGCTGCCCGAGACGCCGGGCGGCGAGCGCAACTGGGACTACCGCTACACCTGGATGCGTGACACCACCTTCACCCTGCAGGCGCTGCACTTCTTGACCCTCGACTGGGAAGCCGACGAGTTCATGGAGTTCATCGCCGACGTCGAGGCAACCGAGGACGGATCGCTCCAGATCATGTACGGGATCGACGGACGTCGCGATCTCACCGAGTCGACACGCGACGATCTCTCCGGGTACGCCGGCGCCCGGCCGGTACGCATCGGCAACGGCGCATTCGACCAACGTCAGAACGATGTGTTCGGCGCGGTGCTCGATTCGATCCTTCTGCACAGCCGCCACTCGAACCGGCTCCCGCGTCGACTGTGGCCGATCGTCGAATCGCAGGCCGAGTGCGCGACCAAGGTCTGGCGGGAGCCCGATCAGGGCATCTGGGAAGCGCGCGGTGCGCCCGAGCACTACGTCTCGTCGAAGCTCATGTGCTGGGTCGCGCTCGACCGGGCCGCCAGCCTGGCCGAGATCCGCGGCGACACGCAGCGCACCGAGCAATGGCGAGCGACTGCTCAGGAGATCCGCGACGACATCCTCACCAACGGGATCACCGACCAGGGCGTGCTCCGCCAGCACTACGGAACCGACGCGCTCGATGCCTCGGTGCTGCTCGCGGCCCTCTTCGGCTTCCTCCCGCCCGACGACGACCGACTGCGCGCCACGGTCAAGGCGATCGCCACCGACCTGACCGAGAACGGCTTCGTCCTGCGCTACCGCACCGACGAGACCGATACCGGGTTCTCGGGCAAGGAAGGCACCTTCCTGATCTGCTCGTTCTGGCTCGTCACCGCGTTCGCGCTCATCGGCGAGCTCCAGGAGGCACGCGACCTCATGGAGAAGCTCCTGCGAATCGCGTCACCGCTCGGCCTCTACGCCGAGGAATTCGACGTCGACACCGGTCGGCATCTCGGGAACTTCCCCCAGGCCTTCTCCCACCTCGCCCTCCTCGAGGCGGCCGCCAGCGTCATGCTGCCCGAGATCGTCGCCGAGATGACCAATCAGCCCTGAGCGCTCCGCCCGCGTCGTCTCGAGATGACCCCAACGGCCGCGTCGGGCCCACCGCATCCGCCGCAGGTTTGCGCCGACCCGAGTTGGTGAAGTGATGGGCGCATGGACGACCGAGTCGCGCCGTCTTCGCCCCGCGTGAACGATCACCGAGCCGGGCACCTCGTCACGTATCTCGGAACGGCCCCGGGTGTCGGGAAGACGTTTCGGATGCTCCGGGACGCCCGTACCCGCGCCGAAGCCGGTGACGACGTGGTCGTCGGCTGGGTGGAACGCCACGGCCGCGCCGCGACCCGTGAGCAGGCGCAACGACTCGAGATCGTCCGGCCCCGTGCGGTGGCACATCGCGGAGCCAGCTTCGAGGACCTCGACGTCTCGGCGGTCATCGAGCGCCATCCCGATGTCGTGCTCGTCGACGAGCTGGCGCACACGGGTGTCGACGGTCGTGCGCGGTACCGGGACGTGCAGGAACTTCTCGGCGCCGGCATCGACGTGATGACGACGGTCAACGTCGCCAACCTGGTCTCCGTGCGCGATGTCGCGGCGCGCATCACCGGCGCGGGCGCGCTCGAGGGAGTGCCCGACGACGTGGTGCGCGCCGGCGACGTCGTGCTGGTCGATCTCCCGCCCGACGCGCTCCGGCGTCGCGTTGCCGATGGTCTCGTGTTATCCGCCGATGGCGTCGGCGGTGCCCTCGCCAACTACTTCCGGCCGTCGAATCTGCAGCTGCTGGACACGCTCGCCCGGTCGTGGCTCGACGGCGGTGTCGACGAGACGTTCGCGTTTCTCGACCGCGAGGCCCCGGCGCGGCAGAAGGTGATCGCGGGGGTGTCCAGCTCGATCCGTGGACAGGCTGTGATCGAGCGCGCCGCGGTGCTGGCCGGTGAGGATGACGCCGAGCTCGAGGTCGTGCACGTCGAGCTCCAGGACGGGCTCGGGCGCCAGCCCGAGCGCCTGGAGCACTACCGCGAGATGGCGCAGAGCGTCGGCGCGCGGTATCGGGAGGTCTACGGCGTGAACGCGGCCGACACGCTGGGCGACCTGGCTCGCAGTGAGCGCGCGCGTCGTGTGGTGGTCGGTGCCCGCCGATCGCGGCTGACGAACCTCGTCCGCGGCTCGGTTGCGGCTCGCATTCGACGGCGTGCACCCGGGATCGACGTCGACGAGGTCGCCGCATGTCGACCGACCAGTGACGCGCCCGCCGGCGAGCCGGGACGCGTGGGAGCAACCCGGTCGTCCCGATGCCCGAAGCGGTCAACTGCGACTAATAGTCAAGCAAGCACCTACTTGCCTTGAGGGCCACCTCTCGGTAGGCTGGGCTCCTCGAGCAGCTGCTCGGCGACGCATCGTTGCCGAGCTCCGCGATCTACTCGATCACCGAAATGCTCATCTTCTTGTTCGGCTCGCAAGGCGAAGGCGACCGTCAGCAGTCGGCAGCGCCCGGGTGCTCGGTGCCGCGCGTCGTACCACCGGATCCGGCGGCGCCGATCGGCTCGTGTGAGTCGTGAACGCCGAGATGACTCGACCGCGATCGGACGACGCGCGCGCTCCGCTACGCGGGCGCGAGGTCGAGCTGGCGAACCTCGTGGACCACCTCGAGCAGCTTGCGTCCGGTACCGGCACCATCGTGGTCGTCGAGGGCGACGCGGGTGTGGGGAAGAGCGCACTGCTCGGAGAGGTTGCGGCGATCGCGCGCCGGATGTCGATCAGGGTTGGCAGCGCGGTGGCCGATCCGGGTGACCGACTCGTACACCTCGGTGCGCTGATGGAAGCCTTGTTCGACGGCCCGACGCCGCTCCTCGAACGAGCTGAACTCGCCGAGGCGCTCGCTTGGCCCGAGCAGAGGTACTGGTTGCTGCGACGGCTCGAAGCATTGCTCGAGCGTGCTGCGCTCGAGCAACCGGTCCTGGTGTGTCTGGATGACGCGCAGTGGTCCGATGGTGGAACCGCGGCCGCGCTGCGTACGCTCCCGGCGCGTTTGGCGACAGTTCCGATTGCATGGATCGTGGCGCTCCGCCCGGGGCCGAGATCGCGTGAGCTCAGAAGCGCGATCGAGGACCTGGAGCGCGCTGGTGCTGACAGGATCGTGCTCGGTCCGCTGGACCAGGCAGGTGTCACACAGGTGACGGCGGACATCCTGGTGGCGGAGCCGGACGGTGAGCTCTTGGTGGTCGCCGCCGGTGCGGGCGGCAACCCCGCCCTGCTCGTGGAGCTCATTGGGGGTCTGCGCGAAGAAGCGCTGGTGCGCGTTGAATCGGGGCGTGCGGAGCTGGTCCAGTCGCAGTTGCCGCGTCGTGTGAGTGACAGCGTGCGCAGGCGGTTGGATCGAGTGTCCGAATCCGCGCGCCAGGTGGCGATGGTGGCCGCTGCACTCGGGCGTAGCTTCTCACTCGACGACGTGGCGGCGATGTTGGACCAATCGGCGGCGGTGTTGTTGACGCCGGTCCAGGAGCTGATCGATGTCGGCATGCTGACGGAACGCGAAGACCAACTCGCGTTCCGTCACGACCTCGCCCGCGAGGCGGTACGGGCCAGCGCGCCCCGATCGCTGAGCCGGGCGCTCGATCGTCAGGCGGCCGCGGTGCTGCTTGCCGCGGGTGCACTCCCGCTCGACGTGGCGACGCAACTCGCGGCCAGTGCCGAGCCGGGGGATGAAGTTGCCATCACGACGCTTTCGAAGGCCGCCGAAACGCTCGGGGCCTCGGACCCGCTGGCCGCAGCCGAATTGAGCCAACGTGCGCTTCAGCTCACACCGGGCCAGCACCCGCTGCGGGGTCCGCTCGTCGCCGCGACCGCGGTCTGGTTGCATGCCGCCGCGCGTGGCGAGGAGGCGAAGACCTTTGCCGACGCCGCGCTGCGCGCGGTGCTCCCGCCAGAGCAGGAGGCGATCGTTCGCCTCGGCGTCGCCGGAATGTTCGCGATCTCCCATGACCTCCGTGCGGAAGTGAGCCGCGAGGCTCTGGCCCTTCCGGATCTCTCGGACGATCTGCGCGCCCGGCATCTGGCGTTCTTGTTCCACAACCTGATGTCGGCGGGACGCCTCGCCGACGCCCACGCGGTGAGCGACGAGGCGACGAGTGCGGTGATGGCGAGCCGCGACGTCGCCGGCAGGTTCGTGGTCGAGTTGACGGAGTCTGGTCTTGCCTACGCCGAGGGACGTTTCGGGCCAGCCCTCGAACTCACCGAACGGGCGTTGCGAACCGGTCTCGAGGTCCGCGACGACACCCGCAGGCTTCTGGCGCGTCAGTGGCGCTGCGAGGTGCTCACGGTGGTCGACCGGCTCGATGAGTCGTTGCAGTTGGCGACCGAGAACGTCGTCGTCGCGCAGCGCGATCGCCAGGGCTGGGCGCACAACGTGTTCGAGAACGGGCGCGGGCGACTGCTGCTGCAGATGGGGCGCCTCGCGGAGGCCTCCGTGGTCCTCGAGGCGCGCTTCACGCCGGACCGGTCAGACGAATTCGTCACCGTCGTCGATGCCGCGGGGGTGGCGGCGCTCGGGCAGATCGCGTTGCATCGTGGCGACCCACGCTTGGCACGCCACTCGACGGAAATCGCGCAGGTGATGTTCGGCCAGAGCGCACCGAGCGTCCGCCGCCATGCGGTGTGGTTCCTCGCACTTCAGGCGATGGCGGACGGCGACCCCCACGGTGCGCACCGGTGGCTCTGTGCCGTCGGCGACGACGAGCGTACGTCGATCCTGCCGCGGTTCCCGATGGACGCCGCCGACGAAGCAAGGCTCCTCCATATTGCGCTCGCCGCGGGCGACCACGAACTCGCCGCGGTCGCGGCCGCGGCCGCCCAGCAGCGCGCGCACCTCAACCCCGAAGTCCGCTCCGTCGTCGCCGCCGCCGCCCACGTAACCGGCCTGCTCACCCACAGCCGCGACGATCTCGCCGAAGCAGTGGAGCTCTACGAAGGTGGTGGGCGGCCGCTCGCGCTCGCCGCCGCACTCGAAGACCTGGGCATCGTGACCGTCGACGCGGGAGACTCGCAACAAGGCGTCGATGTGTTCGGCCGAGCGCTGGTGCTCTACACCGACGCGGGCGCGGCGCGGGACGCGCGCAGGGTACGCGCGCGCCTCCGTGGATTGGGGGTTCGCCGCCGACTGGTATCCGCGTCCCGGCCGCAAAGCGGCTGGGCGGCAATGACTGACTCGGAACTGGGCGTCGCGCGGCTCGTGGCGCAGGGTTACACGAACCGCGAAGTCGCAGAGCGTCTGTTCGTGTCGCGTCACACCGTGAGCGGCCATCTCCGCAGCGTCTTCGCCAAGCTCGACGTCAATTCGCGAGTCGAGCTGACCCGCCTCGCGGCGCTCCACGATTCACCAGGCTGAAGGCCGGCGGGCGAACGACAGGTCGCGAGGTCGCTCGATCGGCGTGGCGAGGGAGATATCGCGCGCCTGCGCGATGTGCACGTGGCGTACACGGACGACGATGCGTATGTGTACGTGATTCTCCGTACCACTCCCGTCAACGGGAGCTCCCCACGACCGAACTGGATGGTGTTTGCGGTGCACACCGACGAAACGTCATTCGAGTCGCCGATCGCGGTTGGTGACGGACAGCAGACCGCCGCCGCCGCTGGTCTTCCTGCCGCGCCCGCCGGCGACGCTCGCAGGACGCGACGGATGAGTCCTCCGTCACCACTCGCGACCGGACCGCGCATTGCATCGATCATGTGGTTCCCGTTCCTCGTCGCGATCGCCCTTCCTTTGATCTTCGAGCTCGCATTTCACGCGCCGCAACCCCACCAGGTCCCGATCGCAGTCGTCGGAAGTATTCGGCAGGTCGAGTCCGTCGTTCGGGAACTGCATGACATCAGGCCCGGAGGATTCGATGTCGATCAGACCCGGTCGCAGGCTGAGGCGGTTGCCGCCGTTCGCGATCGACAGGTGGCGGCTGCGTACGTCGTGACCGGGCAGCCAGGTCCCGTCCTCTACCTGGCGAGAGCTGCCTCGGCGACCAGAGCCTCGTACCTGCAAGGAGTGTTCGGGCAACTCGCTGTCCATACGCGCGCACGGCCACCGTTGTTGGTCGATGTCGTGCCGTTGTTTCCCGGAGACAGCGGAAATGGGGTCTTCTTCTTCGTCTTTCCGATGATGCTGGTCGGCCTCGTGACGGTGCTCGTCCTCTTGCAAAGAGCCTCGGCCTGGTCAGTTGGTCGCCGCATGCTCGCCGTGGCCGTCACGGGTGCGGTGGGAGCGACGACCGCGTATGTCACGGTGACGAGGTTGAGCGTGTTACCGGACAAGCCCGTGCTGTTGTTGTACGCATTCTTCCTCAGCCAGATCTTTGGTCAGTTGCTGCTCGGCGCGGCGCTGCTTTTGAAGCAGTACTTCCTGCCGGTCGCGCTGACGTTCGTTCTCATCCTCAACGTCCCATCAGCGGGTGGAACGGTCCCACCCGATCTGCTTCCAACCGGACTGCGCGTTCTCTCCAACGTCCTCCCGTTGGCGCAAGGCGTGAAGATCACGAGGAGCGTGGCCTATTTCGACCGTGCCGAGCTCCTGGTCCCGACGTTGATCTTGGTGGGGTGGGCGTTCGTCGCTCTGGCCGCCCTGGTCGTCAGCTCGAAGAAGGACTCACCGACGAAGAACAACAGTCCGTCGGCGGTGCTGCACAGCAGTGGCTCCGAAGCATGAGCGTTCTCACTCGATCCCTTGCCACTCCGGAGGATCCACTGACCGGTTGGCACCTACACGTCCCGAAGAGAAGGAGGAGGTCGCCGAGATGAATCTCACCGACCACGACGGAGTCCGGCTCACACACGGCAAGCCCAAGGTCAACGGCGTCGAGATCCACTACGCGATCGGCGGCGCCGGCGAGCCGGTGTTCTTGCTGCACGGCACGCCGAAGACCATGTCGTACTGGCGCCACGTCGTGCCGCGGTTGACGCCGCACTACACCGTCATCGCCCTCGACAACCGAGGCGCCGGCGGCTCGCAGCGCCCTCTGGGCGGCTACGACACCGCCACCATGGCCGGAGACGTCGCCGAACTCGCCACCCACCTGGGTTTCGAGCAGTTCCGCATCGCCGGCGAGGACTGGGGCGCGGCCATCGCCTACGCCGTGGCCGCCTTCCACCGGCCCCGCGTGCGGCAACTGGTGTTCCAGGAAACGCTGCTCCCCGGGTTGCCCGTCGGCGCCGGATTACCCGGCGGCGGACCCGATCCCTCGCTCGCGGCCGACGACATGCGCACCGGCTGGCACTTCAGCTTCTTCAGCCTGCCGAACGTGCCCGAGCTGCTGATCGCCGGGCGGGAACGACCGTTCTGGACGTACTACGCCCGACGCCAGATGTGGGACCCCAGCGCAGCGACCGAGGAAGACATCGACGAAATGGTGCACTCGGCCGAGCAGCCAGGCGGCACCAGGGGCATCTTGGAGATGTACCGCGCCCGCCAGACCGACGCCGAACAGAACCGCCCGCACTACGCCGACCCGATCAGCTGCCCAGTCCTGGCCGTCGGCGCCGAGGCGTATCTCGGGGACCAAGTCTCCCGACAGCTCGCGCAAGTGGCCCGCGACGTCCGCGGCGCCGTCATCCCCGCGTCCGGTCACAACATCGCACTGGAGAACCCGGCCGCCCTGGCCGAGGCCTACCTCGACTTCTTCGGCGGCGGCTGAGCCGCCGGTTCAGCCCTGTGACCCGGCGGGCTGCCGGAAGTGAAGGTCCCGTAGACCGCGCAGGACCAAGCGGTAACCGGCCGGCAAGGCGGCATTGCGATGGATTTCTACGACATCGTGGAAAAGGTCGGCGAGACGATCGACGGCGCGGGAGTCATCGCCATCATTGGCGGCGCGCTGCTCGCCTTCACCAGCGCCGTCGTCCATCTCACGCGACACGAGGCTGAGGTCTACCGCCGATTTCGCGAGATGCTTGGCCGGACCATCTTGCTCGGGCTCGAGCTCTTGGTGGCCGGTGACATCGTTCGCACCGTTGCTGCCAAACCCACGCTCACGAGCGTCGCGGTTCTCGGCGCGATCGTGCTCATCCGCACATTCCTGAGCTTCTCTCTGGAAGTCGAGATCACTGGTCGCTGGCCTTGGCACAAGCGCACCGACACAACGACTTGACCAGTCCTGACGTCGGGACCACCAGCGATCCCCATCGTT
>DATBBL010000374.1:0-7699 GCA_036271015.1 Acidimicrobiia bacterium
CAGCGCGACGTGGACCGCCCAGTCGGTCCGTCCCTCTTCGCCGAACTCCCGGGTGCCGTCGAGCGGATCGACGATCCAGACGCGCCGCGCCGACAACCGCTCGGCATCGTCGCTGCCCTCCTCGGACAGCACCGCGTCATCGGGGTGTGAGGCGGCCAACGCGGCGACGATGAACTGGTGGGACGAGAGATCCCCCTCCGCACGGAGCTCCTTGGGGTCGGCGCCGGCCGCGTGCATCGCGGCCCGCAAGGTGACCAGCAGCTGCCCGGCCTCGGTCGCGATGGCGGCCGCGTCGCGGTGGTCGTCGGGCGTGGCGGTCACGGGCGCGGACGCTAGCGGGCATTCCCAACGGCCGTCCGGACCGGCCACGATGGTGACGGGCGACCGCAGGCCGACGAGACTGTAGAGGTGCGCGACGAGCCCGCCCCCACCGTGCGGCCCTGGGTCGCGGCGGCGGCCGACCTGGCGGTGGTCGTCCTGTTCGTGCTGATCGGGCGGCGCAGCCACCACGAGGACGCGGGCGCGGCCGGGTTCCTGCGGGTCTGGTGGCCATTCGGGGCCGGCCTCCTGGTCGCCTGGCTGGTGACCCGGCTCGACCGGGCGCCGCTGGCATGGGGACGAGCGGTGGTGGCCTGGATCCTCACCGTGGCCGTCGGCATGGCGCTGCGCATCGCGGTGGAGGGTCGCGAGTTCAAGCTCGCGTTCACCGTCGTGACGCTGCTCTTCCTGGGCGCCGGCATGCTCGGCTGGCGGGCGATCGTGCGGGCGGTGCGGGCCCGACGGCGGTCCTCGGCGGCGGCCGGAGCCTGAACGGCCGAGACCCCCGGTGCGGGCCGGGGGTCTCGACAGAAGGGCAACGGGTCGGCGGTTCGTGACGGCACCGGCACGCTGCTCGGGGAGCGTGCCCACGCGTTCGGGACGCCGAAACCCGGTCCCGCAGAAATTTCGGTCAGCCGACGCCGGCCCCGGCGCGGGGCACCGGAACCGGGTTCCGGCCCCGACCCGGCGCGCGGCGGTCGGAGCGCCAGCAGTAGAGCGCGACCGAACCGAAGGTCACGGCGACGCCGAGCATGACCGCGGTGCTCGACGCGACCAGCGCCTTCACGTCGGTCCCCGCCGTGAGCATGTGCACGGTCGTGGTCGCGAAGAGGAAGTAGCTGAGCAGGTGCACCGCGTGCCACGCGCGCTTCGACATGCGGTGCCGCAGGAGCGAGGTGATCTCGATCGCGACCAGCAGATACATGCCGACGATGCCCCAGGCCACCGCAACCGGGTGCCAGGAACCGGTGAACGGAACGAGCACGTCGGTGACGCCGAAGCTGGTGTAGCTGTCGAGCAGGATCGCGCCGACGTGCACGCCGACGAAGGCGACGGTGAGCGCGCCCAGGTACCGGTGGAGGCTCAGCAGCCACGCCGGCGACGGCCGGCGTCCCAGCACCTTGGTGGCCAGCAGCAGGCCCCAGACGATCGTCGTGAGGATCAGGGCCCAGGCGACGATGCCGCTGGCGCGGGCGACGTACCAGGTCAGCTTGTCCATCGGTCAGCTCCCGCTCGTGGTCGTGTGCGCGGTGGCGCCGGTCGTCGACGATCCCGACGAGCTCGACGTGCTCGACGACGACGTGCTCGACGTCGCGGTCGACGGTGTCGTGGTGCTGGTGGTGGCACCGGTCGCGGCGCTCGTGGTCGTGCGCTTCGCCGCGGCCGTCGCCGTCGGCGTCGTCGTGGCGGACAGGCCGTCGCGCCAGGCGAACACGCCGCCCAACGTGAGCGTGGTCGCGACGCTGAGCGTGGCCGCCACCCGGCGAGCCCGGGCGGCGCGGGGCCGCCGACGGGGGCGGTGGCGGCGGGTGGCTGACGTGCGGTCGACGGTCGGCTCGTCCATGACCACGACCGTACGGACGGTGCATGAGGGACCATCCAGAGCCGGGTTAGAGCGTTCGAAGAATCCGCTCGGACGTTGAGTCGATCCGGCAACTTCCCGAAACCAAGCCGTAACGCGGGGCCGGTAGACCGTGGGCGGTGGGCGATCTCCTCGACGGGTACACACCCGAGCGCGCGTGGGACGAGATGTTCGTCGGTCCCGACGAGCCGCGTTCGCACTACCAGTCGCTGCACCAGGTCCTCGGCACGCTCTCCCGCGACGACTTCGAGCTGCGGTGCGCGGCGCGCGACCGTGCCTTCCACGACCAGGGCATCACCTTCGCCCATTCCGGCGAGGAGCGGCCGTTCCCGCTCGACCTCGTGCCGCGGATCATCGACGCCGCGGAGTGGGCGGTGGTCGAGTCCGGCGTGCGCCAACGCGTCCTCGCGCTCGAACGCTTCCTCGCCGATGTCTACGGGCCGGGCGAGATCCTGGCCGATGGCGTCGTGCCGCGCCGGTTGGTGGCGAGCTCGTCGCACTACCACCGCTGCGTGGCCGGGCTCGACCCCGCGGGCGGCGTGCGGGTGCACGTGGCCGGGGTCGACCTCGTGCGCGACCGCGCCGGCAGCTTCCGGGTGCTCGAGGACAACCTGCGCACGCCGTCGGGCATCTCGTACGTGGTGGAGAACCGGCGAGCGATGACCCACGTGTTCCCGGAGCTCTTCGCCCGCCATCGCATCCGCCGCGTGGCCGACTACCCGCCCCGGCTGCTCGAAGCGTTCCGTGCCACCGCGCCGCCCGGCATCGACGACCCGTGCGTCGTCGTCCTGACGCCGGGTGTCCACAACGCCGCGTACTTCGAGCACTCGTTCCTCGCCCGTCAGATGGGCGTCGAGCTGGTCGAGGGTCGGGACCTCGTGTGCCGCGACCAGCGCGTCTACATGCGCACGACCGCGGGTGAGCAACGGGTCGACGTCGTGTACCGCCGCGTCGACGACGAGTTCCTCGATCCGGTGCACTTCCGGCCCGACTCCGTGCTCGGCTGCGCAGGCATCCTCAATGCCGCACGAGCCGGGAACCTGACCATCGCCAACGCGCCCGGCAACGGCGTCGCCGACGACAAGGCGATCTACCCGTACGTGCCGTCGATGATCGAGTACTACCTCGGCGAGGTGCCGATCCTGGCCAACGTCGACACCTACCGGCTCGAGGACGTCGAGGTGTGCGAGTGGGCGCTCGGCCGGATCGGCGAGCTGGTGTTCAAGCCGGTCGACGGCTCGGGCGGCACGGGCATCGTGATCGGGCCGGCGGCCAGCGAGACGGTGCTCGCCGACCTGCGGGTGAAGGTGCTCTCCGATCCGCGCGGCTGGATCGCGCAAGAGCCGGTCGCGCTGTCGACGGCGCCCACGTTCGTCGACGGCCGGATGGGCGCCCGCCACCTCGACCTGCGCCCGTTCGCGGTGAACGACGGGCGCGACGTGTGGGTGGTGCCCGGCGGGCTCACCCGGGTCGCGCTCCCGGCGAAGAGCCTGATCGTGAACTCGAGCCAGGGTGGCGGCTCCAAGGACACCTGGGTGCTCGCCCCCGCCGATGCACGAGGGAGTGAGATGTCACCCCTGCCGCGGCGCACCGCGCCGCCGTCACCGATGCCGGCGCCGGCGCCGACCCTCGGCCCGCTGCCGGAGCAGGACTCCCAGCAGCAACAGCAGCAATGAGCGCCGTCGGGGGGCCTCGGTGCTGAGTCGCATCGCCGAGTCGCTGTACTGGATCGGCCGCTACGTGGAACGGGCCGAGGACACGGCGCGCCTGCTCGACGTGCACTACCACCTGCTGCTGGAGGATCGCCGCGCCGACGAGGCCGCGGTGTGCGGGGCGCTGCTCGACGCGATGGGCGCCGACGCGTCGACCACCGGCGGGGAGCACAACGCGGCGACGGTCACCGCGCTGCTCGCGCAGGACCTGACGTTCTCCGGCTCCATCACGTGCTCGGTGGGTGCTGCGTGGGAGAACGCGCGTGGCGCGCGCGAGGCGATCTCGTCGGAGCTGTGGGAAACGCTCAACACCACCTACCGGGAGGTCGGCAGCCGGGCCCGGGCCGGCACCGGTCCCGCCCGGCACGAGTTCTTCGGCTGGGTGCGCGACCGGGCGGCCGCGTGCAACGGCATCGTCGATGCCACCATGAGCCGCGACGAGGGCTGGCGCTTCTTCTCCGTGGGCCGGAGCCTGGAGCGCGCCGACATGACGACGCGGTTGCTGAGGGCGCGCTACGGCGATGCCTTCGGCCGCACCGGGTGGACGACGACCCTGCGCAGCTGCTCGGCGTATGAGGCGTACCTGCGCGCGTACCGGCACGCGGTCGACGCCGAGACCGCGGTCGAGTTCCTCTTGCTCGACCGGCTGTTCCCGCGCTCGGTGTTCCACGCCTTGACGACCGCCGACAACAGCCTGGGCGAGCTCGACCCACGCTCGGCGCGCGCGGGAGTCGACGACGAAGCCCGCCGGCGCCTCGGCCGCGTCCGGGCCGAGCTCGAGTTCCTCCACCTCGACGAGGCGATGGACGACCTTCCGAAGCTGCTGGCGCGCCTGCAGGACCAATGCGCGGACGTGCACGCGGCCATCGCCCGGCGATACTTCCGTGAGACCCGTGTGATCGAGTGGAGCGTCTGACCGAATGTCCTGGCGCATGCGGGTTCGTCACACCACCACCTACCGGTACTCCGCCGAGGTGCACGCGTCCTACAACGAGGCGCGCATCTCACCCCTCGACACGCCCAACCAGTTCACGCTCGAGCACCGCGTCGAGGTGCACCCGGCCGCGAACCTCTTCCGGTACCGCGACTACTGGGGGAGCCGGGTGCACGTCTTCGACCTGCACCAGCCCCACACCGAGCTCACCGTGGTCGGGTCGTCGCTGGTGGAGACGGCCGAGCGCACGCCCACCCTCGATGACACGGTGGCGTGGGACGCCATCGACGCGCCGGGCCTGACCGACCGGTTCTTCGAGTTCATGACCGAGACCACCATGACCGGGTCCGACGACGCCATCCGCCAGGTGGCGCGGGAGCTCCGGGAGAGGCCGGGACCGGCTGCCGCGCTGTCCCGGCTCGGCGAGTGGCTGCGGGCGCACGTCGAGTACGAGACCGGCACCACGAGCGTGTCGACCACCGCGGTCGAGGTGCTGCGCGCCGGGCGCGGGGTGTGCCAGGACTATGCCCACCTCGGCATCGCGGTGCTGCGCGCCGCCGGCATCCCGGCGCGCTACGCGTCGGGCTACCTGTATCCCGACGAGCTCGGCGGGGTGGTCGGGGAGCTGCACCAGGGTGAGAGCCACGCGTGGCTGGAGGCCTGGGTCGGCGACTGGCACCCCCTCGACCCGACCAGTGGCTCGCCGGTCGCGGAGCGTCACGTGCTCGTCGCGCGCGGTCGTGACTACTCCGACGTCGCGCCGCTCAAGGGCGTGTACCACGGCGGTCCGAGCCACTCACTCGACGTCGCAGTGGAGTTGACACGCGTCGCGTAGACGGCGGGAGGTTCCACGAACGCCGGGTAGTGTCGCCGCATGCCTGCCCCGAGCCCCAATGTCACCGTGAGCATCACGGTCAACGGCAGCCCGACCGACCACGAGGTCGAGGCGCGGACGCTGCTCGTCCACTACCTCCGCGAGGTCGTCGGCCTCACCGGAACCAACATCGGTTGCGACTCGACGTCGTGCGGCGCGTGCACCGTGCTGCTCGACGGC
Source organism: Acidimicrobiia bacterium (assembly GCA_036271015.1). GTDB lineage: Bacteria > Actinomycetota > Acidimicrobiia > IMCC26256 > DASPTH01 > DASUAS01. Next base: position 5,601 of record DATBBL010000374.1, read on the forward strand.
GAGTCGGTGAAGTCGTGCACCGTGCTCGCCGCCCAGGCCGACGGCCGGTCGGTCACCACGATCGAGGGCCTCGCCGACGGCGACGAGCTCCATCCGATGCAGCTCGCGTTCCGCGAGCACCACGGGCTCCAGTGCGGGTACTGCACTCCGGGCATGGTGATGGCCGCGGTCGGGCTCGCGACCGAGCGCGGCGCGCTCAGCTCGGACGAGGTGCGCCTGGGGCTCGAGGGCAACCTCTGCCGCTGCACCGGCTACCACAACATCGTCGCCGCGGTGGTGGCCGGCTCGGCCGAGATGGCGGGGAACCGGTGATCCCCGCCTCCTTCGCCTACGCCCGGCCCGACTCGCTCGACGAGGCGATCGCGGTGCTGGCCGAGCACGGCGACGACGCCAAGATCCTCGCCGGCGGCCACTCCTTGCTGCCACTGATGAAGCTGCGGCTGGCGACGCCCTCGGTGCTGGTCGACGTCGGCCGCCTCGGCGACCTCTCGTACGTGCGCGACACCGGCGACGAGCTCGCCATCGGGGGCCTCACGCGGCACCACGACGTCGAGCACGACGCGCTGGTGCGGCAGCACGTCCCGATCCTGAGCGCCGCCGCGGGCGAGGTCGGCGACCCGCAGGTCCGCCACCGCGGCACGCTCGGCGGGTCGCTGGCGCACGGTGACCCGGCGTCGGACCTGCCCGCGGTGGTCCTCGCGCTCCGGGGCCGCGTCGTCGTCCGGGGGAGCGGCGGCGAGCGCGTGATCGCGGCCGACGAGTTCTTCGAGGACTTCCTCGAGACCGCGTTGACGCCGGACGAGATCATCACCGAGGTCCGGGTGCCGAAGACGAACGGCGCGGGCTGGGCGTTCGAGAAGTTCCAGCGCCGCGCGCAGGACTGGGCCATCGTCGGCGTCGCCGCGATCGGTGGTGACGACCCGGGCGTGGCCCTCGTGAACATGGGGTCCACCCCCGTGCGCGCCGAAGCGGTGGAGAGCGCGTTGCGCGGCGGCGCCAGCGCCACCGACGCCGCCGCGGTCGCGGGCGACGGCACCGAGCCACCGTCCGACCTCAACGCGTCGCCCGAGTTCCGCCGTCACCTGGCGCGGGTGCTCGTGGGGCGCGCGCTCGCCACCGTGGCCGAGACCACGGCCGGGAGCACCCGATGACCGCCACCGCCTTCGGCGCCGGCTCGCTCGTCGGGGTCCCCGTCCGCCGGGTCGAGGACCCCACCCTGCTGAGGGGCGAGGGCACCTACATCGACAACCTCGACATCCCCGGCGCGCTGCACCTGGCGTTCGTCCGATCGCCCATGGCGCATGCCGACATCCGCAGCATCGACGCCGGCGAGGCCCGCGCGATGCCCGGCGTCGTCGCGGTGTACTCAGCCGACGACCTGGACTTCCCCGACCACACCGGCATGATGCAGCTGCACCCGGCGGCGATTCGCCACGCGCTCGCGCGCGGCAAGGTTCGCTTCGTGGGCGACACCGTCGTGGTCGTGGTCGCGGAGACGAAGGCGCAGGCGGTCGACGCCGCCGAAACGGTCATCGTCGACTACGACGCGCTTCCCGCGGTGTCCGACATGGAGAGTGCGCTCGAGCCCGACGCGCCGCGGCAGTTCGACACGATGGACACGAACATCCTCATGGCCGGGCGCGAGCCCGATGGCTTCGACCCCCTCGCGGGCGCCGAGGTGATCGTGCGCGCCCGCTTCGAGAACCAACGGCTCGCGGTCGTGCCGATGGAGGGGGCCGCCATCGCGGTGATCCCCGGTGACGACGGCCAGGGCCACCTGCTCACCGTGTACCTCGGGTGCCAGATGCCGCACTCGAACCGGCGCAGCCTGGCCGGCAACTTCGGGCTGGAGCCGGAGCAGGTGCGCATGATCGCGCCCCATGTCGGCGGGTCGTTCGGGGCCAAGCACTGGGCCCCGGAAGACATCGTCGCGGTGCGCGTCGCGCGCGAGCTGGATCGACCGGTGAAGTGGGTCGAGACCCGCTCCGAGAACATGATCGCCATGCCCCACGGCCGGGGCCAGGTGCAGTACCTCGAGCTCGGGCTGCGCCGGGAGGGCACCATCGTCGGCCTGCGCTGTCGCATCATCGGCGACGCCG
>DATBBL010000375.1:0-4159 GCA_036271015.1 Acidimicrobiia bacterium
CGGGGCACCGACTGGTGGCGTTGCCGCGCCACCGTCCAGACTGCGCGCGCGATGGAGGAACGAACGGGCGGTGCGCGATGGACGGATTCGAGCCCAGCCGAACGGTTGCGACCATACGGGAGCGCCTGGGGCATCCGGTCATCGATTCCGATGGGCACCTCGTCGAGTTCCGACCGGTGGCGATGGAGTACATTGCGCGGGCGGGCGACGCCGAGACGGCGGCGCGCTTCGCCGAGGAGCAGCGTTCCACGTTCCTCTCGCGCGAGTGGTACGGCCTGAGCCAGGCCGAACGCATGGCCCGTTGGACGCACCGTCCGCCGTTCTGGGGCGAGCCGTTGCGCAATCACGGGCTCGACCTGGCGACGGCCACGTTCCCGGATCTCATGTACCGCCGACTCGACCAGCTCGGGATCGACTTCACCGTGCTCTATCCCACGATCGGCATCAACCCGCAGGGGTACGCCGACGAGGCGACGCGGCGCGCCTGCTGTCGCGGCCTCAACGACTACTACGCCGACCACTGGATGGGTCACCCCGACCGGATGACCCCGGTGGCGATCATCCCGATGTTCACGCCCGCGGAAGCGATCGACGAGCTCGACTACGTGGTCGCGGGACGCGGCTTCAAAGCGGTGATGCTGCCCAGCTACGTGAAGCGGCCGATCGGAGCCTCCGTCGACCGTGACCCGGAGGCCGCCCGCTTCGCGTGGCGGGCGGACACGTTCGGCATCGACAGCGAGCACGACTACGACCCGGTGTGGGCGAAGTGTCGTGACCTCGGCGTGGTACCGAGCTTCCACACTCCCGGCGAGGGGTCGACGTTCCACGACTCGATCTCCAACCCCGTCTACAACCACGTCGGGCACTTCGCGAGCGCGGCGACCGCGATCTGCAAGTCGCTCTTCCTGGGGGGCGTGAGCCAGCGCTTTCCCGAGCTCCGGTTCCTGTTCCTCGAGGGCGGTGTCGGTTGGGCCCGGTCACTGCTCGCGGATCTCACGAGCCACTGGGAGAAGCGCAGCCTCGCGGGACTCGCGCGCGACAGCGATCCCCGCCTCGCCGACACCGACCTCTTCCTCTCGCTCTACCAGCAGTACGGCGGCACGCTGGGGCGGCCGATGACCAGCGGGGAGCTCGCCCAGCGGTGGGCCGTCCATCCCGAGGACCCGAGCGACAGCTTCGCGAGCCTGCAGATCGCGACCGCGGACCAGCTGCGGCAGCTCTTCGTCGAGCGGTTCTACTTCGGGTGTGAAGGCGACGATCCGGTGATGCCGGCCGCGTTCGACGTCCGCCGCAACCCCGGAAGCGCGCGGCTGCACGCGGTCTTCGGCTCCGACATCGGCCACTGGGACGTCCCGCTGATGGACGAGGTCCTCGAAGAGGTGTACGAGCCGCTCGAGCACGGGATGCTCGACGACGCGGATCTGCGCGACTTCGTGTTCACCAACCCCGTACGGCTCTGGACGTCGGTCAATCCCGACTTCTTCACGGGCACGATCGTCGAGGACGCCGCCGCGGCCGTCGCCGGCGGCCCGTCCAGCACCTCTCGCCGGCCACCACCACCCGAGCGAGGAACCGCGCCGTGATCCGACGGTCCTTCAACGACGGGTGGCGCTTCCGCCCGAAGGTGAACGCGTTCGCGGAGCTGCTCGGTGGTGCGTCGGCACCGTGGTCGCCGGTGCGGCTCCCACACGACGCGATGCTGGGCGGCGCGCGCGACCCCGAGGGCCGCGCGGCCACCGGCTTCTTCCCGGGCGGCGTGTGGGAATACGAGAAGACGTTCGCGATCCCCGACGAGCAGCGCGGGCAGCTGATCCTGGTCGAGTTCGAGGGCGTGTACCGGGGCGCGGCGGTGTACGTGAACGGTACGCTCCTCGGCCACCGCCCCTACGGGTACTCGAACTTCGCGGTCTCGGTCGGCGAGCACCTGCGCTATGGCGAAGAGAACACGATCCGCGTCGACGCGATCGCCCACGACGACACGCGGTGGTACTCGGGTGCCGGCATCTACCGCTCCGTCCACGTCGTCATCGGCAGACCCGTGCACGTCGCGCTCGACGGCGTGCACGTCACGACACCCTCGGTCGACGACGACGGGGCCGTGGTCTCGGTCGCCACGATGGTCGAGAACGACTCGAGGATCACGACCACCACCACGGTCACGACCGAGATCGTCGACGACACCGGCGCGGTCGTCGCGCGCGACGATGCGCCGCTCACCGTGTTCCCCGGCCGGGCCGAGACGCTGCGGCAACGACTCTTGGTCGCGCACCCGCGACGGTGGAGCGTCGACCGGCCCGCCCTCTACACCTGCCGCACCCTGGTCGAGGGCGACGGCGACGAGCTGGATCGCGCATCGACCGAGTTCGGGATCCGCACCCTGGAGGTCGACCCGGTCCGCGGCCTGCGCATCAATGGCGAACCGGTGGAGCTGCGCGGCGCGTGCCTCCACCACGACAACGGCGTCATCGGGAGCGCGACGATCGCCCGGGCCGACGAGCGGCGGGTCGAGAAGCTCAAGGCCGCCGGGTTCAATGCCCTGCGCAGTGCCCACCACCCGATGAGCCGGGAGATGCTGGCGGCATGCGACCGCCTCGGCATGCTCGTCATGGACGAGACCTTCGACATGTGGACCGAGCCCAAGACCGACGACGACTACTCGCACGCGTTCCCCGACTGGTGGCCGGCCGACGTCGACGCGATGGTGATCAAGGACCGCAACCACCCGAGCGTGATCCTCTACTCCATCGGCAACGAGATCCCGGACACCGGACGCCCCTCCGGGGCGTCCCTCGGCCGCGCGATCACCGAGCGGATCCGACGGCTCGACCCGACCCGCCTGATCACCAACTCGATCAACGCGCTGCTGGCCTGCGGTCCCGATCTGTTCGCGTCCCTCGGCGGTGCGTCCGACGGCCCGACCGACGACACCGGTGTCAACACGATGATGTCGATGATGGAGCAGTACCTGCCCGTCATCATGCAGAGCGAGATCGTCGACGAGCGCACCGCCGAGTCCTACGCGTACCTCGACGTCGCGGGGTACAACTACTGCGAGTCGCGCTACACCATGGATCACGAGCTGCACCCGCACCGCGTCATCGTCGGGAGCGAGACCCGGCCACCGTCCATCGCCGCGAACTGGAAGCAGGTGCGCAAACACGCCCACGTGATCGGTGACTTCACCTGGACCGGATGGGACTACCTGGGCGAAGCGGGCGTCGGACGGGCGCGGTACGCCGGTGACGACACGGGCGACTTCATGGGCTCCTACCCATGGCTCACCGCCCACTGCGGCGACTTCGACATCACCGGGCACCGCCGTCCGGTCTCGTACTGGCGTGAGATCGTGTGGGGTCGGCGCGACGCGCCGTACGCCGCGGTGAGGCCTCCGGCGCACCACGGCGAGGAGTCGTCGGCGCGCAGCGGTTGGTCCTTCACCGATGCGATCGCGTCGTGGTCGTGGCCGGGATTCGAGGGGAAGCCCGTCACCGTCGAGGTGTATTCGGACGCCGACGAGGTGGAGCTGCTCGTGAACGGTGACTCCGTCGGACGGGCACCGGCCGGCGAGGCGTGCGGGTTCCGGGCCGAGTTCGAAACCGTCTACGCACCGGGCGAGCTCATCGCGGTCGCCCGGCGGGGCGGCGAGGAGACCGGACGCGTCTCGTTGATCTCCGCACGAGGGCCGGTCGTCCTCGACGTGCACACGGACCGCGATCGGATCGACGCCGACGACCGCGACCTCGCCTACTTCGAGATCACCTTGGTCGACGCCGACGGCAATCTCCAGCACACGCGGGACCGTCCCGTCACCGTCACCGTCGCCGGACCCGCGGTGCTCCAGGGCCTCGGCAGTGGCAATCCGTGCACCGAGGAGACGTTCGGCGCCGCGACGCACGACACGTACGACGGACGCGCGCTCGCGGTGCTGCGCCCGACCGGCGTCGGGGCCATCACCGTCACCGTGACCGCGCCGGACTGCGACCAGCAGGTCGTCGTGATCGACGCGGTGAGCCGGTGACCTCAGCGCGCTCTCGCCAGCTCCCGAGCCGATCGCTGTAGCGCCTCGTTGGGATGTTCCGGCAGCTCGGCGAGCGGTCGGGCGATCTCCGCGACCGTCGGCCCGAACCGGTCGGCCGCCGGCCGCAGGGCCTCGAGATCG
>DATBBL010000376.1:0-14885 GCA_036271015.1 Acidimicrobiia bacterium
GGCGGCCTGGATGGCCGACACCGCGCCCTGCGAGAAGGCGTGGGCCCGCACCGTGAGCGCCTTCGACACCTCGCCCCGGCCGAGGATCTTCACCAGGCCCCGCTTGGCCACCAGGCCGTGCGAGCGCAGCACGCCGGGGTCGACCACGTCGCCCGCGTCGAGCCCCTCGAGGGTGTCGAGATTCACGACGACGTACTCCACCCGGAACGGGTTCTTGAAGCCCTTCGCCTTCGGGGTGCGGCGGTGGAGCGGCGTCTGGCCACCCTCGAACCGGGGGGCGATGTTGTTGCGCGCCCCCTGGCCCTTGCTGCCCCGGCCGGCGGTCTTGCCGCCCTTGCCCGCGATGCCCCGCCCCACACGCCGACGCGGCGTCTTGGACCCGGGGGGCGGTTGGAGATCGTGGACCTTCATGAGTTGACCTCTTCGACGTCGACGAGGTGCGGGACCCGGGCGACCATGCCGCGGATCTCGGGCCGGTCGGGCAGCTCGACGGTGTGGTTGATGCGACGGAGCCCGAGCGCGCGCATGGTGCCGCGCTGCTTCGGCTTCGCGCCGATCGTCGACCTGACCTGGGTGACGCGCAGGGTCGCCATCAGCACTGATCTCTCCGCTCTGCAGCCCCGCGCTCCGGGCACTGCTCCGCTTCGTTCATGTCACGCGACCTCGGTGACTTCGGTCTTCTTCGTGTTGCGCTCGCGGTAGGCGCGCAGCATGCCCGCGGTCGACACCTCTTCGGGCGACTTGCCGCGCAGCCGCGCGACCTCTTCGGGCCGCCGCAGCTCGCGCAACCCGTTGATCGTGGCGCGGGAGACGTTGATCGCGTTCGACGAGCCGAGCGACTTGGCGAGCACGTCGTGGACGCCGGCCGCCTCGAGGATCGCCCGGGCTGCGCCGCCGGCGATGACCCCGGTACCGGGCGCCGCCGGCTTGAGGAGCACGCGTGCGGCGTCGTGCTCGCCGACGATCGTGTGCGTGATGGTGTCGCCGGCCAGCGGCACGTTGAACAGGCGCTTGCGCGCCTCCTCCATGCCCTTCTGGATCGCGGCGGGCACCTCCTTCGCCTTGCCGTACCCGAGGCCGACGTTGCCCGCGCCGTCACCCACCACCACGAGCGCGGTGAAGGAGAACCGCCGGCCGCCCTTGACGACCTTGGCGACCCGGTTGATGGCGATGACTCGCTCTTCGTACTGGCCTTCGGCCATGGTGATCCCTCTTCCTGCTAGAGCGTGAGCCCGGCTTCGCGGGCGCCGTCGGCGATCCCCGCCACCCGGCCGTGGTAGCGGTTGCCACCCCGGTCGAACACGACGGTCGCGACGCCCGCGCTCTTGGCGCGCTCGCCGACGAGCTTCCCCACCTGCTTCGCCGCGGCGACGGTGCCCGAGGCGCCGTCGAACGACTTCTCGACCGTCGACGCCGAGGCGAGCGTGGTGCCGCTCACGTCGTCGATCACCTGGGCGTAGATGTGCTTGTTGGAGCGGAACACCGCGAGGCGCGGGCGCGCCGCGGTACCCCGGACCTTCTTGCGGACCCGCCGGTGGCGGCGGTCCCGAGCGACCTGACGGTTCTGCATGTTGGCCTTCGTTCCTCGTCGCTACTTGGCCGACTTGCCGGCCTTGCGCAGCACGCGCTCGTCGACGTAGCGGATGCCCTTGCCCTTGTACGGCTCGGGCTTGCGGATCTTGCGGATGTCGGCGGCCACCTGGCCGACGAGCTGCTTGTCGAACCCACGCACGGTGATGCGGGTCGGGACCGGGACCTCGAACTCCACGCCCTCCGGCGCGTCGACCGCGACCGGGTGCGAGAAGCCGAGCTGCAGGTCGAGCCGGCGGGGACCTGCGGCGGCGGCGCGGTAGCCGACGCCGACGATCTCGAGCTCACGGCTGAAGCCCTCGGACACGCCGGTCACCATGTTGGCGACCAGCGAGCGGGTGAGGCCGTGCAGCGCCCGGTTCTCACGCTCGTCGTCGGGACGCGTGACGATCAGCTCGTCACCCTCGCGCGTGACCGTGATCGACTCCGGCACGTCGTGCTCGAGGGTCCCCTTCGGGCCCTTGACCGTGACGTGACCGCCGTCGAGCGTGACGTCGACGCCGCTGGGGATGGTGATGGGCTTCTGGCCGATACGAGACATGGAAGAGACTCCGTTACCAGACCTGGCACAGGACTTCGCCGCCCACGCGGCGCTGACGCGCCTCGCGGTCGGTCATGAGCCCCTGGTTGGTCGAGAGGATCGCGATGCCCATCCCGCCGAGGACGCGGGGCACGTCGCTCGAACCCGAGTACACCCGGAGGCCGGGCTTCGAGACGCGCCGCAGCCCGGAGATCGTGCGCTTGCGGTCAGGCGTGTACTTCAGCTCGATCTTGAGCTGCTGTCCCGGCTTGGTCGCGTCCTTCGACACGTCCCACCCGGCGATGTAGCCCTCCCGCTCGAGGATGCGCGCCAGCGCCTCCTTGAGCTTCGACGACGGCATCAGCACCTCGTCGTGGAACGCGGTGTTCGCGTTCCGCAGACGGGTGAGCATGTCGGCGATCGGGTCGGTCATCATGAGCGCACCAACCTCCTCACCACGACGCCTTGGTCACGCCCGGCACCTCGCCGGCATGGACCATGGTGCGGAGGCAGATCCGGCAGAGACCGAAGCGCTTGTACACGGAGCGCGCACGGCCGCAGCGGCGGCACCGCGTGTAGGCGCGCACCTTGAACTTCGGCGTGCGCTGCTGCTTCTGGACGAGAGCCTTCTTGGCCATGTCTTCGTTACCCCTAGCTCTGCTCGTCGCGGCGGAACGGGAAACCGAGGGCGCGCAAGAGCGCGCGACCCTGGTCGTCGGTGGTGCCCGTGGTGACGATGGTGATGTCCATCCCGCGGACGGTGTCGATCTTGTCGTAGTCGATCTCCGGGAAGATCAACTGCTCGGTGACGCCGAAGGTGTAGTTCCCCCGGCCGTCGAACGAGTTCGGGTTGAGCCCGCGGAAGTCACGGATGCGCGGGATGGCGACGCTCACCAACCGGTCGTAGAACTCCCACATGCGGTCGCCCCGCAAGGTGACTTTGGCGCCGATGGCGTTGCCCTCGCGGAGCTTGAAGCCGGCGATCGACTTCTTGGCCCGGGTCACGAGGGGCTTCTGGCCGGTGATCAACGTGAGGTCGGCGACGGCGCCGTCGAGCAGCGACTGCTGCTGCGTGGCGCGACCGACACCGCAGTTGAGCACGATCTTCTCCATGCGCGGCACCTGCATCACGTTGCCGAGCCCGAGCTCGTCCTTGAGCGCGGGCAGCAGCTCGGTGAGGTACCGCTCCTTGAGGCGGGGCCGCGGGGCCGCGGTCTGCGGGCTCACAGGTCGGCTCCGCACTTGCGGCACACGCGGTGCTTCTCACCGTTGGGATCGACGCGGTAGCCGACCTTCACCGGACCGTCCTTGCCGCACACCAGCATCAGGTTCGACACGTGGATCGGCATGGCCTTGTCCTGGATGCCACCCTGCATGGTGGCCTTGGTCGGCTTCTGGTGCTTCTTGCTGACGTTGATGCCCTCGGAGCTCTCGACCACGACCCGGTTGCGCTCCGGGTAGACCCGCGCGATCTCGCCGCGCTTGCCGATGTCCTTGCCCTGGATGACCTGGACGTGGTCGCCCTTCTTCAACTTCATCTTCGGCTTCGCCGTCATCTTCACAACACCTCCGGTGCGAGCGAGACGATGCGCATGAACCTGCGGTCGCGCAGCTCCCGGCCCACCGGGCCGAAGATGCGCGTGCCACGGGGCTGCATCTGCTCGTTGATCAGCACCGCCGCGTTCTCGTCGAAACGGATGTAGCTCCCGTCCGGACGGCGGCGCTCCTTCTTCGTCCGGACGACGACGCACTTCACGACGTCGCCCTTCTTCACCGCTGCACCCGGGACCGCGTCCTTGACCGTGGCGACGAAGATGTCGCCGATGCCTGCGTAGCGCCGGCGGGTACCGCCGAGCACCTTGATGCAGAGCACCTCGCGCGCGCCCGAGTTGTCGGCCACCTTGAGCCGACTCTCCTGTTGGATCACCGGGCACGCTCCAGGACTTCCACGACCCGCCAGTGCTTCAGCTTCGACAGCGGACGGGTCTCCGAGATGCGCACCCGGTCGCCCTCGCGGGCGTCGTTGGCCTCGTCGTGGGCGTAGAGGTGGCTGGTGCGCTGCATGGTCTTGCCATAGCGGCGGTGCCGCACGCGGTCGACCACGGCCACCACGACCGTCTTGTCCATCTTGGTGGAGATCACGAGGCCCTCCCGCACCTTGCGGTGGGTGGTCCGTGCCTCGGTGGTGTCGTCGGCCATGTGCCTACTCCTGCGCTTCCAGCTGCTCGGCCGCGGCGATCTCGCGCTCGCGCAACAGCGTCTCGATCCGGGCCACGTCGCGCCGCACCTGCGGGATGCGCGCGATGTTGTCGAGCTGACCGGTGGCGTTCTGGAAGCGGAGGTTGAACAGCTCCTCCTTCGCCTCACCCAATCGGTGCTCGAGTTCGGTGTCGTTGAGCTCTCGCAGCTCTGCGGTACGGCTTGCCATCTCTCAGCCTCTCAACCCTCGTCCTGACGGACGACGAAGCGGGTCTTGATCGGGAGCTTGTGCATCGCCAGGCGCATGGCCTCGCGGGCGGTCGGCTCCGGGACGCCCGACAGCTCGAACATCACGCGTCCGGGCTTCACGACCGCAACCCAGTGCTCGGGGTTCCCCTTGCCCGAGCCCATGCGGGTCTCGGCCGGCTTCTGCGTGACCGGCTTGTCGGGGAAGATGTTGATCCAGACCTTGCCGCCTCGCTTGATGTAGCGGGTCATCGCGATACGGGCGGCTTCGATCTGTCGGTTGGTGATCCAGCCCGGCTCGAGGGCCTGGATCCCGTAGTCGCCGAACGTCACGCGCGTGCCACCCTTCGAGATGCCGGTCATCCGGCCTCGATGGGTCTTGCGGTGGCGGACCTTGCGGGGCATCAACATCGCTTGTTCAGTCCTCGTCGCCAAGGGAGGTCGGTGGGGTCTGGTGGTGCGTCGAAATTCGCATCGCTGTGTCAGTCCTCGTCGCCGTGGAACTTGGGCGTCTCGTGGTGCTGACCCTGGCGGGTGCGGCGCTCGATCTCCTCCTCCTCGGCGAGGAGACGTTCGAGCTCGGGGTCGGCCTCCTTCACCAGCGGCGTGGCCTCGTCGGACACCTCTTCGGGGGCACCGTCGACCTGCGTCGCCTCGGCCGCGGGGCGGCGACGACCGCCGCCGGCGCTGACCACGCGGCGCTGCGGGCCCTGGCCCGACGTCTCGCCGACGGCCATCGCCGCTTCCTTCTGGATCTTGTCCTCGGCGGCCGACTTGTACGGCAGGATCTCGCCCTTGTAGATCCACACCTTCACACCGATGCGGCCGAAGGTGGTCTTCGCCTCGGCCTCGCCGTAGTCGATGTCGGCGCGCAACGTGTGCAGCGGCACCCGACCCTCGCGGTACCACTCCTTGCGCGACATCTCCGCGCCCCCGAGGCGCCCGCTGCACTGCACGCGGATGCCCTGGGCACCGGCCTTCATCGCGGTCTGCACCGCGCGCTTCATGGCCCGACGGAACGAGACGCGGCCGGTGAGCTGGTCGGCGACGCCCTGGGCGATGAGGGTGGCGTCGAGCTCGGGCTGCTTGATCTCCTGGATGTTGAAGTGGATCTTCGGGTTGCCGGTGATCTTGAGCAGGCCGGCACGGAGGCGATCGGCCTCGGCGCCGCGGCGGCCGATCACGATGCCAGGGCGCGCGGTGTACACATCGACGCGGAGTCGGTCGCGCGTGCGCTCGATCTCGACCCGGCTCACCGCGGCACGCTCGAGCTGACGCTTGAGGTAGTCGCGGATCTTCCAGTCCTCGATGAGGCTCTCGCGGTACTCCTTGTCCTCGGCGAACCACCGCGACTTCCAGTCGGTGGTGATGCCGAGGCGGAACCCGTACGGGTTGACCTTCTGTCCCATTACTTCGACCCTTCGGGCTTCTCGTCCGTGTCGTCGGTCTCTTCGGTCTCGTCGGTCTCTTCGGTCTCGTCGGTCTCTTCTGTCTCGTCGGTTTCGGTCCCGGCTTCGTCGCTGTCGACCTCGGCCTCGTCGGTCTCGGCCTCGTCGGCCTCGGACTCGTCGGTGTCGAGCTCGTCGGTGTCGACCTCGTCGAGCTCCTCGAGCTCCTCGTCGTGGTCGTGATCGTGGTCATGCTCGGCCTCGCGCGCCGCCTCCCGCTCGGCCTTGCGCTGGCTGGCCGCGACCCGGCGCCGGCGGCTCGCCCGCTGGGCCTGGGTGTCGGCCGCCTCGCGCTGACGGCGCCGGTCGAGCTCGACGTCCTCGTAGCGCGCCACCACGATCGTGACGTGGCTGGTGCGCTTGCGGATGCGAGTGCCGCGGCCGCGCGCACGCGGGCGCCAACGCTTCATCGTCGGGCCCTCGTCGGCGAAGGCACGGGTGACGAAGAGCTCTTCCTCCGGCACGTTGTCGTTGTGCTCGGCGTTCGCGATCGCGGAGTCGAGCAGCTTCATGACCGTCTCGGCCGGGCCGCGCTCGCAGAAGCGCAGGATCTCGCGCGCGTCGGCGACGTCCTTGCCGACGATCAGACGCAGGACCTGGCGGATCTTGGTCGGTGACGTCCGGTGATGGCGCAGACGCGCCGCGGTCTCGACCATCAGCGACGACTCGATCGCTCTTGGCCGGCGTGGTACCGGAACGTGCGGGTGGGCGCGAACTCGCCGAGCTTGTGACCGACCATCGCCTCGGTCACGTACACCGGCACGTGCTTGCGGCCGTCGTGCACCGCCAGGGTGTGCCCGACCATGTCGGAAGTGATGGTGGATCGGCGCGACCACGTCTTGATCACCTTGCGGTCGCCCGACGCGTTCATGGCGTCGACCTTCTTCTGCAGGTGGTCGTCGACGAACGGCCCCTTCTTCAGGCTGCGCGGCATCGATTACCTCCGGGCCCCGCGGCCACGTCGGCGGCGGATGATGAGTTCGTCGGACTTCTTCCCCTTCTTGCGGGTGCGCCCCTCGGGCTTGCCCCACGGCGACACCGGGTGGCGTCCACCGGAGCTCTTGCCCTCACCACCACCGAGCGGGTGGTCGACGGGGTTCATGGCGACGCCCCGCACGTGCGGGCGCTTGCCCTTCCAGCGGTTGCGACCCGCCTTGCCGATCTTGACCAGGCCGGCCTCGCTGTTGCCGACCGAGCCCACGGTCCCGCGGCAGTCGATCGGCACACGGCGCATCTCGGTGGACGGCAGTCGCAGGGTGGCGAACTGCCCCTCCTTGGCCACCAGCTGGATCGCCGCACCCGCGCCCCGGCCGAGCTTGCCGCCCGCCCCGGGCTTCAGCTCGACGTTGTGCACGACGGTACCGACGGGGATGTAGCGCAGCGGCAGCGCGTTGCCGGGCCGGATCTCGGAGCCCTGCCCGCTCTGGAGCAGGTCGCCGACCTCGAGCGCCTGCGGGGCGATGATGTAGCGCTTCTCGCCGTCGAGGTAGTGCAGCAACGCGATGCGGGCGTTGCGGTTGGGGTCGTACTCGATGGACGCGACCTTGGCCGGCACGCCGTCCTTGTCACGCCGGAAGTCGATCAGGCGGTACTTCTGCTTGTGACCACCGCCGCGGTGCCGTGAGGTCATGCGCCCGTACGCGTTGCGACCGCCCGTGCGCGGCTTGGGCTTGGTCAGCGCCTTCTCGGGCTTGTCGCGGGTGATCTCCTTGAAGTCGGAGACGGTCTGAAACCGGCGACCGGGGCTGGTGGGCTTGCGCTTGCGGACCGGCATCGTCAGCCCCCGAAGATCTCGATCGTGTCGCCCTCGGCGAGGGAGACGATGGCCCGCTTGGAGTCGGGGCGCGTGCCGTAGCCGCCGGTGCGGCGGTTGCGCTTGCGCTTGCCCTTGCGGTTCACGGTGTTCACGTTGGTGACCCGCACACCGAAGATCGTCTCGACGGCGTGGCGGATCTCGATCTTGTTGGCGTCGCCGGCGACCACGAACGTGTAGATGTTCTCGTCGAACGCGGCGTACGACTTCTCCGACACGACCGGCCGGATGATGATGTCGCGCGGGTCCTTGTTGGTCACTGGTCGTCACCCGCCTGCTCGTCGTCGCGCTCGCTCTCCGTCGCGATAGCTGCCGGCGTCCCGTCGGGGTCGCTCGCCCGGTCCGATCCGAAGCGGGCGACCGCGGCCTCGAGCGTGGCCTTGCTGAAGACGAGCCAGTCGTTGACCAGCACGTCGTAGGTGTTGAGCTCGTCGGGGATGACGAGCTGCACCCGCTCACCGAGGTTGCGGAACGACTTCCACACCGCGGCCTCGTCACGCTGCAGCACGATGAGGATCCGCTCGTCGCGTTCGCCGGCGGTGCGCAGGCCGACCGCACCGAGCAGCTCGATCGCGGCCTTGGTGCGGGGCTCGTCGATGCCCCAGCCGTCGACGACGAGGACCTTGCCCTCCGCCGCCCGGTCCGAGAGGGCGGAGCGCAGGGCGAGGCGGATCATCTTCTTGGGCGTGCGTTGCCGGTAGTCGCGGGGCTTCGGGCCGTGGGCCACACCGCCGCCGCGCCAGTGCGGCGCGCGGATCGAGCCCTGGCGGGCCCGGCCGGTGCCCTTCTGCCGCCACGGCTTGGCCCCGCCGCCGGCCACCTCGGCCCGGGTCTTCGTGCTGTGGGTGCCGGCCCGGGCGGCCGCGAGCTGGGCGGTGACGACCTGGTGCATGACCGCGGTGTTCGGCTCGATGCCGAACAGCTCGTCGGGCACGTCGACGGTGCCCGCACCGGTGCCGGTGGGCGACTTCACGTCGAGCTTCATGCCGCACCACCCGGCGCGGCCGGGGTGACCGGGCGCTTCGCCGCGTTCTTGACGAACACGAGGCTGCCGTTGGGGCCCGGGACGGCGCCCTTGATCAGGAGGATGCCGCGCTCGGCATCGCCCTCGACCACCTCCAGGTTCTGGGTGGTGATGCGGGCATTGCCGTACTGCCCCGCCATCTTCATGCCCTTGAACACGCGGGCGGGCGTGGCGCACGCGCCGACCGATCCCGGCGAGCGGTGCTTCTTGTGGTTGCCGTGCGACGCACCCTGGCCCTTGAAGTTGTGGCGCTGCATCGCCCCGGTGAAGCCCTTGCCCTTGCTGATGCCGGTGACGTCGACCCGCTCGCCCGCCCCGAACACGTCGGCGCCGATCACCTGCCCCACCTCGAACCCAGCGAGGTCGTCGACCCGCAGCTCGGCGAGGTGCCGTTGCGCCGGGGCGTCGGCCTTCCTGAGGTGCCCGAGCTCGGGCTTCGAGAGGCGCTGGGGCTTGGTGTCGCCGAACGAGAGCTGGACGGCCGAGTAGCCGTCGCGCTCGGGAGTCTTCAGCTGCACGACGCGGCAGGGCCCGGCCTCGATCACCGTCACCGGGACGACGCGGTTGTCGTCGTCCCAGATCTGGGTCATGCCGAGCTTGCGCCCGAGGATCCCTTTGGCAGGCATGGTGCGTCCCGGTGTCCTTCTCGCTTCACGCGAACGCTCCGCCCGGAGGAAGGACCCCGGCGGAGCGTCGATCGGTTGTGCTGCGTGGTTCTGGCCGGAATTGGGGCCAGCCTGCGCAGACGTCGGTTGGCGAACTGGTCAGGAAGGCGCCGGTGGCCGTGACGGGGCCGACCGGCGAGCCAGAAGAGACTACAGGTTCGCCGTCACCACTGCCAAGGCGCGGCTCCCCCGGAGCGCACGCACGTTCCGTCGACCACAATGTGCTGACCCTGGAGGACCACGTGGCGTTGTACCGCACGATGACCGACGACCGCCCGATCGGTC
Source organism: Acidimicrobiia bacterium (assembly GCA_036271015.1). Classification (GTDB taxonomy): domain Bacteria; phylum Actinomycetota; class Acidimicrobiia; order IMCC26256; family DASPTH01; genus DASUAS01. The sequence continues at coordinate 9,791 of DATBBL010000376.1, forward strand.
TGGAACCGCTCTCCTCTGAGCGACACACAGCCTCCTTCGACCCGTTGACCTCACCGCTGCCCGACGGCCCCGGCCCGAGCTTCGGCCACTGACATGGGACGCCTCGACGGCAGGTCGATCCTCGTCATCGGCGGCGCCCAGGGCATCGGCCGCGGCTGTGTGCTGGCGGCCGCGTCCGAGGGCGCGCACCTGGTCATCGGTGACCTCAACGAGCAGGGAGCCCGCGACGTCGCGGTGGAGGCCGCGGCGCGCGGCGCGAAGGCCGTCGGCATGGGCGGCGACGTCGTCGACCGGGACCAGGTCACGGCCCTGGTCGACGCCGCGCTCTCCGCGTACGGCCGACTCGACGGGCTCGTCAACCTGGCCTACGCCCACGACGGCCCCGCGCCGTTGGCCGAGCTCTCGACGGAGTCGCTCGAGCGGGAGCTCCACGTCGACGTGGTCGGCGGGCTGATCGCGATGCAGGCCGTCTACCCGCACCTCCGGGGACACGGCGGCAGCATCGTGAACTTCAGCTCCGGCGCCGGCGTGGAAGGCCTGGCCGGCCGCGCGGCCTACGCCAGCGCCAAGGCGGCGGTCCGCCTGTTGAGCCGCACCGCCGCGCTCGAATGGGGCGCCGACGGCATCCGGGTCAACTGCGTCTGCCCCTTCTCGATGTCGCCCAGCCTCTCCGAGGCGGTGCTCGCCGGGACCGTCGACCATGCCCAGCTCGACCGCATCAGCCCCCTCGGACGCGCCGGCGACCCCGAACGCGACATCGGCACCGGGGTCGCCTACCTGCTGAGCGACGACGCCCGGTACGTGACCGGCCAGACGATCATGCTGGACGGCGGCGGGCTCGCGCTCTGACGCGCCGCGCTACGAGGCCGCTACGAGGCGTGGGCCAGGCGCAGGCCCGAGCTCATCGAGGCGGCGGCGCGCAGGAGCTCGATGACGCTGGGCCGCACGTCCCGGCGCGACGCGAGCCGCAGCGCGCCGACGATCGGCCCCGACCGGTGGTCGGTCCATGAGGCGACGTTGTCGGCCGCGTCGCGAAGGTGCTCGGAGCTCACGAAGTGCGACGGCGCCGCGAACTCGGCGAGGACCAGCAGCTCCTCGGACGTGATGGGCGATCCCGAGAACACCTGGACGGTCTCGTAGGTCATGAGTACCTCCGAACTCGTTCACTCCAGAATTCCCGCTCTCGCCCGTTCGTCAAACGGAATCGGACACACCGACCACCAGGGACGAGACGTACCCACTCGTCGCGTTCCCGGTCATGGACGGCGTCTGGAGCGACACCCCATCGGAGAACACCATGTCGGAGTCGAGCGAGACACGCGACAGGTTGCTGACACTCTGCTCGTACCCACTGGCGGCGTAGACGGCGTCACAGACGTCCTTGGGCAACGCGAGCTGCGAGGTGACGAGCTTGCCGGTGCCGCCGGTCGCCGCGTCCACGCTCGGATACACCTCGAAGTGCACGTGCGGCCAGCGGCCCGAGTAGCAGGCGGGGAAGATGCTGGTGAAGCTCACGACGCCGTTGGCGTCCACCGCCTGCACTCCCCGCAGGTAGTTGGCGTCGGAGGCCGTGTACATCGAGTAGTCGCCGTCGCGGTCGCAGTGCCACACGTAGACCGCGGCGCCGGTCAACGGCGTGCAGCCGTGGTCGACGTCGACGACCGTGAACTGGATCGTGTAGGGCACGCCCTCGGCGGTGCCGGTCGCGCCGTCGAAGCTCGCGCGGATGTCCTTGCGGACCACGCCGTTCTCGCTCAACACGTCGGGACCGTTCGAGCCGTCGCCCGGGTAGGGACCACCGGTCTCCTCCGGGATCACCGAACACGACGTGACCGTCGCGGCCGTCCCGGTGGTCGTGGTCGTCGCGCCGGCCGACGTCGACGTCGACGAGCTCGCGCCCTTCGTCGTCGCCGTCGCTCCGTTCGAGTCGTTGCCTCCCGAGCACCCCGCCACCGCGAGCCCCAGCCCCCCGAGCAGCGCCAACGCACCCCGCCGGGACACCGGGCGGGTCAGGAGCTCGATCTCGTTCCGGTCCGCATCCGTCATGCCGACAGGATGCCCGGACCGCCTTCACCCAACCTGAGAGCAGGGCAAGAAGCCGGCAAGAAGCGCCTCCGAGCCAGCGGCCGAAACGTCGCTCGGCGTCAGCGCAGGTCGCCGAGGTTCGGCTGTTCGTCACACTGCGGCGACTCGAAGTCACCGCCCGTGGCACCGAGGAGGCCTGATCGGCACCGCTCCGGAGCAGGCATGATGTGCGGATGCCTGCCGAGAAGTCCGGTGCGTTGGACCATGTCGTGGTCGTCCTGTTCGAGAACCGGTCGTTGGACAACGTGCTCGGTCGCCTCTACGGCCCGGACGACGGCAAGGACTTCGAGGGGGTCGTCGGAAGGAGTTGACCAATCCGATTCCGGTGTGGGCGGAGCACGGCGCGGACCGCAAGGTGGTGCCGTACTCGGTGGCGACGGACATGGACGCGCCCAACCCGGACTCGGGTGAGGAGTTCTTCCACACCAACACGCAGCTGTTCAACACGCTCGACGACCACAACCGGTGCAAGATCGGCGACGCGGTCACCGCAGGGTGGAACGCGCCGGCGCCGGGCGCGACGCCGACGATGGACGGGTTCGTCACCGACTACATCTCGACCTTCACCGGCGAGACGGGTCGTCAACCGACGTACGACGAGTACGCGCAGATCATGACCGGCTACACGCCGGAGCAGCTTCCGGTGCTCAGTGGGATCGCCCGGGACTTCGGGGTGTTCGACCACTGGTTCAGTGAGGTGCCGTCACAGACGTTCATGAACCGGTCGTTCTGGATGGCCGGAAGCTCGTAGGGGCTCGTGGTGAACAGGCCGATGAAGAAGTGGTTCACCCAGAACGACACCGAGACGTTGTTCGAGCGGCTCGAAGCTCACGACAGGACCTGGAAGGTCTACGTGATGGAGCCGATGCCGCTGTCGTTCACTGGCATGATCCACTTCCCCCGCCTGGAGAACCGACTGGCGACGCACTTCGTGCCCTTCTCCGAGTTCGAGCGCGACGCGGCGGCGGGCACCCTGCCGGACTTCGCACTGATCGAACCGAACATGCTGGCCGGGCACGGTGACTACCACCCGGCGATGGGACGTTCGTTCACCGACCAGGTCGAGATCGAGGTCGACAGCCCGTCATCGATCCTCTCGGGCGAAGCGTTCTTGACGCGGGTGTTCGACGCGTACCGGTCGGCCGTCTCGAAGACCGGCGCGAACGTGTGGAACACGGCCCTCCTGATCGGTTGGGACGAACCGGGAGGCACCTACGATCATGTGCCACCGGGTCCTGCCGTCCCGCCGGACCCATCCGCACCGCCGGGTGAATGCGGCTTCACCTTCGACCGCTCCGGCTATCGCGTGCCCGCGATCATCGTGTCCCCGTGGGTGGCGCCGGGATCGGTGTTCAACGAGGAGTACCGGCACACGTCGCTCCTGGCCACGTTGCGCACACGGTGGGGGCTCGGTGAGCCCTTCAGCCGACGTGACGCTTCGGCTCGCACGTTCGACCACGTCTTCACGCTCGATGCGCCGCGCGATCCGGCCGAGTGGGTGACGATCACGCCGCGTGCCGTTCCCGACTGGACGATGGACACCGAGGTCGTCGGCAAGGCGCTGAGCACCCTCGGGAAGGGCATGGGACCCGCGCTCGTCGCGAAAGCCCGGGAGATGGGCGTGACCCTCCCGGCCGAGCTGAGCGATCCCGACGCGCGACTGACACCTGCGCTCGTCGTCCCGTTCCTGCGCGACGTCGCTCACCACCTGTTCCCGCTCCTCGGAGGGAACGAGCGGTGACGTCTGGTCGTCGCGGCGCGCGACGACCAACCGAGCCTCGGGGTTATGACGCCTGGATCTTGATCTCGATGTCGACCCCGGCAGGAAGATCGAGGCGCTGGAGCGACTCGACCGTCTTGCTGGTCGGCTCGACGATGTCGAGCAGGCGCTTGTGGATCCGCATCTCGAAGTGCTCGCGCGAGTCCTTGTCGACGTGAGGCGAGCGCACCACGCAGAAGCGCCGGATCTCGGTCGGGAGCGGCACGGGACCCCGCACCTTGGCCTGCGTACGGACGACCGTCTCGACGATCTTCTTCGTCGACTGATCGATGATCTCGTGGTCGTAGGCCTTGAGCCGGATCCGGATCTTCTGACCCTGCGAATTCGCCATGTGCTCTGTGTCTCCGGATCCCGGCTCGAGTTGCCTGCTACGACTACTTGAGGATCTTGGTGACGACGCCCGAACCGACGGTGCGCCCACCCTCACGGATGGCGAACCGGAGGCCCTCGTCCATGGCGATCGCCTTCTGGAGCTCGACCGTCATGACCGTGTTGTCACCGGGCATCACCATCTCGACGCCCTCTTCCAGCTCGATCGAGCCGGTGACGTCGGTGGTGCGGAAGTAGAACTGCGGGTGGTAGTTGGCGAAGAACGGCGTGTGCCGCCCACCCTCCTCCTTCTTCAGCACGTACACCTGGGCGGTGAAGCCGGTGTGCGGGGTGATGGATCCGGGCTTGGCCAGGACCTGACCGCGCTCGACCTCTTCCTTCTTGGTGCCCCGCAGCAGGGCGCCGATGTTGTCGCCGGCGCGGCCCTCGTCGAGGAGCTTGCGGAACATCTCGACGCCGGTGCACGTGGTCTTGGTGGTCGGGCGCAGACCGATGATCTCGATCTCCTCACCGACCTTCACCTGACCACGCTCGACCCGGCCGGTCACGACGGTGCCGCGACCGGTGATCGAGAAGACGTCCTCGATCGGCATCAGGAACGGCCGGTCGATCGCACGCTCGGGCTCGGGGATGAACGTGTCGACCGCGTCCATGAGCTCGGTGATCTTCGGCGTCCACTCGGAGTCGCCCTCAAGCGCCTTCAGCGCGGAGACCCGCACGATCGGCGTGTCGTCGCCAGGGAACTCGTACTCGTTGAGCAGCTCGCGCACCTCGAGCTCCACGAGCTCGAGGATCTCCTCGTCGTCGACCATGTCGGCCTTGTTGAGCGCGACGACGATCGACGGCACGCCGACCTGGCGGGCGAGCAGCACGTGCTCACGCGTCTGGGGCATCGGGCCG
>DATBBL010000377.1:0-8397 GCA_036271015.1 Acidimicrobiia bacterium
ATGAACTGGTTGGCATTGCCTCCGTACAGCAGACCAGTCACTCGGCCGCCCGAAGTGTCCGATCCAGACGCACCCGGAAGTCCATAGTTGCCAACGGCGAAGAGCCCCAGGCTCAACGTGCCCCAGATTCCGGCGGCGCCATGGACCGCGAAGGCGCCACACGGGTCGTCAACCCGGATCCACTCGGTGAAGTCGACCGCCAGCACCATGACGACCGCCGCAATGGCTCCGATTGCGATCGCACCGGTCGGTGACACCCAGTAACACGGGCACGTGATTGCTACAAGACCCGCGAGTAGGCCGTTGAGGCTGATGCCGACGTCGAACTTCTTCGACCTCGGGTAGACCCAGGCGACGGCGACGAGTGCACCGGCGCAGGCAGCGAGCGTGGTGTTCGTGGCAATGCGACCGATGCCCTCGAAGTCCATTGCCGACAGGGTGCTGCCGGGGTTGAATCCGTACCAGCCGAACCACAGGATGACCGCGCCCAGCGAAGCAAGGGTCATGTTGTGCCCGGGCGGCATTCCTCCACCGTCACGCCTGAACTTGCGTCCGAGGCGCGGCCCGAGCGCGATGGCACCGGTGAGCGCTAGGACGCCGCCGATCGTGTGCACGACCGTGGAGCCGGCGAAGTCGCGGAACGGAGTGCTCAACGTCGCGAGCCAGCCGTTGGGCCCCCACGCCCAGTGACCGAAGATCGGGTAGATGAAACCGGTGACGCCGACGCTGTAGAGCAGGTCGCCCTTGAAGGCGGTGCGGCCGACCATGGCGCCAGAGACGATCGTGCTCGCCGTGTCAGCGAACGCAAACTGGAACAGCCAGAACGCCATGAACGCGACGCCGGTTGTGCCGTAGGTGTGAGGCACGCCCTGCAAGAAGAAGTAGTGGTACCCGATCCAGCCGTTCCCTGCACTGAACATGAAGGCGAAACCGAACGCGTAGAAAAGGACACCGCACAAGCCGGTGTCCACAACACACTCGATCATGATGTTCGAAACTTCGCGTTCTCGGGCGAAGCCGCCCTCGAGCATCATGAAGCCCGCCTGCATGAAGAACACCAGGAATGCGGTGACGCACACCCAGGCGGTGTTGATCGCGCTGATCGAGGTCGTCAGCTGGGCCTTGAGGTCGGTCGCCGCACTGTGCACCGGTGTGGCGCTGGCGACCTGGGTGCTGAAGAGGTAGGCGAACGCATAGATCATGCCGATGACGGCCGCGAGGCCGATCATCTTGCCGCCCATCCGGGCGTACATCATCTTGCGCCGCACCGGATTCTTGAAGTTGGTGCGCAGTGTTGTGATCATGGGCGCCAGAGTCCGCGCCGGCGATTGCTGAATGTTGTGCCTCGCGTTACCGGACCTAGTCAGCACCATGAACGGAAGCTGACGACCGGAGCCGCCGGAGCAATTCCCGCTCCAGGTCGCCGATCACCTCCGGGTCGGTGAGCTTGGCGCCGTCGGTGCGGGTCACGTAGAAGGTGTCGACCACCTCGTGGCCCAGGGTCGACACGTAGGCCTGATCCACCCGCACGCCATGGGGGGCGAACACGTCGGTGATCCGGGCGAGGACGCCGATGCCGTCGGCGGCCCGCACCTCGACGATGGTGGCGACGTCGGTGGCGTCGTTGTCGACGAACACGCGGGGCTCGGCCGGGCGCGCCGCGGTGGGCCGGGAGAACGAGTCGTAGCGCCGATGGCGGGCGACGAGCTGCTCCCGGACCGCGGTGGGGTCGACCAGCGCGGCCCGGAGGTCGGCGGCGAACCGGTCCCAGTCGGGTTCGCGGCCGCGTGTGGGCTCCACCTCGAACTCGCCGACCGCGACGCCGTCGACGGTGTAGGTGCGGGCCCGGCGCACGTCCTGGGCGTGCACGCCCAGCGCCGCGACCTCGATCGCGAGCAGGCCCAGCGCGTCGGGCGCCAGGATGGTCACGCCGCCGGGATGGGGGTCGACGGTGAGCGTGCCGTCGAAGGCGGCGAGCCGCGGGTCGGGCCCGGCGGGCACCGGAAGGTCCCCCACCGCGAAGCCGGCCCGCCGGCGCAGCTCCGCGCGCGCGAGCGAGACCAGGCGCGCCACCAGCCCGGCCTTCCACGGCGTCCACGCGGTCGGGCCGGTGGCGAGCGAGTCGGCCTCGGTCAGGGCCTCGAGGAGATCGAGCGTGTCCTCGCTGCCGACCGCGTCGACCACCGCGTCCACGGTGGCGGGATCGCCGAGGTCGCGCCCGGTCGCGTAGCTCGGGAGGAGCAGGTGCCAGCGCACGAGGTCGACGAGGACCGCCACGTCGATGGGATCGAACCCCATGCGGGTCGCCACGCGCTCCGCCAACACCACGCCGTGGTCGGTGTGGTCGCCGGGACCTCCCTTGCCCAGGTCGTGCAGCAGCGCGCCCATGAGCAGGAGGTCGGGGCGGCGCACCCGCCGCACGAGATCCGCGGCGCGCGCCACCGCCTCGAGGAGGTGACGATCGACGGTGTAGCGGTGGAACGCGTTCCGCTGCGGCAGCGACCGCACCACGTCCCACTCGGGCAGGAACTGCACCAGCAGCCCGTGCTGGTCGAGCACCTCGAACTGCTGCACCGCGGCGTCGCCACCGCCCAGGAGCGCGACGAAGGCGTCGCGCGTGTCCGAGGCCCACGGGTCGTGCACGGTGCCCCGCTCCTCGTCGAAGCGTCGGAGCGTCGGACGTGCGATCGGCACCCCCAGGTACGCCGCGTCGGCGGCGGCCCGGAGCACGAGCGCGGGGTCGTCGGCGGGGGACGCCTCGGCGACCAGCGCGACCTCGCCGTCGCGGAGCACGAGCCCGGGCGACAGCGGCGCGTCGCGTCCCGCGGCCGACCGCCCGCGAGGCCCTTGGAGCCACGACCGCACCGCGCGCCACGCGTCGTCCGACTGCCAGGCGATGGTGCGCGCCGCCCCGCTCACCATCGCCATCAGCTCGTCGGCGTCGACGAGCCCGAGCGCGGCGGCGACGTCGTCCTGGTGCTCGAGCAGCAGCCGATCGGTCCGGCCGGCCAGGCGTTGCAGCGCGACGCGGGCGTCGAACAGCGTGCCGACCGCGGCGGCGAGCCGCTCGTCGGGGACGTACACGTCGGTCACCCGCGCCAGCGCGCGCAGGGCGGCGACGTCGCGGCTACCGCCCCGACCCTCCTTGAGGTCGGGCTCGAGCGCGTAGGCGACGTCGCCGGACGACCGATGCCGTTCCTCGATCAGGGCCCCGAAGCCGGGCAGGCGGTGCCGGGCCCGGTCCCGCCAGTCGTCGCGGATGCGGGCGAGCAACGGCTCGGCGAGCAACGCGTCACCCGCCACCAACCGCCCGTCGAGCAGGCCGAGCGCGGCCTTCAGGTCGCGGTCGGCGACCGCGCGCGCCTCCTTCGACGTGCGCACGCTGTGATCGAGCGCGATGCCCGAGTCCCAGATCGGGTACCAGATGGCGTCGGCGAGCGCACGGAGGTCGCGGCCGCGCTTGCCGTCGTGCACCAGCACGAGGTCGAGGTCGCTCGCCGGGCAGAGCTCGCGGCGACCGTAGGCCCCGACCGCGAGCAGGGCGACCCCGGCGGGGTCGCCCAACAGCTCGGCCATCCAGATGTCGACCGCGTCGGAGTAGGCCGCCGCGAACGCGAGGCCTCCCAGCGTCGCGAGGCCTCCCAGCGTGTGGTCGGCGACGAGCCCGCGTCCCGCGGGCGGCGACGCATCAGAGGGCTTCTTCACCAACCTCCCCGGTTCGGATCCGCACCGCCACGTCGACCGACTGGATCCACAGCTTCCCGTCGCCGATCTTCCCGGTGCGAGCATTGTCGACGATCGTGTTGGCCACCTGCTCGGCCTGCGTGTCGCCGGTGAGGACCTCCACTCGGACCTTGGGGAGGAAGTCGACCTTGTACTCGCCGCCGCGGTACACCTCGGAGTGTCCGCGCTGGCGACCGTGGCCCCGCACCTCCGTGAGCGTCATGCCCGAGACCTCGATCTTGTCGAGCGCCCCGGTCACCGCCTCGACCTGGTGCGGCTTGATGATCGCGACCACCAGCTTCATGGCTTCCCTCTTCCTGTTCGCGGCCTGTCGTTCCCGTGGACGGGCGGTGCGACCGTAGAGTGCACCGTCCGGCGGACGATAAAGAGGGAAGGCTTCTCCAAGGCTTCTTTCGTATGTCGGGAATGTGAACTGGGCTCCGGGCGCCGCCGGTGCGCCCGCCGCGGCTGACGGCTTCCTCACAGTTCGCGCCGCCCATTCGTCAGATTTCCGTAGGATGCGCGTCACACCACGTTGATCGGCGACCCATCCCGCCGAAACCTCCCGGCCGTAGGTTCGGCGTCACGCGTCCGTCACTTACCCGTCAGCGACGTCGCGCGTCGAGGGAGCGGGAACCGGAAGGGGAGCAGGGATTCGATGGTGCTGGACACGGACGGTGAAGAGCTGGTCGACGCCCACGAGGTCGCGGCCCGGCTCGGCCTGAAGAGCGCCCGGACGGTGCTCGACCTGCGGGTGCACCGACTGGGCTTTCCGGCCCCGGTGGGTCGCCAGGGGCGGGCGCTGCTCTGGTCGTGGTCGCAGGTGGAGATGTGGGGCAGCACGACGTCGGGGTCGCTGCCGTCGGCCTTCGGGGCCCGGCTCACGCTCGACTGACCGGCGCCTCGACGCCGTAGAGCTCGGCGGCGTTCGCCCAGAGGATCCGTCGCCGCTGTTCGTCGGTGGCGCCGGCGAGGCTGGTCTCGATCTTCTCGTGCACGTTGCCGTAGAGGCAGGTCGGGTGCGGGAAGTCGGTCTCGAAGAGGATGTGCTCGACCGGGATCTCCCCGAGGAGCTTGCTCGGCGCCACCTGCTCGAACCAGTACGTGGAATACACCTGCCGGGCGAAGTACTCCGACGGCAGCAGCTCCCACTCGCTCGTCCGGCCCGGGCGTCCCTCGAGGTAGCTGTGGTCGGCGGCTTCGAGCACGAACGGGATCCATCCGATGCCGCTCTCGACCGACACGAAGTCGAGGTCGGGAAAGCGCGGGAGCACGCCGCTCGTGATCAGGTCGGCGCACTGCAGGCCGTTCTTCAGGAACATCTCGACCGACGTGTACGCGTACGTCGCGGCGGTGCCGTAGCGGGCGATGCGCTCGGGTCCGAACGACGACGTCATCTCGCCGCTCCCGATGTGGAAGTGGATCGGGAGCCGCGCCTCCTGCGCGATCGACCACAGCGGGTCCCAGTGCGCCTCACCCAGGTACGGCAGCCCGAACCGGTGCGGCTCGCCGGTGAAGAGGATGCCGCGGTGGCCCTTGTCGACGTTGCGCTCGACCTCCTTCACCGCCTCGTCGATGTCCCAGAACGGCATGGTCATGATCGTGAGCAGGCGGCGGGCGTCGGCCGACGCCCAATCGCGCAGGAAGTCGTTGTAGGCGCGCACGCACACGAGCTTGAGGTCGTCGTCACGGATGTTGAGGAAGCGCTGGCTGCCGAAGCCGGCCACGTTCGGGTAGAGCACCTGCGCCCAGATCCCCACCTCGTCCATGTAGCGGAGGCGGGCGTCGGCGTCGTAGGACGCCGGGTGGCACTCCTCGTAGGTCTTCGGGCCGGCGGGGAACGGCTCGGGCCAGCCCGCGACCGCGGTGAGCCCGGGACTGCTGAACGGCGTGCCGTCGAGCACCCACACGTCGCGGCCCTCGTCGTTGCGCTCGACGTGCGGCACCTCGTCGAGGTACCGCGCCGGCACCCGGGTGGTCCACACGTCGGGTGGCTCGGTGAGGTGCGTGTCGGCGTCGATGATCAGCTGCGTCATGCCGCCACCGTACGACCTTCGGGGCGGACAGGCATCCGGGCCCACCCCACATGGAATTCCGACACCTCGCGCGCAAGCCCGGCCTCGACGACCTCGTAGTGCGGGAAGCGCGCCAGGAGCTCCTGCACGAGCACGACACCTTCGAGCCGGGCGACGTGCGCGCCGATGCACACGTGCACGCCGTGCCCGAACCCGAGGTGCCGGTCGATGGCGCGGCGCGCGTCGAAGGACTCCGGCTCGGTGAACTCGCGCTCGTCGCGGTTGGCGCAGATCAGGAGGAGGACGACGCGCTGGCCGGCGCGCATCGGGACGCCCGCGACCTCGGTGTCGACGGCGACGGTCCGCCCGACGAACTGCAGCGGCAGCTGATGGCGGAGCATCTCCTCGAACGCGTTCGGCACCTCCGACAGGTCTGCGACCAGACCGGCGCGCTGGTCGGGCGCGCGCCAGAGCTCGTAGCAGCCACCCGCCACCGTCTTGGGCAGGGTCTCGGAGCCACCGATGAAGAGGGTCGCCAACTGCGTCGCGATCTCGGCGTCGTCGAGCGGTCCATGGGCACCGTCGTAGGCACACAGGTCGTCGATGAGATCGGGCGGCCCGTCACCGCGCGTCGCCCGCCGCTCGGCCACCAGCTCCACGAGGTAGGCGTCGAGCTCCGCGTGCGCCGCTTCTCCGGCCGCGCTGATGCCGGGCACGTCGGGGTCGCGTTCGACGAACGTGTTGACCCAACCGACCAGCAGCTCCGCGTCCTCGACCGGAAACCCGAGCTGCAACGCCGCCACCTGCGCGGCGACCGCCGACGCGTAGTCGTGGCGCACGTCGAACGAGTGGCGGTCGGCCAGGGCGTCGAGTCGCGTCCGTGCCAGCGCACGGACGGATGGCTCGAGCGGAGCAACCGCCCGTGGTCGGAAGGGCCCGAGCAGTGCCTGGCGCACCTGGGTGTGCGCGGGCGGGTCGAGCATCGAGAAGGTCGGCAGGGGTCGCGGGACCGCGGTGGGCGGTGGTCCGTCGTGGTGGCGGAGCAGCGCCTGCCGGTGGAACACCGGGCCCTCGAAGATCGAGAAGCGGTCGCGATCGGTGAGCACCGTCCACACGTCGTCGAAGCGCGTGAGCGCGAAGGCGTCGTACTCCGGCATCGCCGCGACCCGGCACTCGGCGCGCAGCTCGCGGTACACGGGGTACGGGTCGGTCATCACGGCGACGGAGAAGGGGTCGAAGCCGGTGACGGGCGCCACGAGCGGCGACCGTAGCCGCAGGGTTACCTTCTCCGCATGGGGATCGAAGCGCGCACGCCACCGACCGCCGAGGAGTACGCGAGCTGGCGGACGAAGTTCTCGAACTGGGGTCGTTGGGGGGACGACGACGAGCTCGGCACCCTCAACTTCGTGACCCCGGAGGTGCGGCGGCAGGCGGCCGCCCTCGTGCAGGACGGCCGCGCCATCTCGTGCAGCCGCTCGATCAACACCAAGCCCGGGCCCGCCAACCCCTACCCGGCGCGCCACATGGTGGCCATGCAGGACTCGGGCGCGATGTGCGACCACCTCTCGCTGTTCATCCACGGCTTCACCGAGACGCACCTCGACGCGCTCTGCCATCTTCCCGTCGCCGACGGTGAGGAGACGTGGAACGGCCGCCGGCTCGACGAGTACGGCATGCCCACGGAGCACCGGGGCACCGTCGACTTCTGGCGCGACGGCATCGTGACCCGCGGCGTCCTCTACGACATCCCGCGCCTGCGCGGCACCGAGTACGTGACCCCGGGCGCACCGGTGCACGGCTGGGAGCTCGCCGACGCCGCCGACGCGCAGGGCATCGAGCCCCGCGCCGGTGACGCGGTCCTCATCCGCAGCGGCCACGGTCCGTACTTCGCGGCCACCGGGACCCAGCCGAGCTTCGGCGGCACCGCCGGGGTGCACGCGTCGTGCATCGAGTTCCTGCACGACACGGAGGCGTCGATGCTCGTGTGGGACATGCAGGACGCGCCCAACGCCGACCAGGGCATCCCCAACCCGCGCGGGCTGGCGGTGCCGCTGCACGTGCATCACATCCTCATCCCGTACATGGGCATGCCCATCCTCGACAACGCCGACTTCGAAGAGCTCGCGATCGCCTGCGTGGACGCCGGCCGCTGGGAGTTCCAGTTCGTGGTCGCGCCGCTCGTGATCCCTCGCGGTACCGGCTCACCGGTGAACCCGCTCGCCATCCTCTAGGTCACGGTGCCGGCCCCGCTCTCGGTGGTGGGAGGCCGATCTGTTCTCGTTGTTCGGGGGTGAGGTCGTCGAGGTGGACCTTGCGCAGGTCTCCCGGGCACGTTGGGGTTGCCGACCAGGGCGTAGGGGCCGTGGGGGACGAGGTCGGGGTGACAGGTGCTGCACACCGCGGCCAGGTCGGAGATCTCGTCGGTGCCACCCCAGGAGCGGGGTCGGAGGTGATGGATCTGGAGTCGGTGGCGACGGCGGCAGATCTGACAGCAGTGGTCGCGTAGCAGCACCGCCCGCACGATCTTGGGGGACAACACGCTGAAGCGTTTCCCGATCGCGAGCGGGGTGCCGTCGTCGTCGACCAGCACCGGTTCGATGCTGGCGTTGGCCCGCAGCTGTTCCAGCCGCGAGTCGGCGATGGGGACCCCGGCGATCTC
>DATBBL010000378.1:0-33436 GCA_036271015.1 Acidimicrobiia bacterium
GGCACCGGCAGCATCCGCGTCGATCCGAATGTCGAGCACGCCCACCAGCACCTGGTGTGTACCCGGTGCGGCACCGTGCGCGACGTGCTCCTCGACATCGCCGATCTCCGTGTGCCTTCGTGCTATCGGCGGCGGTTCACCGTCGAGGCGGTCGAGGTCGTGTTCCGCGGGGTCTGCGAAGACTGCCTCGCGCGTGAACCCGTCGACGCCTGAGCGCACCGAGTTCCCAGACTGCAAGCAGCCAGACACCACAAGGAGACCAACGCATGCCCGACCTGAACGGCACCAAGACCCACGAGAACCTCAAAGAGGCGTTCGCGGGCGAGAGCCAGGCGAACCGCCGCTACCTCTACTTCGCGCAGAAGGCCGACGTCGAGGGCTACCCCGACGTCGCCGCGCTGTTCCGCTCGGTGGCGGAGGGCGAGACCGGTCATGCGTTCGGTCACTTCGACTTCCTCGCCGAGGTCGGCGACCCGGTCACCGGCGTCCAGGTCGGGGCCACCTCCGACAACCTCAACTCGGCGATCGCCGGTGAGACCTATGAGTACACGGAGATGTACCCGGGGTTCGCGAAGACCGCGCGCGACGAGGGCTTCGAGGAGGTCGCCGAGTGGCTCGAGACGCTCGCCCGCGCCGAGAAGAGCCACGCCGGCCGCTTCACGCAGGGCCTCGAGACCCTCAGCTGACGCTGCCGTTGGTTCCTGGCCACGACCCCGGGGGACTCGCCCCGGGGTCGTGCGCTGTGCACCACCCCCGGCCGAGAGGAGAGTGACGCGTGAGGAAGCTGACCGTCGACGACATCGTCGACCACCGCGCGTACGAGCGCGAGCGACCTGACTTCCGCGCCGGCATCATCGAGATGAAGCGACGTCGGCGGATCGCGCTCGGTGACATCGTGACCATCGTGTTCGAGAACACCGACACCATGCGTTGGCAGGTGCAGGAGATGGCGCGGGCCGAGCGCATGCTCACCGACGAGGCCATCGCCCACGAGGTGGAGACCTACAACGAGCTCATTCCGAATCCGGGCGAGCTGTCCGGCACCCTCTTCATCGAGCTGACCGACGACGCGTCGCTGCGCGAGTGGCTCCCGAAGCTGCGTGGCATCGAGTTCCACGTGTACTTCGAGCTCGGTGCGCGCGGGAGCGGGTCGCGGGTGCCGGCCGTGCCGCGCGACGAGGAGCGCCTCACCCGCGACGACATCACGTCGACGGTGCACTACCTGAGCTTCCCGTTCGACGCCCAGCAGCGCGCCGAGCTGACTTCGGGCTCGGCACGGTTGGTGATCGACCATCCCGAGTACCAGGTGTGGGTGGAGCTCAACGACGCGCAGCGGGCCGAGCTCGCCCGCGACTTCGCGGACTGACGCAGTGGAGATCCGGGTCCAGCGGCTCGACCGGCGGCTACCGCTGCCGAAGCAGCAGCACACCGAGGATGCCGGGTACGACCTCCACGCCCGGGAGACGGTCGAGCTCGCCGCGGGTGGTGGACGCGCGCTCGTGCCCACCGGGCTCGCGGTGGCGATCCCGTCGGGGTACGCCGGCTTCGTGCTGCCCCGCTCCGGCCTGGCGTTGAAGTCGGGCGTCACGTGTCTCAACACGCCGGGGCTCATCGACCCGCTCTACCGGGGCGAGCTCAAGGTGCTGCTCGTGAACACCGATCCGAGCCGGCCCTATACCGTCCAGCGCGGCGACCGCATCGCGCAACTGGTGATCCAACGCGTCGAGCAGGTCGACTGGCACGAGGTCGAACAGCTCGACGCCACCGAACGTGACACGTTCGGCTTCGGGTCGACGGGGGTGTGACGGACATGGGCACGGCACACAGGTTCCGCTTCGGGGTGCAGGCGTCCATCGCGCGCACGCAGACAGAGTGGAGCGAGCAGGCACGCAAGATCGAGGACCTCGGCTACTCGACGCTCTTCATGCCCGACCACTTCGTCGACACCGACCTCGCGCCCATGGTCGCGCTGTCGTTCGCGGCCGCCGCGACCGAGACGCTGCGCGTCGGGATGCTGGTGCTCGGCAACGACTACAAGCACCCGGCGGTGGTCGCCAAGGAGGCCGCCACCCTCGACGTCCTGTCCGGTGGGCGGCTCGAGTTCGGCCTCGGTGCCGGCTGGATGACCGCCGACTACGAGGCGCTCGGGCTCCCGTACGACCCGCCGGGTACCCGCATCACGCGGCTGGGGGAGGCGCTCGCGGTGGTCAAGGGCGCCTGGGGCGACGGGCCCTTCGACTTCGCGGGCGAGCACTACCGGATCACCGCGTACGACGCGTCGCCGAAGCCGCGGCAGCAGCCCCGCCCTCCGATCCTGGTGGGCGGTGGCGGCCGCAAGGTCCTGACCCTCGCGGGTCGCGAAGCCGACATCGTGGGCATCAACCCGATCCTGCGGGCGGGCGAGATCGGCGCCGACGCCGCCCGCGACACGCTCGGCGACTCGACCCGCCGCAAGATCGGCTGGGTGCGGGAAGGAGCGGGGGAGCGCTTCGACGACGTCGAGCTCCAGATCCGCTACTTCGTCGCTGCGATCACCGACGATCCACTGGCGCTGGCCGAGGTCCTGGCGCCGGCGTTCGGGGTCGAGCCGACCGCGGCGTTGGAGTCGGGCGCGGTGCTGATGGGCACCGTCGACCACGTGTGCGACACCCTCGTGGCCCGCCGGGAGGAGTGGGGCGTCTCCTACGTCGTGTTCGGCGACGACCAGTACGAGCAATTCGCACCGGTGGTGGAGCGCCTGGCCGGGACCTGACGCAGCGGTTCGCGCTAATCTCGTGGCCCACGCGGACGTGGCTCAGTTGGTAGAGCACAACCTTGCCAAGGTTGGGGTCGCGGGTTCGAATCCCGTCGTCCGCTCCAGAGAAGTGCAGGTCAGACCCCCTCTCCGGAGGGGGTCTTCCTCGTCCCCGGGAGTCCTCATCGGACGACTGCCCGGTGGAGGACGCCTTGCGCGGAAGGAAGCGACGGATGAGCACCCCGGCAATCGGCGCGCTGTACGCGCTGGTCCTGGTCCTGGTCGCGGTCGTGGTGGGCGTCGACCTTCTGTTCTTCAGAGAGAAGACCTGGTTCTGGGAGCGGCTCGCTGCCAACGTCGGGATCGTCCTCTTGTTCGGCGCGTTCTACCTCAGGTTTCCCGGCAGATCCTGACTCCTGGCATGGCCCCCTCGCTCGTCGCCGATGTCTCGGCGTCCGAGCAGCGCCCTCGATCGCTCGAGGAGGCGGGTCCGCACAGCCTGCTCACTCGAGGTTCGTCCATTCCCCGTAGTACGACGCGTGAGCGATCCCCGCTTCTTCCAGGAGGCTGCGGATCCGGCCGACGTCGTCGTCGTCCACGTCGAACACGCTGACGACGGCTTCTCCGGCGTCGAGATGCTCCTTTGCCGTTTCCCACTGCTCGCTCATCGCGCGCGTGAACCAGTTCCCGAGATTGTCCAGGAACTCGCATCCGTCGTCGCCGTACAGGAAATGAATCCGGTCTTCGGGGACACCGTGCGCGACGAGGTGTCGAGCCACGCCTTCTACGGTTGCTCGCGCGCCGAGCGCGCCCACTGCGACGCGCACTGGATGGGCCTTCACTTCCAGCCCAGGGGGTGTGTCATCGTTCGCATAGATCGGAGGTGTTGACCCTGATGCGTGGTTGCTCGTCATCTGTGTCAGCCTTTCGCGTCGGCAGACCGTCCACCGGTTCCTACCCACGAGTGACGAGCGACGAGCGTCGGCGCGTTTCGGGAGGGCCTGAGCGCGCTCGGCGAGCAGCGATCCGGATGGCTCGGCCAGCCAGAGCTGCGCCGCGTCCATCGACGGTACGTCTCCGGTGACCGCCCACGCATGTTCGCGTCGATTCGCACGCAGATGTCGGTTGTGACGTGAGTCGTCACAACCGGATGGCTTGATCCGGTTCAGGTCGGAGTGGCTGCCCAGGGACGGACGCAGCCCGTCCGCTCTCGCCTCGTCTGGCTGCCTTACGCGTGCCGGATGAGCCAGGTGGTTGCCGCGCCAAAGGCGACGGTCGCGGCGACAAATCCGATAACGATGGCGACCATGAAGTCCTACCTCTCTCAGCCATGCCCGCCTCGCTGGGGCAACGGTATCCGGCGGTACCTCGTCAGTGCCAGTGGCAATGCGATTCTTTCCCCCGAGGCGATCGGTTGACGCGGAGCTGACCCTCGGCCTGCCCGGACCGTGGTCGGTGGTGCCGTTCTTACGAGTAGCCGGAGGGTCGGTCCGTCAACCAGTCGAGGCTCTGACGACCGCCCATTGCATCCCGCCAGGACATCGGCAACCCGTGCCGCATGCCCGGGACTTTCCCTGGGGTAGCCCGGACAGACCGTCCGGATACTCGGTGGATGCCCGTCGACGAGCCGTACTCAATGCCCCGAACGGAACGAGATGTGGCGGCGCCGACCGCCCGAGAGCGGGCAGCCCGGCTGAAGCGGCATCGACCGTGACCGCCACGACGCCAACGCCGATCGCAGGGGTTGCCCGCACGCCGCACCGGTGGCGGGCACTCGGGGTCATCTGCCTGTGCGTCACCGTGATCATCCTCGACAACACGATTCTCAATGTCGCGCTCCCATCGATCGAGCGCAGCCTCCACGCGTCCGCCACCCAGCTGCAGTGGACCGTTGACGCCTACACCCTGACGTTCGCGTCGCTGTTGCTGGTCGCCGGGAATCTCGGCGACAAGTACGGGCGGCGCGGCGCGCTGCTCGTCGGGCTGGTGATCTTCGGGGTGGGGTCGGGGTTGGCGGCGTTCGCGACCAGCGCGACCGCGCTGATCGCGTTCCGCGCGCTCATGGGCATCGGCGGTGCGGCGATCTTCCCGACCACCTTGTCGATCATCACCAACATCTTCGACGGCGACGAACGAGGCCGCGCCATCGGCATCTGGGCAGGGCTTTCGGGTCTCGGCCTCGCTGCCGGTCCGATCGTGGGGGGGCTGCTGCTCGAGCAGTTCTGGTGGGGTTCGGTGCTCCTGGTCAACGTCCCGATCGTGGCGATCTCGATCGTCCTCGTCGTCCTGTTCGTCCCGACGTCGAAGGACGAACACGCGGCGCCGCTCGACATCCCCGGCGCCGTGCTCGGCACCGCCGGGATGACCGCGTTGATCTACGGCATCATCGAAGCTCCCACCAAAGGCTGGGGATCGAGCGAGGTCCTGGTGGCGCTCGCGCTCGCGCTCGTCATCCTGATCGCGTTCGTGCTGCGCTAGCACAGCACCGACCACCCGATGCTCCCGGTCGTGTTCTTCGCTGACCGGCGCTTCAGCGCGGCGTCGGTGGCACTCGCGCTCACCTTCTTCGGATTGTTCGGTTACATCTTCCTGCTCACCCAGTACCTGCAGTTCGTACGAGGTCTCGATGCGCTCCAGGCCGGCCTGCGCCTGGCCGCTCCGGCGTTGGGGATCCTCGTGAGCGCGCCGTTGTCCCCACGGCTCGCGGAGCGCTTCGGGACGAAGGTCATCGTGGGCCTCGGCCTCTCGATCGGAGCGCTGAGCATGGTGCTGCTCTCCCGCACCTGGATCCTGGACGGCGATCTCTGGTTGGCCGTCATCTTCGTGATCTTCGGCTTCGGCATGGGTCTCACGATGGCGCCCGCGACCGACTCGATCATGGGCTCGGTGCCCCGTGAGCGGGCCGGTGTCGGCTCGGCCGTGAATGACACCACTCGCCAGTTCGGGGGCGTGCTCGGCGTCGCCGTGATCGGCAGCCTGCTGATCACCAGGTACGACTCGCGCATCGACTCGCTCGCCGTCCCCGCCCCCGCCCGCGCGGCGGCACGGTCATCGATCGGAGCCGCGTTGCAGGTGGCGAAGGGGCTGGGCGGCAACGGCAGTCAACGTCTCGTGGAGGGCGCCCGGGCAGGGTTCGCCGACGGACTCCAATTCGCCTCCCTCATCGTTGCGGCGGTCATCACCCTCGCCGTCGTCGTCGTCGTGCTCTTCCTGCCCAACCGCCCGACTGAGCACCCTGCTCCCCAGGTCGACGAAACGGTCCGCGCGCCGTTCGGGTGCCGCTGCGCGACAACTGCGTCGTGGGCCGGCGCCCTCCGGGCGGACACGACGGACCGCGAGCCCGCGCTCAGCGGCGCACCACGGGGCGCCGATCCGCCTTGACCATCGGTTCAATGGGCTCGAGGACGCCCACCGGAGTCGCTCGGTTGGTCCGGTGTGCCGCCTTCGGCGAGGCGCTGGAGGAGCGGACCCAGTTGGCGGGTCTCTTCAGGTGTGAGATGGTCGAACGCTCGTTCCCGGACGCTGCGAAGGTGATGGGGCCAAGCTCGTCGTAGTTCGGAGCGACCGGCCTTGGTCAACATCGCGAGCGTCGTGCGGCCGTCGAGCGCGCCCCGACGACGTTCGACCAGGTGCAATCGGGCCATGGTGTCGATGACGCGCGTGATCCGGCTGGGAGACAGATTCGTTCGCCGGGCGAGTTCGGACATGGGAAGTTGCCCGTCGGGTGCCTCCGAGAGGTGCATCAGCACCGTGTACTCCGTCGAGCTCAGCCCGGACGCGCGCTGCAGGTCCTCGCCGAGCGCGCGGGGCAACGTGAACACGAGCTGCATCAGACTGCGCCACACCAGGTCTTCGTCGTCGTTCAAGGGCGCCACGTCCACGCAGGACAGCCTAGATACTTGCCGAGACAAGTACCTGACCTTCTCGAACCGTTCGACGCGAGATTCGGGCGCGAGCGCATCCCCGGGAGTTTCCCTGGGGTACCGAGTCCTGAATGCAGCCACGCTCCAGCAGTCAGATGCGAGCAGCCCCTTGCGTCTGATCGCCCCCAGCAATCGCTGTGAGCGAGCCGTGGAAGGAGCGTGGCACATGGCCGAGGTCAACATCACTCCCAGCGAGAACGGTCCGTACCTCGTATCGGGCGCGGTCCATCTGACCGACGTCGACGGCCGAGAGATCCCTCACGCAGATCAGATGGCGCTCTGCCGGTGTGGTCACTCGAACAACAAGCCGTTCTGCGACGGCACGCACCTCACCATCGACTTCGACGGCACGTTGAAGAACTAGGTACCTCGACCAATAAGTGAGCGGTCAAGGCGGCGCGCGTCGGTGGTCTCCGCGCGCAGCGTGATCGCCGAGGACGACAGCAAGGGAGAATCTCGTGGCGAACTCGAACTACGCCCTCGACGAGATCCCCTCCGGCGTCCTCGATGCCAATCACGTATTGGAATCGGGAGGAAGGAACGGGTCGAGGTTCTTGTCTCTCAACTGTCGCCGGGATGACACGCCGACCTTCCCGAAGATGTTGCGAAGATGCCATTCGATGGTGCGCGGGCTGAGGAACAGGCGGCCGCCGATCTCTCGATTGGAGAGACCTTGTTTGACGAGGTGCGCGATCTGCTGCTCCTGCGCGGTGAGCTGCAGCGAAGCAGCATCGAGATACCGGCGCGCTCGTCGCCCCGTGGTCGCCGAGAGCTCGCGCCGTGCGCGCTCGGCGAAGGCCCCGATCCCCATCTCGTTCAACGCGTCGTACGCGATTTCCAGCTGCTCGCGCGCATCGCCTCGTCGGTCTCGGCGACGCAACCACTCACCATAGAGAAGGTGAGATCGCGCCAGTGCGATTCGTAGGGGCGTCCGGCCGAGGTGTTCGATCGCTGCCAAATACCGATGCTCGGCGTCGGCGTCGTCGGCATCGAGCGCTTCGACGACCGCCGAGATCCCGAGCGCCCACTCGGTCGGCGTCGCGGCCGCACGCGCACGAACCCAACCGGAGATCTCGGCCAGCGCGGCACGGTCGCCGGTTCGGGACGCGGCCTCGGCGAGCTCGGGGGCGGCGAGGGTTCGGTAGCCGAGGGCTTCACCGTCGATCACTCGCCGGGCGCAGACAAGGGCTTCCGCGTGGCGGCCGAACCCGTTGTAGAGGACTGCGCTCACCCACAGCGCGTAGCTGACCATCCTCCCCGCACCGTCGGTCATCGCGGTGTCGATCTTCGCCGAGATCATCGGCAGCGCTCGGTCGGCGTCGCCTCGGAACGCCTCCAACAACAGGCTCGTGTAGCCGAGCGGCGGGACACGAGTCAGGGTCGACAATCGATGCTCTTCGTCGATCAACCGCGCCGCGCTCCGAAGGTCGCCGGTGAGGAGGACCTCGTTGGCAAGGAAGTTCAGTGCGAACTGGAGCTCCGGCAACGCACCTGACCTGCGCGCGAGTGCGACCTGTCGTTCGATCAGGGCGAATCCAGCCTCGAAGTCCCATGCCTCGGTCGCGAGGATGCCCGAAAGCCGGTTGCCGGCCAGCCAGCCCAAGCCGTCGACGTCGTCAACCCCGAGATCGAGGTCGCGCACCGCGGCCAACGCCCGCGTGAGCATCGTTGCCGCGGCCTCGTAGCCCTGGGTCACCAGCGTCGCGAGCGCGTCGAGCAGCAGATCGGCCGTCTGAGGGCTCTGGTGAGGGGTCGGCGCAGCCCGTGCCGCCTGCGCGGCATTGCGGACGAGGTCTCCGCGGTCGGGGTTGCTCGCCCGGACGGCGGCGACAAAGGCCTCGAGGTGCGCGTCGCGTGCGAGCTTCACATCGAAGCGTTCCAACCGCTGCGCGGCACTCAGGAGCAGTTCGGCGGCTTCCCTGCCCCGCCGTTGGTCGAACGCGATGCTGCCTCGCAACTGTCTTGCCATCGCGTCTCGGAGCTCCGATGGCGGCTCGGTCTTGACTGCCGCCAGCAGCCGTAGCGCGGCGTCGGGCGCGCCCGCGTCACGTTTCGCCTTGGCTGCGGCCAGGGTCCGATTGGCCCGGCGAGCTCCGTCGGGAGTGAGGAGCGCGGCGCGTTCGAGGAAGGCGGCGGCGGCCAGGAGACCGCCCCGGGCCTTCGCTCTCGTGGCCGCTTGCTCGAGCTCGGTGGCAATGCCTTCGTCGTGAGCAACGGTCGAGTTGGCTCGATGCCACACCCGCCGATCAGCATCACGGACTGGATCGGTGACCTCCGCCAGTGCCCGGTGCACCTCGAGGCGCTCCTTGATCGGTGCGGAGCGGTAGGCAGCCGCGCGCACCAGCGGATGACGAAAGTACACGCGCGGTCCGCACTCGATCAGTCCTGCGAGCTCCGCGGGGGCGGCGTCGCCCCAATCGAGACCGAGCCGTTCCGCGGCGGCGCACAGGAGCGCGGGATCACCCTTCGGTTCCGCGGCCGCCAACGTCAGCAGGGTTCGTGTCGCGGGAGGCAATTCGGCCAGCCGCGTGGCGAAGGCGAGCTCGAGCTTCCCGCTCAACGGGATGCGATCCGACCCCGACAGCCCCTCGACCAGTTCCGCGGTCGTCCACGCCCGTGGGAGCTCCAGCAACGCGAGCGGATTCCCTCGCGCCTCGGCGAGGATCCGATCGCGCACGGCCGCGTCAACGGGTCCGGCGACCGAATCGAACAGCTCTCCCGCCTCGTCGACGCCGAGGCCCCCCAGTCGTAACTCGGGGAGACCCTCGAATTCGAGGTCGTCGCTGGTGTCCCGAGCCGCCATGACGACGACGACGCGTTCGTGCTGCACCCGATGACTGACGAACACGATCGTCTGCACCGACGCTCGGTCCAGCCATTGCGCATCGTCGACCAACCACAACAGTGGGTGCACGCGGGCTGCGCTCGCGACGAGGCTGAGCACGGCCATGCCGACGAGGAACCGGTCTGGCGGCGTGCCACCCGCACGGCCGAACGCGGTTTCGAGCGCGTCCTGATGATACGGGTCGAGGTCGCCGAGCCGGTCGATGATCGGCTCGCACAGCCGTTGGAGCCCGGCGTAGGGGAGTTCCATCTCCGACTCGATGCCGAGCACGCGACCGATGCACCAGTCCGGCGCGTTGTCGGCGAGGTCGTCGAGGAGCGCGGACTTTCCGATTCCCGCTTCGCCGCGGATCACGACTGCGCTGCCGCAGCCCTCTCTCGCCACGCGCAACGCATTCGCCAACAGGTGGCGCTCGTCACGACGATCCAGCAGCGCCCGTCGTGCTGTGACGCCGGCGCCGGGGATCGACTCGCTCAGGAACAGGAGATCAGTCACGCAACACGCTCCCGGGCAGTTGGGCATGCGAGCAGATCGCGGTGACCCTCGCTGCCTTCGCTGCAATCGACACGGATCGCCTCCCGCAACGGCAACCGCAGTCCTTCCCGATCTGTCCCCACGCCGGCTTCCAGCGTGGCGTGTCGGATCTT
This sequence comes from Acidimicrobiia bacterium, assembly GCA_036271015.1. Lineage (GTDB taxonomy): Bacteria > Actinomycetota > Acidimicrobiia > IMCC26256 > DASPTH01 > DASUAS01. Next base: position 10,150 of record DATBBL010000378.1, read on the forward strand.
TGCTTGCGCAAGCATAAGTCCTCCGTCCTTCCCGCTGCCAGGGGTCCGACTCTGAGACACCGGTTGCGCCCGCGGCTCCGTGCTCACCAGAAGGCCTCCTCGACCCTCCACTGCCATCCTGAGGCTTGACCGCGGTGGACTGCATCCGCGAAACCCACAGTTCTCATTGGGAACCGTCGTCTCGCTCCGGCGACCCGTCGTCGGCGGGTCAGCTGGATCCACAACGAGGTTGAAGCACTGCCGGCGAGGCCGCCTATCGTGCCGAGGAGGCACAGATCTCACAGCTGGTGGCGGACGGCGCGACCATGTCGAGATCGCCGCCAAGCTCTTCATCAGCCGGAGCAACGTGGAGTACCACCTTCACAAGGTGTTCCGAAGCTCGGCATAAAGTCACGGACCCAGCTCGCCCGCCACGTTCTCGAGTCTTCCCCGCAGGCGACGTAGGACCGACGGTGCCGCGCGTGGGCCGGAGGACTCTCTAGCGTCCGGCGACGGGTTCGAGGTGTTGCGGTTCCGGGGTGATGGGGTCGGGTTGGCCTTCGATCTCGATGCGTGGGAGCCAAGCGAGCGCTTTGGGGAACCACCAGTTGCGGTCTCCGAGCAGTTCCATCGTTGCGGGGACGAGCACGAGTCGCACGACGGTGGCGTCGATGAAGACGGCGAAGGCGAGGCCGAGCCCGACGAGCTTGAGGACTCGCAGGTCCGAGAGTACGAAGCTGCCGAAGACGCAGATCATGACCGCGGCGGCGGCGGTGATGAGTCGGGCGGTCTTGGCCAGGCCGTGTGCGACGGCGGTGGCGTTGTCGTGGGTGCGGTCGTACTCCTCTTTGATGCGACTGAGGAGGAACACCTCGTAGTCCATTGAGAGGCCGAAGACGATCGCGAACAGCATCATCGGGACCCAGGCCTCGATGGGGCCTTCCTTGCCGATGGCGACGAGGTTCTTGAGCCAGCCCCATTGGAAGATCGCGACGATCACGCCGTAGGCGGCGCCGATCGAGAGCAGGTTCATGATCACGGCCTTGAGCGGCACGAGCAACGAACGGAACACGAGCATCAACAGCACGAAGCTGAGGAACAGGATCGCCAGGAACATGTAGGGCAGTCGCTGGCCGACGGTGTCGGCGAGGTCGACGCCGACCGCGGTTTGGCCACCGACGTGCACATCGAGCGTCGACCCCCGGGTCGCGTTCGGGACCGTGACGTCGCGCAAGCGGTGGACCAGTTCGGTCGTGCTCTGGTCTTGGGGCGAACCCTTGGCGATCACCTGCAGCAGCGCGCCTCGGCCGTTCGGACTGGTGACGGGCGGGCCGACTTGGGCGACGTCGGGATCACGGGCGATCGTCGCGCCGAGTCGGGCCATCGCGTCGCGGTCTTGGGGGGATCGCAGTTCGCTGGTGAGCAGGAGCGGTCCGTTGAAGCCAGGTCCGAATCCCTGGGTCAGCAGGTCGTACGCACGTCGGGTGGTGAACGACGTCGGATCGTTCCCCGCGTCGGCGACCCCGAGACGCAGCGAGAAGAACGGCAGCGCGAGCACCACGAGGATCACGAGCCCGATGACGGCCGCGGGCCAGGGCCGCGCCTGCAACGTCCGGCTCCAACGGGTCCAGAAGCTGTGCTCGACGTCGCGCTGACGGCGGGCGCTGGGCAGCGCGAACCGGTCGATCGTGTAGCCGGCGAAGCCGAGGACGGCGGGGAGCAACGTCACTGCGGCGGCCATCACGAACAGCACCGCCAGTGTGGCGCCGACCGCCAGTCCCCGGATGAACGGCACCCCGATGAAGAAGAGCCCCAACAGGGAGATGACGACGGTGCCGCCTGCGAACAGGACGGCACGGCCGCTCGAGTCAATCGCGTGGACGACCGCCTGCTCGGGGTTGCGACCCTCGTGCAGGCCTTCGCGGTAGCGGGTGCTGATGAACAGCGCGTAGTCGATCCCGACGCCGATTCCGATCAAGGCCGCGACTTGCGGCGCGAAAGAGGGGACGTCCAAGACTCTCGCGAGCAGATTCACACACGCGAGGCCGATCCCGATGCCGAACAACGCGGTGATGATCGGCATACCCATCGCCAGTAGCGACCCGAACGCGATCAGCAGGATCACCACGGCGGCGAGGATCCCGATCACTTCACTCGCCGGCTGCGACTGATCGGTGAACATCGAGCCACCGAGCTCCACCTGCAGACGAGGCGAGTTGGCGTCTTCGGCGATCGTGCGCATCCGCGACGCGACATCGCGCGGAACGTCGTTCGCCTGGACGTCGAACAGGATCTCCGCGTACGCGATCCTGCCCCCTTGTGCGACGAAACGGCTCCCGGCTGGCTCGTACGGCGTCGTCACGCTCACCACGTGCGCCTGCTTGCGCAGCCGAGCGAACACCGGCTCGATCTCGTCACGCACGGCGGGCGAGTTCACGTTGCCGGGCCCCCGCACCTCGAAGACGAGATCGCCGGTGTCGCCCTTGCGTGCGAACTCGTCTTTGAGCACGCTGAACGCGCGATCCGACTCGGTTCCCGGGAGCGAGAAGGTCTTCTCCAGCGAACCCCCCGCCGTCTGGCCCAACACGCTGGTCCCGATCAGCGCGACGACCCAGATCACCAGCACCCGACGACGCCGGCGGTAACACCAAGCAGCCAAACGACGTAGCAAGAGCGCGCAACCTACCCTTCCCGCGCCGGCTCACAAACCAGCGCCTCCGTCGACTTCAGCGCTCCGACCACCGTGAGGGCCCCCGCACGACCGCATCGCGAACTTCGGCCGGTGCGCGTCGTCGTGACGTAGGACGAACCGAGTGGGCGGTGAGCCCCCGTCAGGAGGCCGGCTGCGCGCCCCGCACCAGGCGACCGGGGAGCGCACCGGTGGGCTCCCCGTCGCGCATGACCACCTGCCCGGCGACGAGCGTCGCCCGGTAGCCCGTGGCGCGCTGCACCAGCCGTCGCCCGCCCGCGGGCAGGTCGTGGACCATCTCGACCGCACCCACGCCGATCGCGTCGAGGTCGACGAGGTTGATGTCTGCCCGCCGACCCGGTGCGAGCACACCGCGGTCGTGGAGGCCGACGAGCGCGGCGGTTGCCGCGCACTGGCGCTGCACGATCCACTCGACCGGGAGGCGATCGCCGCTGGGCGCGTCCCGTCCCCAGTACTCGAGGAGGTAGGTGGGAAAGCTGCCGTCGCAGATGGCGGAGCAGTGCGCTCCCGCGTCGCCGAGTCCGGGAACCGTGAGCGGGTGCACCAGCATCTCGCGGGTCGCGCCCAGGTCACCGCCGGAGTAGTTCATCACCGGGGCGTAGAGCGCGCCGGAGTCACCCGCCACCAGGGCGTCGTAGGCGCCCGCGACGTCCAGTGCCTCGTCGGCCCGTCGGTCGTAGCGCGGTCGCTCGTCGAGCGCGAAGACGAACGGGAAGTTCTGCATGAGGCGAGGTGACTCACCGAGCTCGGTGAGCACGGCAGCGCGTACCTCCGGGTCGCGCAGGCGGGCGAGGCGCTCGTCGATCGGGAGCGACGCCAGCTGCTGGTAGGTGGGCGACTCCACGAGAGGATGGAGGCGCCCGTCGAGCTTCATCGAGATGCCGATGGGCCGAGCCGCCACCTGGCCGCGGAGCTGGACGCCGTCGGCGACGGCGCCGGAGATGAGGTCGAGCAGCTCTCGGTACGCATCGGGATCGTGCTCGTGACGCTGCAGCGTCGTGATCGACATCGGCCGACCGCTCACCTCCGACATCGCACGCATGAGCCCGAACTCGCCCGGGAGGTCGTTGAGGTCCGAGATGATCTCGAACACGCCCTGTCCGGTTGCTCCGATCGCGCCCGCGATGCCGAGCAGCTCGTCGGCTGTCGCGGTGAGGCTGGGCGTGGGGCTGCCGTCCGACGAGCGGTGGACGACGGTTCGCGACGTCGAGAAGCCGAGTGCGCCGGCGCCGATCGCATCGGCCGCGAGACGACCCATGGTCTCGATCTCGTCGGGCGTCGGCACTTCCGTGTGGTCGCCGCCGCGGTCGCCCATGACATAGGTGCGCAAGGCGGCGTGCGGAACCTGCGCGCCGAAGTCGAGCGCGTGCGGCGTCGAGTCGACGACGTCGAGGTATTCGGGGAAGCTCTCCCATCCCCATGAGATGCCCTCGTGCAACGCGGTGCCCGGGATGTCCTCCACGCCTTCCATCAGCCGGATCAAGAAGTCGTGGCGATCGGGACGCACGGGGGCGAAACCGACGCCGCAGTTGCCCATCACGACCGTCGTGACGCCCTGCCACGACGACGGAGTGAGGAGGGGGTCCCACGTCACCTGGCCGTCGTAGTGCGTGTGCACGTCGACCCATCCCGGTGTCACGAGGAGCCCGTCGGCGTCGAGCTCCTCGCGGCCCCTCGCGGGGACGTCGCCGACGCTGGTGACGATGCCATCGTCGATCGCGACATCGGCGACACGTGCCGCGGCGCCGGTGCCGTCCACCACCGTGCCGCCCCGGACCACCACGTCGTGATCGATCATCGGGCACGCCCTCTCGTTGCACCAGTTGTTCGTGCGCGAGGGTACCGCGGTTGGCTTCCAGGGCGTCAGTCGTCGCGTCGCGGCATCGGTCTCTGCGTCGGCCTACCAGATGCGCCGCAGCTGGGCGCCGGTGCGCCGCTCGCGAAGCTGGGCCTCGCGTTCCTCGGGAGTCACGGTGCGCGTCCCGCTCGGCAGGTGCTCGAGGACGTCGCTCACCGCGACCTTGGTCACGGTTGCCTCGGGGTAGTCGTTGGCGCGGTAGAAGCGCGCCTGGAGGACACCCCAGGGGAAGTCGGCCTTGTCGAGCCAGTTGTAGACGCCGGGATCCTGCTTCGAGACGACGGCTCGGAACCAGCCGTCGTCGTCGATGTGCGCTTGCGCGTCGTTGAGGCTGGAGAGGCGGTTGACCCAGTCGACGGTGGCGAAGCGGTCGTCGGCGACGAGGATCTGCCAGTAGTGGCACTCGGTGGGGACGGGGAACTCGACCACCAGCGCCTCGTCGTCCTCGATCTTGTGGATGCCGTCGTAGTAGGCCTGCTTGGTGGCGAGCCCGCCGCCCTGTTGGATCCACTGCGAGCGCAGCAGCACGTTGATGCCGTGGTGCTCGAGGTAGTAGCGAACGAGGTGCATGTCGAAGTGGATCATTCCTTCGATCCACTGCGGCATCTCCGAGAAGCGCCGGGAGAACTCGGCGGGTGACATGTCGGCACCGGAGTCGTCGAGACGGTTGATGGCGATCCGGGCGTCGACCTCGTTGATCCAATCGCAGGCGCACTTGCGCATGAGCAGCCGCTTGACGCCCGGGTCCATCGGCCACCAGTCGCCGCGGTACCCGTCCGGGCGTTCGGCGCTGAGGATCACACGGAACGAGCCGTCGTCGGCGATGGTGAGCTCGTCGACGTCGTGCGTGGTCGGACCCGTGCGGGGCGCATCCCCCTGTGGCCGCGCAAACACGTCCATCCCCATCATGTCCTGCTGTTGCTGCGTGATCTCGACGAAGCGGGTGGTGCCGCGAAAGCCGGTGATCTCGTAGACACCGGTCTCGTCGACCTGGGCGTTGAGGTAGACGTAGTCGGGGTTCGGTCCGCCTTGGTTGCAGGCATAGTTCCACAGGGGCATGAAGACCGGGCGCCCGGCGTCGGTGTACACGTGGCACAGGTACCCGCACGCGAGGATGGAGAGCGCGAGCTTGGTCATGTCCTGGACCTCGGCCTCGGTCGGGCCTTCCGGTCGCCAGATCGCGAGCAGCTCGTCGACCACGGGGTCGAGGGCGTGGAGCTGGTCCTGCCAGGTCGCGTATTCGCTCATGTCGTCAGCCTTCCGTGGCGAGGTCGAAGTGGTTCAAGGAGAAGTCGTAGCCGGTGGACGCGGTCACCCGGTGACCACGCGGTCCGGGTAGTAGTGCTCGGTCATCTGACGAAACCCCTCCCGCCAGCCGATCCGACACGGTCCGGTGATGGAGATCCGCTTCGCTGGATCCCCGACCGACCCGACCGAGGCGCCCGGCGATGGTTCCACCACCACGGAAGCCTCGACACCGAGCAGCTGCGCGAAGTACGCCGACCACTCCTGCACGCTCACCGCATCGTCGCCACACCAGTTCACGATGGTCGCCGGCACGCTCGCCGCGCCGAGCAGGGACTCGAGCTGGCTCGCGATGTCGTCGTCGTGGATCGGGCTGTACGGGATCGGATCCCAACGCGTCCGCACCGGTTGCCCGGCGGCGATGGCATGCAGGTGCCAGATCGGCAGGCCGCCTTGCTCGCCGTAGGCGCTCCCCATCCGTGCGATGGTCACCGGAAGGTCGAACGATCGAGCGCAGTATCGCGTCACCGCCTCCTCCGCGATCTTCGAGATCGAGTACGGCAGCTGCCCCGGCAACATCTGGTCGCCGACTGGATCGTCCTCGGTGAACCGATGCCATGGATCCGGATGCGGCTTGTAGACGGTCACGGTCGACATCACCAACGCCGCGTTGGCGCGCCGACAATGCTCGAGCAGCAACCCGGTGCCCTCGGCGTTCACCCTGAATGCTTGCTCGTAGTCGTCGGCGCTGAAGTCGGCCGCCAGGTGCAGCACGTACGTGAAGTTGTCGGGCAGGTCGTCGAATCGGCCGGACGCGAGATCGGCGACGCGCGTCGTCACCCCGAGCCCCTCGACTCGTTCGCGAGTCGAGGGATCGCCGAAGCGGGCGATGCCCCACACGTCGTTGTCGGGCGCCAACGCCTTCGCCAACCGGGACGCAATCCGCCCTGCGGGGCCGGTGATGAGGACCTTCTCGCCCTGCAGCACGGTCCCTCCTTCGCTGTTGGATCTTTGATCCAAATCGGCCGTACGTTAGCGAGATGGCCGAATGGCAGCAGGAGGGCAGGCCTGCGCATCCCTTGTTCGAGCAGGCCTGGCCGGAGGGCGACTACCGCTTCTTCCAGCTCGGCTTCGTCGTCGACGATCTGCTCGACGCCGCCGCGCGGTGGGCGGCCGTCTTCGGCGTCGGGCCGTTCCACGTCCTCGCCCCGATCGAACAGGCATGGACGTTCCGGGGAACGCCGTCCGCGGTCAACATCCAGGTGGCTCTGGCGCAAGCGGGTCCGGTGCAGATCGAGCTCATCAAGCAGCACTGCGACCGTCCGAGCCCGTTTCGAGAATGGAGCCGTCGCGGCGTGTCGAGCATCCACCAGCTCGCCACGGTGACCCACGACTACGACGGCCGCAAGCGGCTCCTGCAGGATCGCGGTTACGAGCTCACCGCCGAGATCGACGTCGAGGGATACCGGGTCGGATACTTCGACACGAGCGCGGACTTCGGCTTCTTCACCGAAGTTGTTGCGTCGACACAGGTCCTCGACCAACTGGGCCGGATCTCGCGCGCCTGCGCGGAGTGGGACGGCACGGACCCCGTCCGCATCCTCACGCGCGATGGCTATCGCGTCCCGTAGTACTGCCGGAGAGATGGTCACCCGGTCACAGCGGCGGATCGTGCACGTGAAGACAGCAGCGCCGTCGTCGACGACGTCCTCGAGGAGCTGTTCGCCGCTCACTCGGCGGCGAGGAACTCCATGACGTCGGGGATCGCCTGCGGATCCTGCAGGAAGAAGATGTGGCCGCCCTCGTAGAAGCGCAGGTCCGCGTGCGGGACCAGCGCCGCGATCTTCTCCGCGTTCTCGGGCGGCGCGATGTGGTCGTACCGGCCGGCCGCGACGAGCGTCGGGCAGGTGATCCGCTCGAGGCGATCCAGCACGTCGAGGCGGCTGCGGGCGTCGAGCTGGGCGAGCTCACCGCGGCGCGTCTCGTCGTCGACGGGCGCACCTTGCATCGTCGTGATCATCTCGACGAGAGCGCGCGCGTCGTCGTGCTCGGCCAGGTACTCGGGCGTGAACCGCCCGTCGAGCAGCTTCGGCCCCAGCGCCTTCGCCTCCTCCGGCGGCAGGTCCGCGAGCGTGTGCAACGGGTACGACGCGAAGGCACCGCCGGGTGACGTGCAGACGAGCGCCAGCCGCTCGACGCGCTCGGGCCAGGTCACCGCGAACTCCTGCGCGACCATCCCGCCGAAGCTCGTGCCGACCGCACGGCACGACTCCCAACCGAGGGCGTCGAGCAGCGCGGCGGCGTCGGCGGCGTAGTCGGACATCTCGTAGGGTCCGGGCGGGATCTCGGTCATGCCCAGACCCCGCTGGTCGTACGAGACGACCTCGAACTCCTTGGCGAAACCGTCGACCATGACGCCCGATTTCGCCAACGTCTGACCACTGCCCTGGAAGTAGAGGAGCCGAGGCCCGGTCCCTCGCCGCTCGTAGTAGATGTCGATGCCATTGGCGCGGACGGTAGGCACGCCCGGAGTTCTACACCCGCGCGCTCCACCACGCCCACGAAGCGAGCGCCGACAACTACGACGGATCCGGAGCGCTGCCCAGCTTCCGGAGTCGAAACGCGATGAACCCCGGTTGGGTGCTCAGCATCTCGAACTCCTCGGGACTCGTCTCGGCCATGCCGGGGACCGGACGAGGCTCCACGAGCCGTTCGATCACGAACCCGGCGTCGGTGAACTCCGAGGCGGTGGCGGTCAGAGGCTGTCGCCAGTACCGCACCCTCCAGCCTCGCTTCCAGGTCTCTTCGATCAGCGAAACGGCGAAGTAGCTCCCGCCATGGAGCTGCCAGTCGCTGGTCGGATGGTGAGTGGAGACGACGACTCGTCCAGGCGGACGCAACACCCGGTGGATCTCCCGCAAGACGGCGACGCGGTTGTCGAGGTGGTGGATCACGAGCGCCATGACGACCAGATCGAACGACTCGTCGGCGAGCCAGGGGAGCGGTTGCTCGAGGTCGTGCACGCGGAAGGAGGCGTGTTCAGGATTTCGTCGGCGAGCCAGTTCGATCATGGTCGGGCTCGCATCGAGACCGGCGATCTCGTGAGCGCCGCGAGCCAGGAGCTCCTCTGCATAGAGCCCGGGCCCACACCCGAGATCGAGCACGGACTGGCCTCGGACATCCCCGCAGAGGTCGAGCACCGCGGGCCGGTCGTACCCGGCGTTGTGGGGACTGCTTGCGGCGTGGCGCTCGTAGTCCCGAGCGATCGGCTCCCAGAGCGACGAGTGTTCCGCGGCCATGGGTCAGATCATGCACGAGGTCGTGTCGGAAGACCGCAACTGCGGTCAGACCGGGGTACGTCCCGGTTGCTCGAACGACGACCGGGGTAGGGCCGCGGGGTGCCGTCACCGTTCTTCTTCCATGATGTGGCGGGTCCGGTGGTCGCCACGGCGATCCACGCCGGGCACGACCTCCGCCCGTCGATCAAGACGCGGACCGCGCTGGACGACGCCACGCGGCTCCGGGAGGAGGATCCCTTCACCGATCGTCTGACCGCGGTCGGCGGGTCGATCGTGGTGGTGCGCTGCTCGCGGTTCGAGGTGGACCTCAACCGCCCGCGGGAGGCGTCGGTGTACCTGACGGCCGAGGATGCGTGGGGGCTCGACCTCTGGCGGGCACCGGTGCCGGAGGAGGACGTCGCGCGCTCCCGGCAGTTGTACGACGACTTCTACGCGGAGTTGGGCCGGCGGCTGGACGTGCTGGCGACGCGCGGACCGTTCGTGGTCTTGGACCTCCACTCGTACAACCATCGCCGTGCCGGTGCCCACGCACCCCCGGCGCCCGCCGACGCCAACCCTGAGGTCAACGTCGGCACGGGTTCGGTCGACCGGGATCGTTGGAGTGGTCTCGTCGACCGGTTCATCGGTGACCTTGGGCGGCAGGAGGTCGCTGGTCACCTGATCGACGTACGCGAGAACGTCCGCTTCCAGGGAGGTGAGCTCAGCCGTTGGGTCAACCAGCGCTACGACGGCCGGGGCTGCGCGTTGGCGATCGAGTTCAAGAAGCAGTTCATGGACGAGTGGACCGGCACGGTCGACGAGCACCATCTCGACGGGCTCCGGCGCGCCCTCACGACAGTGGTTGCCGAGATGATCGACGAGCTTCGATGTCTGGCCTCGGGGTGACCGCGACGCCATTGGCCAGTTCGGATCTCGCGGTCGACCGCGCGCTGGCCGACATCGCCACCAGCTTCCGGTTCCTCCTCGACGTCACCCCAGTCGAGCTCGTGAGCGTTCGGAAGGCGTTCTGGGACACGGGCCGCTCACCGGTGTTCGAGTACCGGCCGCTCAGCGACGATCCGGTCGTGACGAGTGCCCGGCTTGCCGAAGTGCCGCTGAACGAGGTCGAGGACCCGACGGTCGCGTACCTGCTGCAGGCCAAGCGCCGCGAGCTGCTCCTGTTGGTACAGATGCTGTCGTGTCGTGGCTCGGCCGAGTTCCTCGCCCTGAGTATCGAGCAGTACGGGGCGGTCAGCCCTGCCCTGCTCCGCGAGGCCGAGGAAATCCTGCGACGGGTGCCGGCGCGCGAGGTCGACGCCGGCCCGCACCTCGATGCCGACGCCTTCGTGCGATTGGCGCAGGTCGAGCTCGACCGGTACCGGGCGTTCGCGCCCGACATCGAATCGCACGTCGAGGTGCGCGAGGGGAGCACTGGCGTGATGGTGTCGAACGGTGACTTGCTCGTGGCGCCCACCGCGCGCGTCTCGGTGGCGCGGGCCGAGGCGCTCCTCCACCACGAGATCGGCACGCACGTCGTCACCTTCGTCAATGGCTCGCACCAGCAGCTGCGGACGCTCGCCAGCGGGTTGGCCGGGCACGACGAGACCCAGGAGGGTCTGGCCGTGTTGGCCGAGTACCTCGTCGGCGGTCTCACCTCCGGACGGCTCCGCCAGTTGGCCGCCCGGGTGGTGGCGGTGCATCGAATGGTCGACGGTGCGGAGTTCCCCGAGGTGCACCAGGGGTTGGTCGATGCGGGGGTGCCAGCTGAGCCCGCATTCACCATCAGCATGCGCGTGTTCCGCTCGGGTGGGCTCACCAAGGACGCCGTGTACCTGCGCGGTCTCCACGAGTTGGTGAACCACCTGGGCGCCGGAGGGTCGCTCGAGCCACTCTGGCTCGGCAAGATGCCCATCACCGCGGTTCCACTCGTCGACGAGCTGCATCGGCGGGGCGTGCTCTCCGATCCACTCCTCATCCCGCGCTACCTCGACGAACCCGTCGCGCGAGCGCGACTTGCAGGCATCCATCAGGTCGACTCGTTGGCCTCGCTCATCGGAGACACGTCATGAAGATCGGGTTCGTCATCAACAGCATCGCCACCGAGAAGCCCGAGTACACGACGGTGCGGCTCGCGCTCGCGGCCACCAAGAAGGGAAACGAGACCTGGATGATGGGGGTCGACGACTTCTCCCATCGCCCCGACGGTACCGTCGCCGCGCACGCCCGCACCGCGAGTCGGAAGAAGCACACGTCGCCGCCGGCATTCCTCGACAGCGTCAAGGACGCCGCCCAGGGCTGCGAAGACATCGCGATCGCCGACCTCGACGTGCTCGTGATGCGCAACGACCCGGCCGACGACCTCGTCGAACGACCCTGGGCGGTCACCTCGGGGATCCTGTTCGCGCAACTCTCTGTCGCCGCCGGGACCCTCGTGGTGAACGACCCTGCCGGCCTGGCCAACGCGGTGAACAAGACCTACTTCCAGCACTTCCCCGACGCGGTACGCCCGCGGACGCTCATCTCGCGGGATCCCGACGACATCAGCGCGTTCGTCAAGGAGATAGGCGGTGGTGCGGTCCTCAAACCGCTCCAGGGCTCGGGCGGCGCGAGCGTGTTCTTCGTGTCGGACGACGAGTCACCAAACCTCAACCAGATGATCGAAGCGGTCGGCCGTGACGGCTACATCGTCGCCCAGGAGAACCTCGCCGAGGCCGAACAGGGCGACGTGCGTCTCTTCCTCATGAACGGCGAACCCCTGGTCGCCGGTGGGAAGTACGCCGCGTTCCGACGCGTCAATGCCACCGCCGACCCGCGGTCGAACATGCGGGTGGGAGGCGAGGCGGAGCCGGTGAAGGTTGACGACGCCATGCTGGAGGTCGCCGAGGCCGTGCGCCCCAAGCTGCTCGCCGACGGCATGTTCCTGGTCGGTCTCGACATCGTCGGCGACAAGCTCATGGAGGTCAACGTGTTCAGCCCCGGAGGGCTGGGCAGCTGCGAGACCCTCTACAAGGCCAAGTTCTGCGACGCGGTCATCGACGCACTGGAGCACAAGGTCGAGCTGCGCGAGCAGTATCGCGGTGCATTGTCCAACGGGAGTCTTGCCACGCTGTGAGTCGAGCGCGCGGACAAGCGGTTCGCATTGGCACCATCACCGGCGGCGAGGCACCACAACCAGGAGGTCCTGTGTGTCGGAGCACCCCGCGCTCGGTCGCTGGATCGACAAGCTCGAGATCAGGGAGATCATCGAGCGGTCGGTGCGCCACATCGACGATCAGGATGGAGCGGCGTTCGCCGAGCTCTTCGAGGAAGACGGCGTGCTGCAGCTGGCGGGGACTGTCTTCGCGGGTCGTGACGCCTTGCGCGCCATGCTCGGCGGCGCGACGCCGGCTCGGAAGTGGACGGCACCCGGCGAGCTGTTGAAGCAACCCGGCGTGATGCACCTCACGACCAATCCCATTGTCGACGTCGACGGCGACGGGGCGACGGCCGAGACCGACATGATCACGTTCCGGCGCGGCCCCGACGGCAGGGCGAAGATCGCGCTGCTCGCCCGCTACCGTGACCGGCTCCGCCGGACGGACGAGGGTCGATGGCTCATCGCCAGTCGCACCGGGGTCTCGGTCGCGGTCCCGGGCGAGGAGGGCAGCGACGCCGAGTGGGCGCGCGCGTTGGCGAAGATGCCCGACGAAGTGCGGGCGACGTTTCGCATGGACGGGTGATTCGTCACGGCGCGAACTGCTCGGCCAGCGCCGCGCCCCACTCCTCGTACGTCGGCGGGAGCGGACCCATCGGAGCGGTCGGCATGACTTCCATCAACGCGTACTGGTGTCCGCGCGGCACGGTGACCGCGGTGACCACGGCATCGGCGACGTCGTCGGGCACCATGAACCCGGTGTGGCGCAGCAGGTGCATCCGGAACCAACGCTCGTTGGCGTCCATCGCGCGACCGCTCTCCATCTCACGGGTGGCGAAATCGGTGCCGATCGTCTCTCCACAGCGGAGGTTGAGGACGCGGATGCCGGAGCCCTCGAGCTCGAGCCGCAGGATGCGCACCGCGTGCTCGACTCCCGCGCTCGCGGCCGCGTACGGGAGATGCAGCGGCCAGGGCGTCGCCGCCGCGAGCGAGGTCATGAACAGGATGTCGCCACCCTCGCCGTTCGTGCGCATCGCCTGGATCCCGCGCCGGGCCATGAACAGCGAACCCGTCAACTTGGTCGCGATCTCGAGCGCGATCTCGGCCGGGGAGAAGTCGTCGAGCGGACCGTAGCGTGCGGTCGCGGCATTGTTGATCACGGCGGTGACCACCCCGAACGTCGCCTCGACGTCGGTGAAGAACCGCTCGACCGAATCGGCGTCGGTGACGTCGAGCTCGTGGGGGAGGCACACGCCGCCCGCCTGCTCGACCCGTGCCGCGGTCTCCGACAGCTTGTCGACCCGGCGGCCGCCGACGGCGACGCGCCAACCGAGAGCCGCGAACTTCGCCGCGATCGCCTGCCCGATGCCGGTACCCGCACCGGTGACGGCGACGACCCGGCCGGGTTGCGCGTCCTGCTCGTCGCTCATCGCGCGCCCGGTGAGTCCGGCGGCTCACGCGTTCGCGTACTTGCCGACCTTGAGCGCCTTGGCGATGGTTCCGCCCATGATCAGCTCCTGGTCGTCCTTGGGGAGGTCCTCGACGACCTCGCTGTAGGCGAGCGGGTCACCGAGACCTTCCGGGTGCGGGAAGTCGGAGCCGAACATCAGGCGATCCGCGGGGAGCCCGAGGTCGAGGAGACCTTTCGGGTCGGGCTCGTGGAAGATGTGCACGTAGATGTTCCGCTTGAACACCTCGAACGGGTCCTCGTCGAAGAGCACCGGTGACTTCTCGTAGGCCCGCTGGATCCGCTGGACGAAGGGGCGCACCCAGGTCGCCCAGTATTCGGTGGGCATGAACTTCAACTTGGGGAATCGTGTGGCGAGACCGTGGCCGATGATCGATGCCATGGCGTCGTGCACGACGCTCTTGTCCGACATCATCGCCTGGAACGCGGGTGAGCCCTGCGCCTTGAACGGCAGCATCTCGCCGGGGAAGCCTTCCCACTCGTTCGTGTAGCGCTGGTATCCCGGGTCTCCGGAGTGCATGCCGACGACGATGTCGAGGCGCTCCACCTCCGCCCAGAACGGGTCGAACTCCTTCAGCGCGAACGACTTGCGGCCCTGCCAGGTGGGCACCGGCGCCACCCGCATCAGGAAGACCTTGGCGCCACGCTCGTGGATGTACGCCAGCTCTTCGAGGGCGCGGTCGGCGCCGGCGGCCAAGCTGATGATCGGCGTCGCGTAGATCGCGTCGCCGTACACGTAGCTCCAGTGCTCGTGCATCCACTCGTTCAGCGCGTGGATGACCGTGACCGCGAACTCGGGGTCGTCGGCGACGCGCTCCTCGAGCACGCTCGCCAGGGTGGGCCACAGCACCGTGCGATCGATCCCCATGTCCTTCATCAACGCCAGGCGCGGCTCCGGGTCGAAGAACGCGTCGATGCCGGGCATGGCCTTGGGCTTGACGCCGTCGCGCATGCTCTTGCCGCTCTCGCCCTTGTTCGAGGCGGTGTTGCCCCAGCCACCGGGTACCGCCACCCGCTCGAAGGTCGGGTTCGGGATGTACTGGCTGATGTGGTCGCGGATCGCCAGCTTCTTGCGCCCGTCGACCTCGATGTACTTGATCCCGTCCTTGTAGTTCTTGGGCAGGAACTTGGTGAGCGCGTCCTGGTTCTCGTACAGGTGGTTGTCGGCGTCGAACGTCTCGTACGGGAGCCGACGTTCGCGGACGTAGATGAGGCCTGGTTCGGCATCGGCCATGGCACGGAACTCCTTGTGGCGGTCGCTCGGACTGTGCAAAGACTCTCAGAAATTGCGACGCCTCCACAATCCGGGACGAGCAGGTCAGTCCCCGCTCCCGAGCGGCCGGGCTCGAGCGCCGCCCTCCTCGATCGTGGTGTCGCCGGGCCGGATCGTCCGGGTCCGTTCGTCGGCGATGAAGGCAGTCCACGCCGGGAACTCGGCTGGATTCCAGACATCCTGCACGAGTTGGTCCGCCTCGTCTTCGGTGCACAAGCCGTTCCGCAGCGCGTAGAGGCTGTAGAACGCGGTGACCCGGTAGTTGGCTGCGCAATGCACGTGCACCTTCTGACCGGCTCGACCCGTCATCGCGTGCGCGAAGGCCTCGAGATCCTCGTGGGTGGGCGCTTCGAAGTCGACCGGGATGTACACGTAGTCGAGGCCCTGGCCTCGCACGATGGCCGCCTCGTCGGCGACGGCGCGCTCATGGGTCTCGGGCAAGAGGTTGATCACCGCGTCGTAGTCCTGCCGGCGCAAGTCTGCGAGCTGTTCGGCGCTCACCAGGCCCGACGTCGTGAGCCGCTCGTGGATCCGGCGGAAGTTGTAGCTGTCCTCGATGGTCATCGTGCGCACCGAAATCGCCGAGCAGACGAGTCAGATGACGAGCGGTCCAATCGTCGCAGGCCGGACGCACGGCCGTCAGATCCACCGGTCCCGCGCCTCGCGGGAGTGGGTCGGCCTCGATACCCGGAGCTGCCCGACCTCGGTGCACGGCAAGATGCTCCGGTGCAGCGCGTGGTGGTCCTCGGGCCGGGAGGGGCCGGAAAGTCCACCGTCGCCCGTTCCCTTGCGCAGGCCATCCAGGTACCGCTCGTCGCATTGGATGCAGAGTTCTGGAACGAGCGGCTGGAACCGATGCCGCGCGAGGAGTGGCGCGCCCACCAGGCTCGCCTCGCGGCGGAGCCGGCGTGGGTCATGGACGGCGATCTCGGCCCCTACGACGACCTCGAACCGCGGCTGCGCCAGGCCGACACGGTCGTCGTGCTCGACCTGGCGCGGTGGCTCTGCGCGTGGCGGGCGCTTCGGCGTGGCCGGGAGCGCAGGGACTTCTGGCGCTGGACGCTCCACTGGCGACGCGACAGCCGCGGGCAGATCCTGTCCGCGGTCGCCGCGTTCGCCCCGGGAGCCCAGCTGCTGGTCCTGCACCGTCGACGTGAGGTCCGTGAATGGTTGGACGCGGTGCGAGGGTCAGTCGATGAACTGTGAGAGGTTGCTGCCGACCTCGACCGAGGTGTACTTCTCGAGCTCGGGGAGCACCTCTCGACCCAGGAGCTCGATGGTCTTGAGGGTGCTCTCGCCGGAGTGGTATCCGAACTGCACGTAGCAGATGAGCTCGTCGACACCGAGGTCGGCGTAGTGCTTCATCTTCTCGAAGCAGCGCTCGGGATCGCCCACGACGATCATGTCGCCCGTGTCGAAGCTCTCGATCGGGATGTCGCCTTCCATCAGCGGGGTCAGCAGCGGGAACGCGGCCTCCCTCGCCGCAGGTTCCAGGTGCGGGAGCTCCCAGTCGAGCGTGAACTGGGCGATGTTCTGGTACCACCACGCGACCGATTCCCAGACCCCGTTGTCGCGCGCCCGGTCGTTCGTCTCCGCGCAGTGCACGAGCGTGTAAGCGGCGACCTTGTTGGTGGCGACGTCGGAGATCGGCTTCGCCTCCGGGCTGTTCCACGCGTCGCGGTACGCGCGGATCTGTGCCGCCATCTTGTCGAGCGGCTGCATGATCGAGAAGGAGAGGAGCCCGAGCTGGTTCGACCCGGCGACGGCCGACGAACCCTCCGAGGTCGCGGCCATCCACGCCGGCGGGTGCGGGTCCTGGTACGGCTTCGGGGTGATCAGGCGACGGGGGAACTGGAAGGTCGGGCTGTCCCACTCGAAGTACTCCTCGCGCCACATCGAGCAGATGATCTCGATGGCCTCCGCCCACTCGGCACGACTCGCTTCGCGATCGACGTGGAACGCGGTCTGCTCCATCGGCGTGGAGCGACCGGTGCCCCACTCGATGCGACCCTGCGAGAGGATGTCGGCGGTCGCCACCTTCTCCGCGACGCGCGCCGGGTGCGTGAAGCCGTAGGGGAGCAGCGTCACCCCGAACCCGAGGCGGAGGTTGCGGGTCACCTGCGTCAACGCACCGATGACGACTTCGGGTGCCGGGCAGTGCGACCGTCCCTCCCGGAAGTGGTGCTCGACGAACCAGGCCACGTTGAAGCCGAGCTCGTCCGCGAGCTTCACCTGGTCGAGCATCTCGCCGTACGCCCGCTGCTCCCGCGCCCGCTGTCCCCACGGATGCGGTCCTGCTTCCCATGGTCGCGGTGCGTCGATCTCGTACAGCAGGTCCAGCTTCACGAACGTACCTCCGCAGAGCGTCTATCGCATATGCGATGATTCCTAGAACTATCGTGATAGCGTACGCGGGAGAGGATCCGGCGTCAACGGGCGGGCACGGGAAGGCGAGGGTGGCGATGGCCGCGCGGAGGTCGAACAGCGTGCTGCGGGCCACGACCGTGCTGCACCTGCTCGCGGACGACCCGTCGTCGGCGTGGTCGCTCGCCGAGATCGCCCGTCGCGCCGACCTCAGCTACGCGAGCGCGCACTCCGTCGTGAGCGCGCTCGAGGAGAGCGGTCTCGTCCGCCGCCACCCACGCACGCGCGCCTACACACTGGGTCCCGGGCTGATCGGGCTCGGCGCGGCAGCGCGGCGCGGCTACCGCGCGGTCGACGACGCGCTCCCGGAGATGGAACGCCTCTCGCGCGACCTCGGGCTCGGCTGCCTCGCCAGCGCCCGCGTCGGCGACGACATGGTGATGCTCGCCGTCACCGGTCCGCCACAACCGTTCGGCTCGAGGGTCCAGGTCGGTGAACGGGTCCCGATCGCGCCGCCGCTGGGGCTCGCGTTCATCGCGTGGGCCGACGCCGCCACGGTCGCGGCCTACCTCGACCTGTCCAGTCGCAAGCTCACTGCCGCAGAACGTCGCCAGTACTCGGAGGCACTCGAGCTCGTCCGTGACCGCGGGTACGGCGTCGTGCTCGACAGCTCGACGCGTCACCGTCTCGTGGAGCGCCTGCGCGCATCACGGGATCTCGATGACTCCCGTCGTCACCAACAGCTCGACGACACCCTCGTCGAGCTCGCGCTCGGCGACTACGCCCTGATCCACGGCAGCGAGGAAGCGGAGTATGCGGTGACCGCGCTCACCGCTCCGATCTTCGCGCCCGACGGCGAGGTCATCCTGGTCTTGACCGTCGTCGGCTTCTCCGGTCCACTCCGGGCCGACGAGCTGCCGCGGTACGCGGGGCGGATGTTCGAGGCGACGACCGCCATCCAGGATGCAATGGCCGTCTAACGCGCGGTCTCCGGCCCTCGGCCGACGTGCTCGTACAACGCCGGTACGACGTCGCCGAACAGCCGATCGAGCACCGGCTTCTGGTCGGCGCCGGCGGTTGCGGGCAAGAACACGAAGTGGCGCGCACCGGCGTCGTAGAACCGCTGGACCTTGGACGTCGCCTCGGCCGCGGTTCCCGCGGCGGCGACGCCGTCGATCATGGCCCGGAAGTCCTGGTCGTAGGTGCCGCCCATCGTGCGCGCGGCTTCCTCGCGTGCCGTGTCGCCGTCGGGATTGATGTTGAGGAACACCCAGACGCACCAGTGGAACCCGGACAGGTCGCGGTCGGTCTCGTCCGCGATCTGGCGGATGGTCGCCACCGAGTCTGCGTAGCGGCGGGGCGAGTACAGGTACGGAAACCAGCCGTCGCCGAGCGTCGCGGCTCGTCGCATCGCGGGCTCCTTGCGGCCGGCGACGATGATCGGCGGCCCACCCGGCTGCACCGGTGCCGGGTGGATCTTCACGTCCTCCATGGGGTAGTAGCGGCCGGCGTGAGTGATCTCCTCGGCCGTCCACAGGCGCCGCAACAACGGGATCATCTCGTTGGTCCGCCGACCGCGCTCTTCGATCGGTACGTGGACGGCGCGGAACTCCTGTGCGTACTCGCCGCCGATGCCGACGCCGAGCATCACCCGGCCGTTCGTGGCGCGGTCGAGATCGGCGATCTGCTTGGCGACGAGCGCGGGCGGGTACAGCGGCAGGAGCAGGATCGACGTGCCGACCCGCACCCGTTCGGTCAGGGTGGCGAGACGCGCGAGTCCGATCATCGCCTCGGGGCTCGGGTTGCGCGACGCGATGTGCCCTCCGGTCCACAACGAGTCGATGGGCCGGGCTTCGAGCTCCTCGACCTGTCGCGCGTCACCGCTCCCGACCACCCCGATCTGGATGTCGCTTCCCGGCGTGCTCATCGCAGTACATCCTCGAGCTCGGCGCGCTCGCTGGTCGACAACCCGAGGATCGTGTCGAGCACGTAGTCGTTGTCCTGACCCATCAGGGGGCCATGACGAAGGTCGATGTCGAAGTCGGAGAACAGCCACGGCTGGCGCATGACGCGGGTGCGGCCGATCTCCGGGTGCTCGATGTCGGCGAAGACCTTGCGGGCCGCGAGGTGCGGATCGGTGGCCAGCGACTCGTTCGTCATCACCGCCATCGCCGGCACGCCTGCGGCCTGGAGCGCCTCGAACGCCGCGCGCGACGACCGCGGGCGGGTCCACGCCGCGATCGCAGCATCGATCTCGGCGCCGGCGACCCGGCGGGTCGCGGCGTCCGGATACCGCTCCGCCCAGTCAGCCTGGCCGAGCACCGTACAGAGGGCGGCCCATTCGCATTCGTCGCCGACCGCGACCGCGACCCAGTCGTCGTCGCCCGCAGCGCGGTAGACGTCGTGCGGAGCGAGCTCCCGGTGCCCGTTGCCGACCCGGATCGGCCACGGAACCCCGAGCTGTTCGGCGAGCAGCGCGTCGGGCGAGCTGGCGACCACGACCTCGCGCGACGCCAGATCGACGTGTTGGCCCTCACCCGTGCGCGCCCGGTGCAGGAGCGCGGCGAGGACCGCGACCGCCAGCGCGGCACCGCTCCGGTAGTCCGTCGACTCACCGATCTCGGTCGGTGGGCCGTCGGGATA
Source organism: Acidimicrobiia bacterium (assembly GCA_036271015.1). GTDB lineage: Bacteria > Actinomycetota > Acidimicrobiia > IMCC26256 > DASPTH01 > DASUAS01. Next base: position 30,101 of record DATBBL010000378.1, read on the forward strand.
TCCCGTCTGCTCCGACAGCCCGCCGGTCGCGCCGAAGATGCTCGCGAGCCCGGCTGCAGTCGCGTCCGGTCCCGTGGCGCCGTTCGCCGACGACGACGCGACGATGAGCTCGGGGCGTTCGGCGAGGAGCCGTTCGGCGTCGAGACGGAACCGGGCCATGACGCCGGGGCGGAAATTGTCGATGACGACGTCGGCCCACCGCGCGAGCCGGTGGGCGAGCGCGAGGCCCGCGGGCTCGGAGAGGTCGACCTGGAACGACCGCTTGTTGAGGTTGAGCTCGTTGAAGTTGGGCGATCGGTTGGTCCCGCCGTAGTCGGCCAGGAACCCCCGGCGCGCCGGATCGGGCCGTTTCGTGGACTCCACCTTGACCACGTCGGCCCCGAGGAGCGCGAGCAGGCACGTCGCGTACGGGCCCGCGGCCGCCCACGTGAAATCGAGGATCCGCACCCCTTCGAGCCCGCGTCCGTACGGCAGGCGGGGCTTGTCGGCGCGCGCGCCCTCGAACCTCGTGGCGCGGCCGAGCGCCGGTGCCGGCTCGATCGCGGCCGGCGTTGCGGAGAAGCGGTACGGGGGTCCGGGGACGTCGATCCGCTTGCCGCGACCGTCGTCGACCGTGCGGAAGAAGTTGCGGTGCGCGAGTTGCTCCGACGCCATGAGATCGGGCGGCCTCGCGTACGCGCCCACCGGGCAGCCGAGGGGCGACAAGATGCGCACGACCTCCGCCTTGTCCCGCTGCTCGCACCACGCCTGGAGCGCTTCCGCGGCGAGCTCCATGTGGTCGGCGCGTGCCGCCGCGGTCGCGATTCGTGGATCGGCCAAGGCGCCTGCGTCCGGCGACGCCGCCAGGGCATCCCACTGCACCGGAGTCACGCCGACGAGCTGCACCCATCCGTCGCGGCACTGCATCATGCCCATGAACCCGTAGCGGCTCCCCTCGCGTTGCAGGACGACGCCGTCGTTGTTGAAGCGACTGAGGCGGGTGCGGTTGAGGGTCAGCTCCGACTCCTGGATCGAGACATCGATGCCCTGCCCACGCCCGGTTCGCAGACGGTCGTACATCGCCGCGAGCACGGCGACGGCGGCGTTCCACCCGGCGTCGTACTCCGCCAGGTCCGCGCCCACCTGGATCGGTGCGCGCTCGGGAAATCGCTGCCAGCCCGGGCCGCTCGGCAGGATCGATCCTTCACCACCCGCATGGAACGACACGAGATGGTGCGCGCGGTACCCCGCGTACGGGCCGGTGACGCCGAACGGGCTGACGACCGCGACCGTCGTCGCTTCGTCGAGTGCGCCGATCGCTCGCCGGTCGTACCACGTGGCATCGTCGGTCACGAGCACATCGCAGGCCGCGACGAGCCGTTGGAGGACCTCGTCGTCGCCCGGGCGCTCAGGGACGATCACGCTCGATTTGCCGCGGTTCAGATAGAGGAAGCGCCCGCCCGGCTCGTCCGGCGCAGCATCGGCGCGCCGAGGCGCCCAACGGCGGGACGCGTGTCCCTCGGGCGGCTCGACCTTCACGACGTCGGCCCCGAGATCGCTGAGGACCTTGCCACAGAACGACGCCGCCAGTCCGTCGGCGATCTCGAGCACGCGCCAACCGGTGAGTGCGCCCGAGGCGCGCTCCTCCGGGTTCATCGCAACGGCCGGAACGCGGCGCGCACCTCGTCGACGAAGAGCTCCGGCTGCTCGAACGCCGCGAAGTGACCGCCTTTCGCCGGCTCGTTCCACCAGTGGATGTTCGTGAACCTCCGCTCCGCCCAACGACGTGACGGCCGGCGGATCTCGCGCGGGAAGACGGAGCAGCCGGTCGGCACGGTGACCGGTCCCATCAGCGCCGCCATCGCCGCGGGGTCGAGCGGCGGCGCGGGACCAGCGCTCTCCCAGTACAGGCGGGCGGAGGAGGCGCCGGTGCCCGTGAACCAGTAGATGCTCACGTTGTCGAGGAGCTGGTCACGGGTGAAGATGCTCAAGGGGTCGCCGTCGCAGTCGGTCCACGCCCAGAACTTCTCGACGATCCAGGCAAGTTGCCCGACGGGCGAGTCCGCCAGCCCGTAGCCCAGGGTCTGCGGCCGGGTGGACTGCTGGTGCTGGTAGCCGGTACCCCACTGCGTGTGCCAGGCGAAGTCGTCGAAGCTGGTGCGTTCCCGCTCGGTCGCGTCGTCGGTGAGCGGTCCGAGCGGCACCGTGGGCATGTTGACGTGGATGCCGAGGACCCGCTCGCGGTGCAGCTCGCCGACCGTGGTCGTGACCGCCGAGCCCCAGTCGCCGCCCTGGGCGCCGAAACGCTCGTACCCGAGCCGGTGCATCAGCGTCGCCCATGACCGCGCGATCCACGGAACCCCGCGATCGCGTGTCGACGGTCTGCTGCTGAACCCGTAGCCCGGCAGTGACGGGCACACGACGTGGAACGCATCGGTGCGGTCGCCGCCGTGGGCGACCGGATCGGTCAACGGGCCGAGCACCTCGAAGAACTCGACGATCGAGCCGGGCCAGCCATGGGTCATGACGAGGGGCACCGCGTCAGGCTCCGGCGAGCGGACGTGCACGAAGTGGATGTCGAGATCGTCGATCCGGGTCACGAACTGCGGCCATGCGTTCATCCGGTTCTGGGCGGCGTCGAAGTCGTACTCGTCTCGCCAGTACGCGGCGAGGTCCTGGACGAACGCCAGCGGTATCCCCTGCGACCAGTCGTCGACCGTCTCGCGCTCCGGCCACCGCGTGTGTTGCAGCCGGGCGCGGAGGTCGTCGATCGCGTTGCGATCGAACTCCACTCGGAACGGCTCGAGGTTCGACTCGGGCACTCGACTCTCCCTTGCAACTCGCCGAGGACGACTCAGATCACGCCGAGCCGACGGAACGTGTCATGGTCGGTGAGCGCCGCCGCCAGACGGGGGATGTGGATCAGCACCACGGCCCGCGAGCTGACCCGCGTGATCACCCACAAGAAGTAACCGTACGAGAAGCCGAGCGTGTACTGCTCCCACGCATCGTCCCAGGCCGGCGCGGGCGCGCCGAGCGACCGGAGCTCGCGGAGATAGTGCCGCAGCAGTTCGGCCTCGTGGGCGCGACGGTCCTCGATGTCGAGGACGGTCGCCAGGTGGTAGCTCACGTCGGTGGCCCAGTTCCCGCGCTGCACGACCTGCCAGTCGAGCCAGCACGCTCGTCCGTGGGCGTCGAGGTACGAGTTCCCCGAATGCGTGTCGCCGTGGATGACGCAGGTGATCTCGTGCGCGCCCGTTCGTCGCATCGCCTCCGCCACGTTCGCCGCCGATCGCAGCTCGGGCGCGACATCGGGGCCGCGACCGTCGTCGAGGAGCGATTGGAGCTGGTGCATGG
>DATBBL010000379.1:0-8911 GCA_036271015.1 Acidimicrobiia bacterium
ATCGCCGATGCCCGAACTGCGGGCCACCGGAGGGAATGCAGACGCAGGATGGCGATCAGGTTCCGGCGGGAGTAGTAGAGCCGCCATCCCGAGTTGGTGGCACGTGTGGAGCGCAAGGAGGCGCCGAGGCCGAGCCGGGCAGTTCGTTCCCTGTTGTCGCGCCAGATGTCGCCGTGCGCGACGAGGCGGTACCCGGCTGCCCGGAGCCGGAGCCCGAACTCAAGGTCGTCGAAGCCGAAGAACATCTCGGGCATCGGCGTGCCGACGTCGCGGACGGCGCGGACGCGGTAGAGGGGAAGGGCGCCACCGGGCATATAGTCGACGTCCACCGGACCGCGCAGCTCGGCGTCCGGCACGCGGCGGATCTCTCCCGTCTTGGGATCGAACCTCCCGCCGTTCGACCCGACGCCGCCCACCGCAGGGTCGTCGTCGACATATCTGTGCGCGAAGCGACGCAACGAGGCGAGAGACTCGGGAGTGGGTGGTGGATCGTCGTCGTCGAGGACGAGGATCCAATCGTCGTCACTTGCGGTCGCGAGGATCCGATCCATGCCGAGGGCGATACCGCCGGCCGGGCCGAGGTTCTCATGGGTCTCGATCATGATGACGTGGTCTGCCGCGTCGGCCGCTCCATCCGGTTCACCCTCAGGAACGCGCGAGTTGTCCACGATGACGAGCGAGTCCACGCGTTCGGTGCCCTCCGCCAGCACCCGGAGCATCGTCGCGAGCTCGAGCGGTCGCTCGAACGTCACGAGGACGGCATGCAGTCGCTCCGTCGGTTCCTGGCCGGCGCTCATCGAAGATCCAAGAGTGATGTGAGGAGCATGTCCCACCGGGCGGCGACGGGCTCGAGATCGAATCGAAGCACACAGCGCGCTCGCGCCGCGCCACCGATTTCGGGGTGAGCGAGCGCGTCGACGATCCCCGCGGCGATCGCTCGAGGATCACCGGGAGAGACCACGAACCCGGTCACGCCGTCCTCGACGATGTCGGTGACGTACCCGACGTCGGTGGCGACGACCGGGAGCCCCCGCATGCCGGCCTCGATCGCGACGGCGGGGAGCCCCTCGGTCCGGCTCGGAAGGACCACGACATCGGCCGCCGCGTACAGGTGGGACAGGTCGCGATGACTGCCGGTGAACCGGACGCGCCGGGTCACACCGAGGCGATCGGCCCGGCGCTCGAGCGCGGCGAGCTCCGGACCGTCGCCCGCCACGACGAGGAGCGCATCACCGAGGTCGGCGAGGGCATCGATGGCAAGATCGACGCCCTTCTCCGGGCTGAGTGCACCGATCGTGAGCACCACCGTCGCGGCGCTCCCGATGCCGAGTCCGAGCCGTGCTGTCGCTCGTCGGTCCGGAGGAGCCGGTTGATGTGATCGGCTCGACACGCCGGTGGGTATCGCGGTCAGCTTCCGTGGCGGCACTCGGTACAGCTCCCGCATCGCGGTGCCCGAGCGTTCGTTGAGCGCGACGATCTGCGCCGCCCGCGCCAGGAAGGCGGTGGTGCGGAGGCGACGCAGACGTGAGGTCGCCCAGTGGTACGGGTCGCCGATGTTGCGGTAGACGAACGGTCGCCCGCGGCCGCCGAGCGCCAGGGCGCACGCCGGAAGCGTCGTCGAGCCGTGGGCGACGACGACGTTCGCGCCCCGGGTGCGGCGCCGGAGTCCCTGCACGGTGCGCAACGACACGGGAGCGTCCCCGACGGGCTCCAGGTCGAGTCCGCCGCTGCGGCCGGGGGCGAGCGCGACCGTCTCGGAGCGCCAACCGAGCGCGGCGAGCGCCCCCGAGAGGTCGACCGCGAAGGTCTCGGCACCCCGCCGATCGGTCGAGGCGACGAGGTGCACGAGCGAACCGTTCGCCATGTTTCCGAGCCTTCTGCGTCTCCAGGTCACCGAGTGAGGACGCTAGGCTGCCCCGCGGTGCCGTCGGCCCGTCCCACCCGCCGGGCGACCTTCGAACGACGAGGAACCTGTTTCCCGCTCGATGGACCTGCTCTCCTACTTTCGTGTGTTGCGGCGGCGATGGTTGGTCATCGTCGCGCTGGTCGTCGTCGGTGGCGCGCTCGGTGCGGCCTCGACCCAGCTCCAGGGGTCGAGCGGGAAGGAACGCACCTACTACAAGGCGACCAGCACGCTGCAGCTCGACACGTCGTCGAACGACTCGGGCAATCAGGCGTACACGAATGTCGACCAGGTCGCCATCCTCGTCACCACCGGCGACGTGCCCGACGCGGTGGCGAAGCAGCTCGGAACCTCGGAGTCGGGCCGGCAGCTGTCGGAGCAGGTGGTCACGCTCACCAGCCAGATCCCGAACACGATCGCCATCACCGCCACCGATCCCGACCCGACCCGTGCCGCCGCCTTGGGGAACGCCTTCGCCGATCAGTTGGTGAAGAACCTCGACGCTCGGCTGCTCAGCCGCTACAACCAGCAACGCGACGTGCTGAACCAACAGCTCGCGTCGCTGAAGTCGCAGGCCGACGACTTCCTCGCGCAGGTGCGGGCGGTGCCGCCTCCGCCCGACGTCGACACGATCCAGAAGCAGTACGACGCCACGCAGAACCAGTACTACACCGTGTACGGCCAGCTCCAGCAGCTTGCCACCGCGGGCACGCCGACGAGTCGCCTCAGCAAGCTCGAGCGCGCGGATGCGATCCCGATCTCCAAGGCTGAGTACGAATCCCGTCTGAGTCTCGGCGCTTCGGGGCAGAACAACCTCCGGGCGGACGCGGCGTCGGGCGACGGCAGCGGAGCAATCAGCGTCAGCAGCTCATCGACCACGCTCGACGACCCCGTGTCGCGTGGTCTCTTCGGTGCGTTCCTGGGTCTCCTGGCCGGCGTGGCCTTGGCGTTGGTGCTGGATCGCCTCGACCATCGGATCCGGACCCGCACCGACGCCGAGGCCGCGTTCCGGCTCCCGGTCCTCGCCGAGGTGCCGAAGTTCACCCGGTCCCAGCAGAAGGACGGGAACATCGTCTCCGTCACCGCGCCGCTCTCGCGGGTGGCCGAGGCGTTTCGCGCCATCCGGACCTCGGTGCTCTTCCAGACCGCGACCGTCGACCCGGGGCCGCCCGAGCGGGCCGCGCTCACCGGGAAGGGCAACGGCAACGGGAATGGGAACGGTCACGACGTGATGGACGGCGCGGCGTCGGTGGATCCGGTGTTCGAGCCCGAGCCGCGCACCGAGTGCCTCGTGGTCATGGTCACCTCGGCGTCACCGCGCGAGGGCAAGACCAACACCAGCGCCAACCTTGCCGCGGTGTTCGCCGAGTCGGGAGCCTCCGTGCTGGTGGTGAACTGCGACTTCCGGCGGCCCACCGTGCACCGGTTGTTCAGTGTCGAGGACCTGCCGCGCACGGTGCAGGCGACCTCGGTACCGGGTGTGAAGATCGTTACCAACGTGTTGCACGACCCGAACGCGAACCCGTCGCAGGTGGTCGCCGCGCAACGCCAAGTGATCGCGGCGGCACGGGACCGCTTCGACGTCGTCGTCCTCGACACCGCGCCGGTGCTGACCGCCAACGACGCGATCGAGGTGGTCGGCTCCGCCGACCTCGTGCTGCTGGTCGCACGGTCCGAGATCTCGACGACCGACAAGGCGGAGCGCGCCTTCGACGTGCTCACCCGCCTCGATGCGCCGCTCGGTGGCGTGGTGCTCATCGCATCGGGCGAGCCGAGCTCGGAGTACTACTACTACTACCAAACCGGCCGGAAGCCGTCACGTCGTCGCGCCGATCGGCCCACGACTGCCGACCGCGCGGCTCCGCACACCGTCACTGTTCCAGGACCGCTGGACCACGAGACGTCCTAGCCGGCCGTGACCACACCCGGGCCGCCGCGCCGCGCCTACCGGCCGCCGCTCCTCCCGGCGCGGCCGGCCGCGCCGAAGCATTTCTCGTGGCAGCCCGTTGCCTGCGCGGTCTTCGCGTTCACCATCGCCTTCTGGATGTGGCAGTGGCTCGGGTACGGGTGGGCGGCCGGCTCGAGCCTGGTGGTCATTCCGCTGCTGACCCTGCTCACCCTCCCGGTTCTGGTGGCCGCAGGCCGGCGCGAGCACCGCTTCGACCTCGCAGGTCTGGCGGCCACGGGACTCGGCCTGCATTTCTTCGCCGCGTTCTACCGGATGGCGCACGGTGCCGATGCCTTCGTGTACGACCAGCAAGGTAACCGGCTCGCGGAAGCCTTCCGACACTTCCGGTTCGGCGTCGACCCGGGGGCGCCGGTGCCCGGCACCGGGGCGATGCGGATCATCAGCGGGGTCGTCTCGGTCTTCACCGGCCCGAACGTGGCCGCGAAGTTCCTGGTGTTCGCGTGGCTCGGGTTCATCGGGTGCTACCTCCTCTACCGGGCGTTCGTCACCGCACTCCCCAACGCGGATCACCGCCGGTACGCGCTGCTGATCTTCCTGTGGCCCTCGCTCGCGTTCTGGCCGTCGAGCATCGGCAAGGACTGCTGGATGCTCCTGACCCTGGGCATCGCGTCGGTCGGCGCCGCGCGCGTGCTCGTGCGCCGACCCGGCGGGTACACGCTGTTGGTGCTCGGTCTGCTGCTCGGGAGCTTCGTGCGCCCGCACGTCTCCCTCATGGCGCTGCTGGCGTTCGGCGTCGCGCTCCTGGTCGGCCGGCGCGAGTCGAGCCGACCCGGGGTCACCCCGAGCTCGATCGCCAAGGTTGCCGGACTGTTGGTCCTCATCGTCCTCGGGGGCATCCTCGCCTCGCGGACCGCCACCGTCCTCGACGTCGACGACTTCAGCAGCTCGTCGGTGAACGCGGCCCTGGAGACCAACCGCCGTACGGAGGAAGGTGGTTCCACCTTCAGTGCCGCCGATCCGCAGAACCCGCTCGGTTACGTGGAAGCCAGCTTCACGATCCTGTTCCGACCGCTCCCGATCGAGTCGAGCGGTGCCGAGCAGATCGCGACCTCGCTCGAAGCCTTGTTCCTGTTCGTGCTCTGCGCGGCGTCGTGGCGGCGGATCGTGTCGTTGTTCGGACGGCTGCGGTCGGAGCCGTACGTGACGTACGCGGTGGTGTACCTGCTCATCTTCTTCTTCGCGTTCGGCACCATCAGCAACTTCGGAATCCTGGCGCGGCAACGCACCCAGGCGTTGCCGTTCGTGTTCGTCTTGCTGGCGCTGTACCCCTCCAAGCACGAGATGGAGGCAGGCGCCGTCGAGCAGGAACGCGCCCGGCCACGATGACGATCGCCGCCGCGGCGATCGCAGCGTTCGGCCTGCCGTCGCGTCTGACGGTCGACGAGGCCGCGTTGGGCGACGAGGAATTCGACGAGCTCCTCTGGTCGTGCGAGCAGCACCGGCTCCTGGGTCAGCTCGGGGCCGCGATACGCGCCGGCGCGGTGCGCCTGACCGACGAACAGGAGCGCACGTTCGAGGAGACGTACCGGGCGTGGCTCACCCACTGCCTGCGCATCGAGCGCCTCGTGCTCGACGCCACCGCGGCGCTCGACCGTGCCGGCATCGACTCACGCGTGCTCAAGGGCGTGGCGCTCGCCCACACCGCCTACGACGATCCGAGCGAGCGGGTCTTCGGCGACGTCGACCTCCTGGTGCCCGCGTCCGAGCTGACCCGGGCGTCCCGGGTCCTCACCCGGGCGTTCGACGCCGAGCGCCCACAGCCGGAGCTCCGACCCGGGTTCGACGACCGCTTCGGCAAGGAGGTGATGCTGAAGGTCGGTGGCCTCGAGCTGGACCTCCACCGCACGTTCGTCGAAGGCGCGTACGGCCTCACCGTCCGCTTCGACGACCTGTTCGCCCCTCCGTACCGGTTTCCTCTCGGGATCGTCGAGCTCGAGGCGCTCCCGATGCCGCAGCGGCTCCTCCACGCGAGCTACGCGGCGGCGCTCGGCGACTGGCCGCCGCGACTGATGTCGCTGCGCGACCTCGCGCAGCTCGTCCATCGGGAGAAGCCCAACCTGGTCGACGTGCTGCTCATGGCGCGCGAGTGGCAGTGCGAGCCGATCGTGGCGCGTGCCGTCACCTTGGCCTGGGACGAGCTCGGCCTCACCGCCGAACCGCCGGTCGTGCAGTGGGCCCGTCGCTTCGTACCGAGCACCCGCCAGCGCCGCATGCTCGAATGGCACGAAGGCCCGGCGCGCGCGTTCACGGGCCAGCTCGCGGCGCTCCTCGTGTTGCCCGGGGTGGAAGCCCGGTTCGCCTACCTTCGGGCGATCATGTTCCCGCAGCGCGAATATCTCGCGGCCCGCGGCTTCAACGCGGCTGGGCACTTCCGGCGGGCCTGGCACCGGATCCTGAAGTGATCGCACTCCGGTGTACGTGACCCGAGGGTTCCACGCCCTCGCGCTGGACTTCGCGCTCGCGGTCGACGACGACGCGCTCGGGAAGTACCTCGAGTGGCTGCTCGACGGGTTCGCGGCTCCGCCGGGTGACGCAGTCGCGTACGAGGTGGTCACCGCCGGCGACGAACCCGATGCCGTCGAGCTGCGATTCGACGGCGAGACCGTCCTCCACGCGGCCGGGGTCGGGTCCTTCGTCGTACACCTCGTGCAGTGGGTCAACCAGCGGGCGGTCGATCCCGCGTACTCCGTCACCAGCCACGCCGGGGGCGTGGTGCGTGACGGCCTCGCGTGCGTGCTCCCGGCGCACATGGAGTTCGGGAAGACCACGCTGACCGCGGGGTTGGTGCGCTCGGGCTGGTCGTACCTCACCGACGAAGCGGTCGCCTTCGACTGGGAGACCGGCGACATCGAGCCGTTCCCCAAGCCCCTGTCGGTGGACCCGGGATCCCAGCACCTCTTCCCCGAGTTGGCGCCGCCACGGCCGCCCAACGCCAGGACCTACGACGTCGAACAGTGGCAGGTCCCGCCGTCGATGTTCCGGGCCGATGCGGTCGGAGCGCGGTGCCGGGCCGGGTACGTCGTGTTCCCGCGCTACGCGGCCGATGCTCCGACCGCCCTGGTGCCGATCGGGCGCGCCGAGGGCCTGGTCGAGCTGGCGCGGAACACCTTTCGGTTCAACGAGCAGTCGCGGCGTTCGCTCGACGCGCTCGCTCGCGTGATCCGGTCCGTCGACTGCTACCGGCTGACGGTCGGCGATCTCGACACCGCGTGCCGGTTGGTCGACGCACTCGTGCCGGACGGCGGCAATGGCTGAGCGCACCGCGGGTTCTCTCGATGCCGAGTTCGCGCCGGCCCGCGCCGCGTCGGTGTACTCGGTCGAGATCGACGGCGAGCTCGTGCTGCTCGACGAGCACGAGGACCGGCTCCACCACCTGAATCCCACCGCGAGCCTCGTCTGGTCGTGCTTCGACGGCGAGGCGCGTGTGCGGGACCTGGCGCGCGACATCAGCGGCGAGCTCGGCCTGTCGTACGAGTTGATCCTCGCCGACACGATGCGCATCGTGCGCGAGCTCGGCGCCGAGGGACTCCTCGCCGGAGTCGCGGCCGACGCGCGGCCCGACCCGGGGCCGGAATGACCGACGGAACCACGGGCCGCCGCATCCGGCGCCGGCCCGGCGTGCTCTGGCGACGTTCGCTCGACGCGGTCGTGTTGCTCCCGCCCGGCGCGCCCGACGTGATCACGCTGGCCGGCACCGGTCCCGCGGTGTGGCAGCTGCTCGCCGAGTGGCGGTCCGAGGACGAGCTGGCCGACGCGCTGGCAGCTGCGTACGGCTCCACGCCCGACGTCGTGGTGCGCGACCTCGGCCCGCTGCTCCGCGCGCTCGAGGCCGCTGGGGCGCTGGAGTCGGTCGCGGACAGTGGCAGTAGCCCGTCCGGGTAGGCAACGGGTCGCACCGCAAGGACGGCGAGATGTTCGTGCCCGAGCTGGGTTCGGCGAACTCGGCCTCGTCCGACTGGAGCGGTCCCCGCCCAGCTCAGGGGAAGAGCAGCGCCAGCGACTCCGACGCCAGCCGGTCGATCGCCTCCGCGGTGCCGTGGTGGTCGGTCGCGTCGGAGCCGGTCGGGTCGATCACGTCGTCGTCAATGGACGCGCCGAGGAGGTCGGTCGGACGACGACCACGATGGAGCTCCGCCAGCCAGTCGGCGACGGGCTTGTCCCGCTCGCGGGGGCCGGCGTCGGCGCCCCGCCGGACGAGCTCCTTCAGCGTGAAGGTCTTGGCGAATGCCCGCGGATCGAGGAGCACGATCTCCTGCACGTGGCGTCGTTCCAGCCCGAGGACGAGGTCGGCGCCGCGCACCGCGTCCGACGCGAGTGGAGTGCTGCGGTGCGCCACCAGGTCCGCGCCCAACCGACGCGCCGCATCGACGGTCGGCGCGGTGGCGGGCATGCCGGAGACGGCCTGGACACCGGCGGACGCCACCTCGACCGGGAGCGAGCGCTCCGCCGCGCGCGACCGGAGGAGCACCGCGGTCAACGGAGAACGGCACTGGTTCGCGGTGCAGACCACCAGGATGCGAAGGGGCACCACCACGCCGAGCCTATCGAGGGACCGCCGTTCAATCTCCGGAGACGAGGCGGTCCCAGAGGTTCTGGCTGCCCGCGTCGGGCGTGATGTGAACCCGGAACGTCATCGACTTGTCGCCCACGACGTTCACGCTGACGCGCCGCGCGAAGAGGCGCTCCATCTTCGGTGCGCGGTCGATCTTCCAACCTTCGGGTACCGCAACCGACACGTGGACCCGGTCCGGATTCAAGGTCGGCTGGGCACGGACGCGCAGCGTGTACCAGCCCTGGTGCAGCGCGACCGGGCCGGCGAGCTTGGTGGTCGTCGACTTCTGCGTGCGCGAGGGCACCTGCTCGAGCACCGAGTAGACGTTGCGGCCCCGCTCGCGCCCGGGTGCGATCGAGGCGGGCTTGCCGTCGACGGTGGCGCGTCGGAAGGTCAGCGGTGAGTACATCGACAGCAACGTGCGGTTCTCACCGGCAACGAACCGGTCCTGGAGGTAGGGACCGATCACGATCTGTGGCAGCCCTTC
>DATBBL010000380.1:0-6613 GCA_036271015.1 Acidimicrobiia bacterium
CGCCGTGCCGCCCACCCCAGCTCGGAATGGTGCCGCTTCCCCTCCAGCTCGGTGAGGACCACGAGCGGGACCACGACCTCGTGTTCGGCGAAGCGCGTCACGGCCAGTGGATCGGCCAGCAGCACGGACGTGTCGATGACGTAGACGGTCGTGGTGATCAAGGCACGGGGGACGCTAGCCCGGGCCGCGACGCCCGACGCGGACTCTCGTTCGCCCGGCCCGAACGCGATGCTCATCGGGCTCACAGGTTCGTGACCTAACTTCGATGGCTCACCACCGGTCGGCCTCGGAGGGCAAACGCCAGTGGCGGTCGAGCGCACCGACGTCATCATCGCGGGTGTCAACAAGGCGGGCACCACGTCGTTGTTCGTCTCGTTGTCGACGCATCCCGACGTCGCGCCGTCGTCGATCAAGGAGACGCGCTATTTCCTCCCGCCGCGCTACGGAGAGCCGCTCGCGTCGGCCTCGGTGTGGGAGGGCTACTTCGCCCACGCCGGCGACCGAGCCGTCCACCTCGAGGCGACGCCGTCGTACTTCTACGGCTCCGAGGCGGTGGCGTCGGCGATGCGCGATCGGTTGGTGAACCCACACGTGCTCGTCGTGCTCCGGGAGCCGGTGAGCCGCGCCGTCTCCTTCTTCACGTACCAGAAGGTCCGGTTGCGGTTCCCCGCCGACTACCCCATCGAGGACTACCTCGCCGCGGCCGACCGACTCGGGCCCGACGACTTCCGCGATCCCGACAACGAGCGGTACATGGCGTACCGCGGTGGTTGCTACGCCGACTTCCTCCCCGCGTGGCTCGACGGCTTCGGGACCGAACGGCTGCACGTGCTCGACTTCCAGCAGCTCGTCTCCGCCCCGGCCGACACGTTGCGGGCCACCGCAATCGACCTCGGTCTCGACCCCGGGCGCTTCCCGGCCGACGCGCTGAGCTCGGAGAACCGCACCACCGGGTTCAAGAGCAGGACCCTCCAGCGCGTCGCGCTCACCGGCAACGACCGGCTGGAGCGGCTGCTGCGCCGGCACCCGGAGGCCAAGCGCGCGCTCCGTTCCTGGTACTACCGGTTGAACGGCCGTACGGCCGAGGAGTCGATCCCCGACCCGGTGCGGGCCGAGCTCGCGGCCCGCTATCTGGAACCGAACGCCCGGCTCGCCCGGCAGCTCGACGACGCCGGGATCACCAGGCCCGCGTTCCTCACCGCGGCCGCCCGCGATCAGACCAGCTGAGGCTCCCGGGCACGTGGCTCGTCGGACACGGGCGGGTCGGGCACGACCGGCGGCGGGTTCGGCGCGTCGGTGACCGGTTCCCGCGCCGGGACCAGCGCCACGTACACCAGCGCACACTCGAACACCACGGCCATGAGCGAGGGGATGGCGACGCCGGAGTCGTTGAGCGCGTAGCCGAGGAACGCGACCACGACGAGGGCCAAGATCGTCTGGCGGACGACGGGCACCTCCCGGAACAGGGGCCGCACCCGACCACCGCGCACACGCCAGAGGAACCAGACGAGGAGCGCCACGATGGGCAGGATCCAGAGCAGGCGGGTGCTCGTGAACGAGTTGATGTTCTCGGTCGCTTTCCGGCGGATGGTGAGGAAGAAGTCCCCGAGCCCTCCGGTCGCCACCTGGTCGAAGAACCGGCCCACGTGGGTCTGCTGGTCCTTCGGGCGCAGGAGGTCGGCGAACCCGACGAGCAGCCCCGCCACCACGAGCACCGCACCGAGGATGACCACGGTGCGGAGCCGGACGCGGCGTCCGAGGAGCAACCAGGCGAACAGGCCGAAGCCCGGTGCACCCGCGATCGCGGCGCCGAAGTCACCGCCCCACGGCGGCGCGGCCATGACCAGGAGGGTGATGGCGAGCATCCCGATGACGGCGTACACCGTCGAGCGGCGGGGGCGGCGCCACACCGCCAGCCCGCCGAGCAGCAGCGTCGCCGCGGTGAGCTGCGAGAACGTGATGTTGCCCTGCCCCGACACCCGGATGCCCACCGTCGCCGAGTACCCGAACACGGTGTTGAGCTCCAACCGGGCGCCGGTGAGGAGGTCGCCGACGTGGAGCGCGACGGTGGCCGCCAAGGCGAGGGCGAGCGGGAGGTAGCGGCGGCGCGCGCCCAGCAACGAGCACGCGGCGGCGAACACCACCGCCCCGACCGCGAGGAACCCGAAGAACGCCGCTGCGTTGCCGCGGCGACCGAAGTGCAGCGGCTCGGCGAGGTAGGTGGCGAAGAGGAACCCGAGCACCCCCAGCGCCAGGAACCGGACCGCGCCGGCGCGCCGGCGCGCGCGTCGCAGTACGAACCACGTCGCGAGCGCGAGCGCGGCCGCGAGACCGAGCACGATGTTGTTGGCCGTCGCCACCTTCGAATCGCGGAAGACCGCGTCCTCGTTGGCGTGGATGAGCGCCCCGATGCGGTCGCCGTGCGCCAGGCCGCCCGACACCACCTCCATGGTGCGGCCTTCCATCGTCGACGGTGTCGGGAACCCGAGCAGGTCGAGGATGGTCGGCGCGATGTCGATCACGTACACGAAGCCGTCCCGCCGGCTGGTCGCCGAGCGGAGCAACTCGGGCTTCACCCCCGGCGCGCGGATGCCCGACACCGCCAGGCCCGAGCCGCGCCGGGGCGACGCCGGGCTCACGACGAACACCGCGTCGTGCGCAGAGTCGACGTCGGCGAGCATGCGGCCCACCAGCTCGTCGGTGCGGTGGAGGGCGGCCTGCTTCTGGACCCGTGCCTGGTCGTCGGTGAGGAAGTCGGTGTAGAGGTCCGCGCGCAGCAGGTCGGACCCCTCCACCAGCACGACGCCGCCGGTGGGCCAGGCGCTCGAGAACGCTCGGTAGGCGGCGTCGTTGTCCATGCGCACTCCGAACGGCGCGTGCGCATCGCGTTCGAGCAGCTCGTCGCCCACCGCGCCGCCGGGCACGCGCCCGTCGCTCCCCATGAGCGCGTTGACCGCGGCGCGCTGGAACTCGGGCAGCGAGTCGTCGACCACCGGCTGCGCGCCGTCTCCGTTGGCGATGACCGCCCGCGGCACCCGGTGCTCGGCGAGGTCGTCACCGAGCGCGCCGATCGTCGGGTCGTAGAGACCGTCGGCGTTCTCCCGCACCAAGGCGTCGAGGCCCAGGTGCACGAGGCCGCTGGTCGCGGTCACGCCGGTGCGTTGCCGGAAGACGTCGCCGGCGGTGCTCTCGCCGTAGGGCTCGCCGGGCTCGAACGCCTGGCCGGCGAGCGGCGTGACGGCCGAGGCGCGGCCCCCGGCACCCAGCGCGGTGTACCCGCCGGCGATCGAGCTCTTGCGGCCGGCGGCGCGCGTGATCATGTCGGCGACGGCCGACTGCGAGAGCAGCTGCTGGAGGTGCGGGTCGTCCCCCGCTTCGATGTCGGACCACGACGTCGCCGGGAGCGAGATCACCAGGACGCGCTGCACCGCGGGTCCGCCCGAGGCCGACGGCGCCGTCGCCGCCTCGGCGTGACCCGCGGACGCGACGGACGCGACGGTCGCCACCGCGAGGCTGACGAGCGCGACCGCAGCGCGGTGGATCACGGTTCGACGGCGAGATCGGGGTCGATGGGCTCGAACGCGGCCTCGAGCCGCGCGCCGCGTTGGGGCAACATCCGGAGCAGCAGGAGGTAGAGGCCCAGCCCGATGAGGCCGATGGCGACGAGCACGAGGACGTCGGCGAGCCGCCCGCTCGGCCCGACGAGGTGCTCCACGAACCACGCCAGCCCGCCGAGTGCGGCCGACGCCGCCAGCGCGGGGAGGAACGCATGGGGGAAGAAGCCGTGCCCGACGCGTCGCCGCAGCACGAACCCGAGCACCAGGGTGCCCACGAGGTACGCGGCACTGTGCCCGAGGCCGAGGGCGGCGACCTTGGCGGTGTCGCTCTCGAACGTGAGCCCGCCGACGACCATCACCCCCGCGCCCACCAGCGCGCTGGCGCCGGCGATGATCGCCGGGGTGCGGCTGTCGCCGAGCGCGTAGGACGCACGTGCGAAGAACAGGAACGTGCCGTAGGTGAAGAGCCCGACCCCGAGCGACGCGAGCGCGGCGGCGAACAGGGCGGCGTCGTGGCGGCTGTTGCCCACCGCGAGTACGCGCATCGCCGGCAGCGCGAGCGCGACGTACGCCGCGCTCACGGGCAGCAGCAGTCGCGACATGCTGTCGAGCCCCCACCGGAGCCGATCGGCGAACGACCGCATGTCGCCGGCGCCGGCGTCGACGGTGAGCTCGGGCAGGATCGTGGTGTGGATCGGCTGCGCCAGGATGGCGTAGGGCGCCAGGAACGCGACGAAGCAGAACTGGTAGGCCACCACTCCCCCGGCGACCTGGTTGCCCATGACGAGCGCCGCGCCGAGCAGGACCGCGACGTCGGGTTGCAACGCGACCCACGCCGAGAGCCAGAGCAGGCGGCGGAGCTTGCGGTCGACGGCACCCAGGGTGGCGCGCAGACGGAACCCCGACCGCAGGAGCGCGACCGTCGGCACGCCGACGAAGCCGACGACCCCGAGCGTCCCCCCGATGGCGAGGACCAGCTTCTCGGGTGTGGTGAGGTCGAGATCGGGAGTGGGCCCGTGCATGATCCGGAACGCGACCATCGTGGCCACGAGGATCACCGCGTTGGCGATCGGCGCGACCGCCACGATCACGAACCGCCGTTTGGCGAACAGCACCGCGGTAGCCACCGTCCCGACCGCGTACAAGAGCACCTGGGGGATGAAGAAGCGCAGGAAGAAGGCGGAGAGCGCGGTCTGCTGCGCCTCCACGTGGGCGCTCGGTGCGCCACTGGAGAGGAGCCGGGCGATGGGCGTCGCCAGCACGATGCCGATGACGGAGACGACGGCCATGAGCGCCAGGGCCAGGCCCAGCACCCCGGAGGCCAGCCGCTCGGCCTCGGCGTCGTCCTCGGCGCGGAAGAGGTCGACGAAGGTGGGCACCAGCACCGCGGACAGCGCCCCGGCGGCGATGAGCTCGAAGAGGATGTTGGAGACCGAGCTCGACGCCTGGTACGTGTTGCCGAGGTACGTGGCGCCGAGCACCGCGGCGATGACCCAGACCTTGACGAACCCCACCCCGCGGGAGCCCAGGGTGGCCAGGCTCATGCGCGCCGCAGCCCGCGTCGGTCGATCGCTCGCCACCACGGCGAGCCAGCCTACGGGGGCGCGCGCGTTTTCCGGCGGCCACCGGGCATGCTGTGCCCCGGAGGTCGCCCACCCGACCGCCGTCGGCCCGTGTTTGGGGGGACGAGCCGACCGGCGTCGGGTGGGCGCTCCTCGTGTTCGTGGGTGCCGCGAGGGGCTGTCTAAGGTTGCGCTCCATGACCGCAGCCCTGCAGGTGGCCGAACGTGCGCTGCTCGACGACCGTCGACCGCTGACGCGTGAGGAAGTGCTCGCGGTCGCCGCCCTCCCGCTTGACGAGCTCCCCGACCTCGTGGCGCTCGCGCACCGGGTGCGGCTCGCGTACTGCGGACCCGAGGTCGAGCTCGAGAGCCTCATCAACGCCAAGTCGGGCGCGTGTCCGGAGGACTGCGCGTTCTGCTCACAGTCGGCCCGCTACTCGACCGACGTCGACGTGTACCCGCTCCTCCAGCTCGACGAGGTGCTCGAAGCGGCGCGCGCGACCCGCGACGCGGGCGCCACCCAGTTCTGCATCGTGGTGGCGGTGCGGGGGCCGTCGGAGCGGATGCTGACCCGGGTCATCGACGCGGTGGACGCGGTGCACACCGAGACCGGGCTGGAGGTCGCGTGCTCGCTCGGGCTCCTCACCGAGGAGCAGGCGCAGCGGCTCGCGGCCGCGGGCGTGAAGCGCTACAACCACAACCTCGAGGCGCCGCGTGCGCTGTTCCCGTCGATCGTGAGCACCCACACCTACGACGACCGCGTCGCCACCGCCCGCCTGGCCATCGATGCCGGGATGGAGCTCTGCTGCGGCGGGATCCTGGGCATGGGCGAATCGCTCGAGCAACGGGTCGACTTCGCGTTCGAGCTCGCCGAGCTCGACCCGTGCGAGGTGCCGATCAACTTCCTGCTGCCCACCGGCACCCCGCTGGGCGACCAGCGCCTGATCACGCCGCGGGAGGCGCTCCAGGCCATCGCGCTGTTCCGCCTCGTCCTCCCCGGTGCCTGGCTCCGGCTGGCGGGGGGACGCGAGTACGTGCTCGGTGAGCTGCAGGCGATGGGCCTGCTCGCGGGCGCCAACGCGTTGATCGTGGGGAACTACCTCACCTCGACGGGCCGTCCCCCCGAGGAGGACCACGCGCTGCTCGAGGCCCTCGGCATGCCGGTCGCCGAAGGTCCCGGTGAGGGCCGGTTCGTGCTCGATGCCGCCGGCGCGCACGCGCGCCCCGCGCGTCCACCGCGCGTCGGGATCCCCGTCCGCGCCGAGTAGCGCAGCTCAGCTCGCGGCCTGGAGCCGCCCGGTGCGCAGGAACTCGGCGCGGGGCCCCGGCAGGTAGAGGTCGTACTGGCCCACGAGCACCCAGCAGACGAAGAGGCCGATGACCTCCTCGATGACGACGACCCACCACGCGGGGAGCAGCGAGTCGTGGGGGAACGACGTGCCGAGGAACGGCCACCAGAAGAGGTGGTCGTTGGTGAACGCGCCGGACAGGATC
>DATBBL010000381.1:0-18520 GCA_036271015.1 Acidimicrobiia bacterium
GGAGGTGCAGCGCCACGCGCTCCCCCGCGCGACGGTCCACGAGGGTGGATGCGGTGCCGTCCGGTGCGAACGACGGCGTCTCGGCGGTCACGTCGGCGGAGTCGTCGTCGACGGCGAAGGTCCAGAGGTCGAGGTCGGTCGCGCGCACGCGCGCGGCGAGCTCCACGCCGCGCGGATCATCGAGGTTGACCGCCGCGGATCGCGCGCGTCGCGGGTCGAACAGTCGCGCCTTCGCCTCGAAGTACGCGTCGAGCGAACCGTGGTAGTCGAGGTGCTCGTGACTGAGGTTGGTGAAGCACACCGCGGCGAACTGCACACCGTCGACGCGATGCTGCTCGAGCGCGTGCGACGACACCTCCATCGCCACGGTCGAGACGGTGGCGTCGCGCATGCGCGCCAGCAGCTCCTGCAGGTCGCTCGCCTCGGGGGTGGTGTGCTCGGTCGCGACGGTCTCCCCCGCGATGCGCGCCCCGACGGTGCCGATCACGCCCACCCGCTCTCCGGCTCGCCGGCCGATCGCCTCGAGCAGGTAGGTGGTGGTGGTCTTGCCGTTGGTGCCGGTGACCCCGAGGACCCGCATCGTCGCGGAGGGATGGCCGTACAGGGTGGCGGCGAGGGGCCCGAGGGCCGCGCGCACGCTGGGCACCCGGGCCTGTGGCACCGCCAGCGGGAGCGGGCGTTCCACGAGCAGCGCCACCGCGCCCCGGGCGACGGCCTCGGGCGCGTGGTCGTGGCCGTCGGTCCGGGCCCCGGGGATGCACGCGAAGCAGGCGCCGGGCTCGACCCGGCGGCTGTCATGGGTGATGGCGTCGACCTCGACGTCAGGATCGCCGATGAGCTCGAACCCGTCGAGCTCACCGAGCCTCCCGGGCCCGTCGAGACCGGCGAGGAGGTCGCCCCAACGCACGCGTGCGCGTCCTCTCGGGTCGGTCACGGGACTCGCAGAGTACCGGTCGCCCCGGGCCCGACCGAGGACGGGGGCACCCGCCATCCGGGTCATCCGGTGGTGGTGGGCACGCGCTCGTAGGCGAGCGCGAACCGCATGATCTGCTGGAACACCGGGGCGGCGGCGTCGGCACCGAAGATGCTGCCCTGCGGGGAGTCGACCACGACGATCGCCGACAGGCGCGCGTTGTCGGCGGGCGCGAACCCGGCGAACGAGGCGTTGTACTCACCGGTGTTGTAGGGCGCCTTCCGGGCGGTACCGGTCTTGCCGGCCACCGGGTAGCCCGGGATCTGGGCCTTGGTGCCGGTGCCCAGCGGGTCCGACACCACCTTCTTCAGCATGCTGGTCACCGCGTCGGCCGTGGCCGGCGAGATCACCTGGTGGGGCGCGGGGAGCCGGGTGTCGTGTTGCTTGCCGTCGGCATCGACCGTCGCCTGCACCAGCCGGGGCGGGCGGGCCATCCCGTGGTTGGCGATCGTGGAGTACACGTCGAGCATCTGCATCGGCGTGACCGCGATGCCGTAGCCGATCGGGATCGAGCCCATGCTCGTGTCGGTGTAGTCCTTCATCTCGAAGGACGAGCCCGACGACTCGCCGGGCAGGTCGAGCCCGGTCGGCTGCCCGAACCCGAAGGCGTCGAGGTAGTGCGAGAGGTTGGTCGCGCCGAGCCGGTCGGCGATCTTGATCGTGCCCACGTTCGACGACTGGGCCAGGATGTCGGCCACCGTCATCGTGGTCGGGTGCTGGTCCACGTCCTCGTAGTCGGTGCCACCCACGTTGATGCTCTGGGTGACGTCGTCGAGCGTGGTGTCGGGAGTCACCAGCCCTTCCTGGATCGCGCCGGCCATGGTGATGACCTTGTTGGTCGAGCCCGGCTCGTACACGTCGGTGATCGGCCGGTTGCTGGCGGCCGACGGCGCGGTCGTCGCCGGGTGTTGGTCGGTCGCGCCGTCGACCGATGCCATCGCGAGCACGTCACCCGTCTGCACGTCGACGATCACCGCGGTGCCGCCCTTGGCGTTCATCGCGGCCACACCCTGCGTGAGCGCCTGCTCGGTGTACCACTGCAACGACGAGTCGATGGTGAGCACGAGGTCCTGACCCCGCAGCGCGGGCGACACCTGGCGCTCACCCCCCGGGATGTCGTTGCCCTGGGGGTCCCGCTCGACCTGCACGCTCCCGGGCTTGCCGGTCAACGTCTTGTCGTAGGCGTACTCCATGCCTCCGAGACCGTTGTTGTCGGTACCCACGAACCCGACGACCGGTCCCGCGATGGTGCCGTTCGGATAGAAACGACGCGACTCGTCCTGATACGAGATGCCGATGAGGTGGAGGTTGCGCACCTGGCGCGTCACTGCGTCGTTGGCCTTGCGGGCGACGTACGCGAAGGCGCTCTTCCGGTTCGAGAGGCGCTGCTCGAGGTCCGCCTGGTCGACCTGCACGATCGGCGCCAGCTTGGCCGCGTACTCCGCCGGGTTCTTGATCACGCGCGGGTCGGCGACGATCGTGGTCTGCGGCACCGACACCGCGAGGACCTTGCCGGTGCGGTCGAAGATGTTGCCGCGCTCCGCCGGGATGGTGACCGTGCGCACGCGCTGACCGAGACCGAGCGACACCAGGTGCGAGCGGTCGCGGGCCTGGAGGTCGAAGAGGCGCACCCCGATGGCGGCGAACGCCAGCACCATGACGGTGAGGATGGCGACGAGCCGCAGCCGGATCGGCGGCAAGGGGCGCGCGATGCGCGTCGGGCGCGGGATGGTGCGCGGGCGGGCCGGCTGGGTGCGCGCGGTCGGCCGCGTATGGCGGTTGGGCGCAGGCGCGCGCGCCGGGCCGCGCGCGGGACGCGGCGCCGAGGAGCGCGCGGACGCGGAGCTCCGGCGGCCCCCGCTCAGGTCACGGTTGCTGGGGGCCAAGGCTCGGCTTCGTCTTCGACCAGTTCGCGATGGTGTCGGCGGTGGAGCCGTCGTCGTTGCCGGGCAGCGGCGCGTTGTCGACGTAGAGGTACTGCGGCGGGTCGGGGGGCACGACGAGTCCGAGGCGCTCGGCCTCCTGGATGATTCGCTGCGGCGACGCCAGCAGTGACGCGGTGAGCCGGCGTTGCTCGTAGGTGCGCTGCTCCTTGGTGATCTGCGAGTTGAGGCCGTCGAGCCGCAGCTGGTTCTGCGCGAGGACGACGTGGAACACGACCGCGCTCACCAGCGCGAACACCGTGAAGAGCGCGAGAAGCGTCGCGTAGCGCCCGACGTGGCGGTGCTCGGCGGCGACGCGCGTCGTCGGGCGCGCCGCGCCGCGCGCGTTCGGACGCGCGGTCGGGCGCGACGACGTGCGCGCGCGCGTGCGCGCCGGCGGTGTCCGTCGAGTGGGCGCGGCGACCGTGGTCACGGCGCGAGACGTTCGACCGCGCGCAGCCGGGCGCTGGCTGCGCGCGGGTTCTCCTCGACCTCGGCCTCCGACGGCCGCAGCGGACGCCGGGTGAGCAGCCGGGTCAGCGCGTTGCGCTTGGGGCGCGGGAGACCCTTGGGCAGGTAGCCCGGCTCCTCGGTGCGCGACCAGTCGGCGAAGCGCTCCTTCACCATGCGGTCCTCGAGCGAGTGGTAGGCGAGCACCGCGATGCGTCCCTCGGGCTTCAACAGGTGCACCGATTCGTCGAGTCCGGCCGAGAGGCTCGGCAGCTCGCGGTTCACCTCCATGCGGACGGCCTGGAACGTGCGGCGGGCCGGGTGGCCACCGCGACGGCGGGCGGCGGCGGGGATGCCCCGCTTCACCGCTTCCACGAGGTCGCCGGTGGTCGCGAGCGGACGGGCGGCGACGATCTCCGCCGCGATGCGGCGCGCGTACCGCTCCTCACCGTTGCGGGCGATGAGGGCGGCGAGGTCGGCCTCCGAGTACTCGTTCAGCACCGTCGCCGCGGTCAGGGTCTGCACGCTGTCCATCCGCATGTCGAGCGGCGCGGCGTCGGCCCAGTACGAGAAGCCGCGCACCGGACGGTCGAGCTGCGGGCTGCTGACGCCCAGGTCGAACAAGATCGCCACGATTCCCTCGTTTCCCACGATGTCGGCACTTCCGACGATTTCAGGCACGTGCTCGAAGCCGCCCTGCACGATGCGGACCCGGTCCCCGAAGGGCTCGAGCGCCGCGCCCGCCGCGGCCACGGCGACGGGATCCCGGTCGATGCCGAGGAGCCGGAGGTCGGGGCGGGCGGTCAGGAGCGCCCGGGCGTGGCCCCCGCCACCCACCGTCGCGTCCACGACCAGTCCCGGCGGCACCGCGGCCAGGAGCTGCGTCACCTCCCCCGCCATGACCGGGAGGTGCTGAAAGGCCTCGTCCATCGCTCCCCCGGCCTCGTTCCCGCCCCCGTCGTCCTGTTCCCCGGGACCGCCACCAGCCCCCCGGACGCGTCGACGAAAGCGAAGCGGGCGGAAGGGGCGCTTGCGCCGCGCCGCCCGGGGGGCTGGTGGCGGGCCCGCAGGCCCACCGTTGTCAATGTCTCGCTGCGTTCAGATCCCGAAGTCGGGCAGGTCGTCGGACTCGGTGAGCGCCTCCGCGCCCATCCGGTCGAGCTCGAGCCAGTGCTCCCGGTCCCAGATCTCGATGCGGGAGTAGAGCCCCACCACCATCACCTCACGTTCGAGGTGGGCGAAGGTGCGGAGGTTCGCCGGCAACGCGACGCGCCCCTGCTTGTCGGGCTGGATCTCGCTCGCTCCGCCGAAGAACACCCGGGCGGCGTTGAGCTCCTTCGGTCCCCGCTTCGACTGCTCGCGGATCTGGCTCGCCACCGTCTCGAACTCCTCCGGCGTGAACACCGAGAGACAGCCGCCCCTGCCCTTGGTGACGAACGCGCCGTCGGCCAGCTGGTCCCGGTACTTCGCCGGGAGGATCACCCTCCCCTTCGTGTCCAGGGAGTGTTGGAACTCTCCCAGGAACATCGGGGAACCCCTCGCCTCTCGGTCTCGTCCGCCACCTGCCGGGCACTTGCCGGGCGGTGACCTCCCTCGCCTACCACCTGCTCACCACTTCACTCCATTTCGTGGCACCCTACACCCCTCCGCACCACTCTTCAACCCACACCGCTCCCTTTTCCGCCCCGCGACGCGAAAACGCGCCCCGAGCGGGGCGCGTGTGCAGTCAGCCGACGCATTCACTGTCGGGTCAGGCGCGGAAACCGGCCGCCAGGCGGCAGTGAACGGGATGGGCGGGGCTATGCCGGGAGGAACGGCTCCCAGGCCGGGTCGATCGAGCCGGCGCTCGCCATGATCCAGAGGTTGGCCTGCGGCTCGCGGGGCAGGCGGGTCAGGCGGAGGTCGACCTCGGAGAGGAGGCGGTCCTCCTTCCGGGAGTTGCACGCCCGGCACGAGGCCACCACGTTCTCCCACGCGTGCGGGCCGCCGCGGGAGCGGGGCACCACGTGGTCGATGTTCTCGGCCGCCCGGTTGCAGTACTGGCAGCGGTGCCCGTCACGGGCGAACACGGCCCGGCGCGAGAGCGGCACCCGGTTGCGGTAGGGCACCCGGACGAAGTGGTGCAGGCGGATCACCGCCGGCACGGGCAGCTCGGCCCGCTCAGAGTGGAGGACGGCGCCGTTGCGCGCGACGATCTCCGCCTTCTCCTTCAGCACGAGCACCACGGCCCGCCGCATCGGCACGACACAGAGAGGCTCGAAGCTGGCGTTGAGCAGCAGGGCTCTTCCCAAGCGTCGGGACCTCCACGGTCATCGGAACGCTGCGAGCTTACCGGGGCCGTCCGCCGGTCCGGGCCGGGTTCCCGCCGTCGCGGCACCACTCGAGGTAGGCGACGAGGTCGCGCGGGACGGCCTGTCCCGCGCTGCCGTACTGGGTCTCGAAGCGGAAGCGGAGGTACTCGCGATCGGGCCGCGGGAGGTACGGCGCGCGGGTCCACCAGCGCGGGCGGGCCAGGCGGTGCGCCTGGGCCAACGCCGTCGGCCACAGCGACGGGCGGACGAGCACGAGCAGCACCGCGCGCACCCAGAAGCCCTTGCCGGGCAACCCTTCCGGGCGCTCGTTCGTCATGTGGGCGCACGGTACCCGGCCCGTGTGACCCGGCGCGGAGCGCCCGGGACCCTCTGGTACCGTCGGGACGCCCCGCGCTGGAGGTGTTCGTGGTTCAGCCCACCACCGTGCCGAGCCGCGACTCGTCGTTCGGCCGCCTGTTCTCCGCCCTGCTCAACAACGTCGAGCGTGTGATCCAGGGCAAGCGGGAGCAGGTGCACCTCGCGCTGGTGTGCCTCCTCGCCGAAGGCCACCTCCTGATCGAGGACGTCCCCGGGGTCGGCAAGACGTCGCTGGCCAAGGCGATCGCGGCGTCGATCGGCGGGAGCTGCCACCGCATCCAATTCACGCCCGACCTCCTGCCCTCCGACGTCACCGGCGTGTCGGTGTGGAACCGCACCGCCAACGAGTTCGAGTTCCGCCCGGGCGGGATCTTCGCCAACGTCGTGCTGGCCGACGAGATCAACAGCGCCTCACCCAAGACCCAGTCCGCGCTCCTCGAGTCGATGGAGGAGCGCCAGGTCACCGTCGACGCGCACACGTACCGCCTCCCGCGGCCGTTCATGGTGATCGCCACCCAGAACCCGATCGAGCTCGAGGGCACCTACCCACTGCCGGAGGCGCAGCTCGACCGCTTCCTCATGCGCATCCCGATGGGCTATCCCGCGCGCGACGCCGAGATGGCGATCCTGGAGGCGCAGGGCCAGGCGTCGGCCACCGTCGACGCGCTGACGCCGGTGGCGAGCGCGATCGACGTCGCCGACGCCGCTGCCCTGGTCGGTTCCGTGCATGTCGCGGTCGAGGTGCGCGACTACGTGCTCGACCTGGTCGCCGCGTCGCGTCGTCATCCCGACCTCGTGCTCGGCGCCAGCCCCCGGGGGTCGCTGTCGTTGCAGCGCTCCGCCCGGGCGCTGGCCGCCAGCTTCGGCCGTCACTACGTGATCCCCGACGACGTGAAGCGCGTGCTCCCCGCGGTGCTGGAGCACCGGCTCATGCTCGCGCCCGACGCCCAGCTGCGGGGCGTTTCCGCCCACGACGTCGTGCGCTCGATCATGACGTCGGTGCCGGTGCCGGGCGCGGGCGGCGGCTGAGATCCGCGACGTGGCCACCTCGGGCCCGCCCACCGGGCCCTCGACGACGCGCGCGGTCACCCTGACCCGACGCGGCTGGTCGCTGCTGGGCGCGGCGATGGGGCTCGTGGTCGGCAGCTTCCTCCTCGGCGCGCTCGAGATGCTGGTGCTCGGGATCGCCGCGTTCGTGCTGGTGGTGGCGGTCGCGCTGTGGCTGCGGTTCCAGACCCCACCCGAGCTGGCGGTGAGCCGCCGGGTACGACCGGACCGCCTCCACGTCGGCAGCGAGGGCCGCATCGACCTCCTGGTCGAGAACCTGGGCATTCGCCCCACCCCCCTGCTCGCCGCCACCGACTGGTTCGACGAGGGCCGGCGGGCAGCGCGCTTCCTCGTGCCGCCGCTCGCTTCCGGCGGGACCGCACGCGCCGCGTACCGCATCCCGACGCGTCGACGCGGCCGCTACCGGGTCGGTCCCCTCGCGGTGTCGGTCACCGATCCGTTCGGTCTCGCCCGCCGCAGCGAGCCGAGCGCAGGCGAGGTCGACCTCGTGGTGCGCCCGCGCGTGCACGAGATCGTGGCGCCGGTCGCGGTCGGGAGCCGGATCAGCGCCGAGCACGAGGCGACGTCGGCGCGCGCGGTCGTGAGCGATCTCGGCGACGAGTTCGTGACCCTCCGCGAGTACCAGGTGGGCGACGACCTGCGGCGCGTGCACTGGCGGTCGACCGCCCGCACCGGCGAGCTGATGATCCGCCAGGACGAGGCGCGGTGGCGTTCCCGCGCCGCGGTGGTGCTCGACGTCACCTCCGGCGCGCACGATGCGGAGTCGTTCGAGGTCGCGGTCGAGGCGGCGGCGTCGGTCACCGCGCGCCTCGTGCGCTTGCGGCGGCGGGTCGAGGTCGTCACCAGCGCCGGCGAGGTGCTCGGCACCGGCGGCAACCCCCGGCAGGACGTGATCGACACGCTGGCCACGGTCGGTCCCGACGAGCGCGACCGGCTGCCGAGGGTGCTCGAGAACCTGCGGGCGCACCGGCGCGTCGACCTCGTCGTCGCCATCCTCGGCCGGGTCTCGCCCGAGACGCTGCGCGCGCTCGCCGCGCTCGCAGGCATCGGCGTGGTGGTCGTGCTCACCCGTCCCGCCGCGGTCCCCGCCGCCGCGTCCCTGTTGGTGGTCGACGCGTCGGTCGCGCCGTTCGCGACCGCTTGGAACCAGGCTCTCACCCGCGCGTCGGTCTCCCGCGCGGGCACCACACCATGGCTCGGCGCGCCCGCTTCCTAGCGCCGTTCGCGCTGGCGGCATTGAGCGCGGTTGCCGCGCTCTCGCTGGCGCGCGTCGTCGACTCCGGTCGGTTCGCGCTCCCGGTGCTGGGCGCGGCCCTGCTCCCCCACGCGCTCGGAGCGCTGGTGCGGCGACGGCACTGGCCGGTGTGGGTGGGCGTGCTCCTGGCCGTCGTCGGCGTGGCGGTCTTCGTGCTGCTCGCGCTCGAGCCGTCGACCACAACCCTCGGAGTCCCGAGCGGCGACACGTGGCGCGCGCTCGACCGCCAGCTCACCGGCGGGTGGCACCTGCTCCGCACCGCGCCCGCACCCGCACCGGCCACCGACGGGGCGATCCTGCTCGCGGTGCTCGCGGTGTGGTGCATGGCCGCCATCGCCGACTGGCTGGCGTTCGGACGGCAGGCGACGCTCGCCGCGATCTCACCCGCGCTGGTGTTCTTCGTGTGGACGTCGACGCTGGGCACCAGCGAGTGGCGCGTCCTGCTCACCGTCGGCTTCTGCGTCGCCGCTGGCGCGTTCCTCCTCGCCCAGAACCTCGCCGTGCTCGACCGGCGCCGCCATTGGTTGGTCTCCCAGCATCCGGCGCGCACGCGGTGGCTGGCCCCGGCCGCCCTCCTGGGCGGCGCCGCGGTATTGGTCGCGCTGGTCGCGGCGCCGGCGATCCCCGGCGCCGGCTCCGATCCACTGCTCGACGTCGCCAACGCCGGTCGCGACGGTTCCGCAGGCCACAGCTACCGACCTTCGCTCGCGCCGTTCGTCGACATCGGCGCCAAGCTCGGCAACGTGAACGACGAGCAGCTGTTCACCGTGCGGGCATCCCAGCCCGAGTACTGGCGCATCGCCGCGCTCGACCAGTACACCGGCGCGGGCGGCGGTCAGTGGACGCTGAGCGCGCAGGGTGACGGCAGCGTGCAGGTCGGCCTGCCGAGCGACGCGCCGGGTGGGTTCGAGCAGCAGTTCGACATCGGGCCGCTGGGCGAGCGGTGGCTGCCCGCGGCGTACCAGCCCGTCGCCATCAGCCTCGACGACACGCTGGTGGTGCGGTCCTCGCACACCCTCGTCGCCGACGCCGGCGACGTGAGCCGCCTGCGCTACAAGGTCGTCTCCGACCTGCCGGTGGCCGCCGGCACGCAGTTCGACGCCCAGCAGCTCGCGACCATGAGCCAGCCGGTGCCCGCCGCCGTCCGCCCGTACACGCAGCTCACCCGGACGCCCGACATCGACCAGATCCAACAGCGCGCCGAGCAGATCGTCAACGACGCCCAGGCCACCAATCCGTACACGAAGGCGAAGGCCCTGCGCGACTACTTCCGCGGCTCCGGGTTCGTCTACGACACCTCGGTCGCCAGCTTCGACAACGGATCGGCCATCCTCCAGTTCCTGAACGACAAGCACGGGTTCTGCGTGCAGTTCGCCAGTGCGTACGCGGTCATGGCGCGCACGCTGGGCATCCCGGCGCGCGTCGCGGTCGGGTTCACCCCCGGCGAGCGGGACGCCAACGGCACGTTCCACGTCTCGAGCCACGACGCGCACGCGTGGCCCGAGATCTACCTCAACGGTCTGGGGTGGACGCACATGTTCGATCCCACGCCGCCCCGACGGGGCGTGGCGCCCGCGCCGGGTGGCAGCGACCTCCCCAACGAGACCGGCGTCGCTCCGGTCACCCCGGCCCCGACTCCCGCCACCGCGGCGCCCGCCCCGCCCAGCCCCGGCGGCGCCGGCGGAACCGCGCCGACGGCCGCGCCGACCCCGGCGGCGCCGACCGTCGCGCCGACCGTGACGGCACCGTCGTCCGACGACGGCCTCGGCCCGTGGTTGGTGGTGGTGCTCGTGCTCGCGCTGTTCGCGGCGCTCGTGCTCGCGTACGTCGGTGCCGTGTTGACGGCCAAACACCGTCGCCGAGCCCGCCGTCGTGACGCCGACGACCCCGCGGTCGCGGTCGCGGGCGCGTGGGACGAGGCGCTCGACCGGCTGCGAGAGGCGTCGCTCGCCCCCGATCCCGCGCAGACCCCGATCGAGGTCGCGCGCACGGTGCCCGGCGCCGCGGGGGCGCCCGCGGCGCGGCCGCTCCACGACCTCGCGCGCGTGTACAGCGCGGCGCGCTACGGCGACGCCGCGACCGGGCCCGACGACGCGCACGAGGCGTGGACGTCGCTCGACGACCTCGAGCGCGCGCTCGACGACGGCGTGCCGTGGGCGCGCCGGTGGCGTCGCCGTCTCGGTCTCTCCACCTTCACCCGGCGCTGACCAGGCACGCCGCACCGGGCGGAAACGCGCGGCGACGGCTCAGGGACGGCGGGTGAGCGTCAGCCGCCGCGGCTGGGATGGCCGTCGCCGGCGCGCAGCCCGGCGACGAACGCGTCGCGGTCGGCGTCGAACGCGCGCACTTCGTGCTCCACCTCGTCGGCGAAGCGGTCGACGGCGACGAACAACGCGAGCTGCCCGTGCCGGAGCGCGTCGAGGATCTGCCCGTCGTCGTGGCACGCCCACACCGAGTCGCCGTCGGTGACCAGGCGCAGGCCGGTGATGTCGTCACCGGTGCGCAGGAGCTCGGTCACCGCTCGCCGGATCCGCGGCATGGGCAGCCCGGCGTCGAGCAGGGACGCCACCATGCGCAGCGCCACGAGATCGCGGAAGGAGTACGGCCCGGAGGGGTCGGCGTCGTCGGGGACGACCAGCCCGATGCGGCGCCAGACGTCGAGCTGGGCGGGGCTGCAGCCGGAGAGTCGAGCGGCCTGGATCGCGGTGTAGCCCACGGAGCCCTGGGTTCAGGACGGCGGGTCGTCGCGGCCGAAGCGCTCGCGCCAGCGATTGCCGGCGTTGCCGAGCATGTTCTTCAGCGCGCCGTTGCGCATCGAACCGGTGAGGCTCTCCATCCCCGCGCGCCCGAGCTTGCGCACGTTGTGCTCGATCGCGAGCGCGCAGCCCAGCATCACGAGGAAGCCGACCACGCCGAGGATGAGCGTGGTGGTGAATGTGAACACCATGAGGAGGAGGCCGGCGATGAACCCCACGACGGCCCACTTGATGACCCGGGCGGAATGCCGGTAGAGCGTCGTGTCGGAGACCTGTTGCACCAACTTGGGGTCGGTGGCCGACAGGTTCTCCTCGATCTCCCGCAGGATCCGCTGTTCGTCCTCGGAAAGCGGCATCTCTCCCATTTCCCGTCCCGGGTCCGGTGGCCCCGACTCGGAGCCGGACCCGATCCTGTGGTGCTCATCCATCTTCGCGCACGCCTCAGGACCACTCAACGCGTGAGAGGCCCCGGGCCTTCCCTTGGCAGGCTATTCGCCCGTCCGGACCCTACGGCACCAGGACCGAAGCGGGCCCGGACCGCGTCGACCGAACGCTCCAGCGCGGCTTGGCGGCGCTCCTCGGCGGGACCCGCGGCGGTGGCTCCGGGCTCGTCGGGGTCGTCGTCGGGATCGGCGAACAGTGTGCCCTGGCCCTCCGTGCCAGAACGGGGGGCCGGCTCCGTGCCCGAACGGCGAGCCGGCTCCGTGCCCGAACGGCGAGCAGGCTCCTGGCGTACGAGCTGCTGGGCCGAGATGCCCAGCAGGCGCACGCCGCGCCCGACCTCGAGCGACCCCAGCAGCTCGCGGGCCACCCGGCCGACGTCGGCGGCGAGGTCGGTCGGCTCCGCCAGCGTGCGGGAGCGGGTGATGGTGGTGAAGTCGCCGAAGCGGACCTTGAGCTGGACGGTCCGGGCGGCGGCGTGTGCGGCCCGGAGGCGCGACGCGACCCCGTCGGCCAGACCGACCAGCTGGTGCTCGAGCGCGGCGTGATCGTGGAGGTCGGTCGGGAAGGTCTGCTCGTGGCCGATCGACTTCACGTCCTGGTCGGGGACGACCGGCCGTTCGTCGCGGTTCCACGCCAGGGCGTGGAGGTGATGACCCGAGGCGTTGCCGAGGGTGCGCACGAGCGTGTCCTCGGGGATGGCGGCGAGGTCGCCGACGGTCTCGACGCCGAGCGTGGCGAGGCGGCGTTCCGTCGCCGGGCCCACACCCCACAGGCGGCGCACGGGCAGCGGGTGCAGCACGCCGAGCTCGGTGCCCGGCTCCACCACGAGGAGACCGTCGGGCTTGGCGAGGTCGCTGGACAACTTGGCGAGCAGCTTGGTGGTGGCGACACCCACCGAGATGGCGAGACGGGTCTCGGCCTTCACCCGGGCCCGGATGGCCCGGGCGATGTCGGGCCCGGAGCCGTGGATGCGGCGGACCCCGGCGACGTCGAGGAACGCCTCGTCGAAGGAGATGGGTTCGACCAACGGTGTGTACGAGCGCAGGATGCGCATGACGTCGGTGCTCACGTCGCGGTAGAGGTCGAACCGGGGCGCGAGGAACACGCCGTTCGGGCAGGCGCGGCGCGCCCGCCCCATCGGCGTCGCCGAGTAGACGCCGTACGCACGCGCCTCGTAGCTCGCGGCCGCCACCACGCCCCGACCGCCCAGTCCACCCACGATGACGGGACGACCGACCAGGCTCGGATCCTCGCGCTGTTCGACGGACGCGTAGAACGCGTCGAGGTCGACGTGGAGAATGCTCGCGGCGTCGCGCGGGCTCACGTCGTGCCGGTGCGCACCACGCGGAGTGCGTCGCGGCCCGTGCCGAAGACGTCGTAGGCGTACTCGCGCGCGTCTTCGGGTCCCCAGCGTTGCTCGATCCAGTCCGCGAGGGGCTCGCGCACCCAGGGCGCGCACAACGCGAGAAACTCCGAGCACGCATCGGCGGCGGCGAACGCGGCCTCCACGACAATGCCGTCGGGATCGTCGACCACGAGATCGCCTTCGAAGGCGAGCGCGCGGTGCACCTCGCACCGCATCACCCACCCCATCTCGACCGCGGTGGCGCGGACCTCGTAGAGCGGTCCTTCCCACTCGGTGACGCGGAGGCCGGTCTCCTCCTCCACCTCACGGGCGAGGCCGGCCCTCAGGGAGACGTCGGTGGCGTCGATCACGCCGCCCGGTGTGCTCCAGTCGGTGGCCCCGCCGCGCCGTTGGTTGCGGACCAGCAGCAGCCCCTCGGGAGACTCCAGGAGCGCACCGGCGACGGTGAACTCCGAGAGGGCCATGTCCTCAGTGTCGCGCGCGGCGGATGTTCCGCACCCGGTCGCGCAGGCCCCACCAGGTGACCAGGAGGAAGGCCTCCACCACGATCCGGCCCGACATCTTGGACCGGCCCAGGCTGCGGTCCCGGAACTCGATGGGCACCTCGACGATGCGGCCCCCGTTGCACTCGGTGAGGTACGTCATCTCCACCTGGAAGCCGTAGCCGTCGGCGCGCACGCGGTCGAGGTCGATCTGCGAGAGGTTGCGCCGGTGGTACGCGCGGAACCCGGCGGTGGCGTCGTGCACCGAGAGCCCGAGCATGGTGCGCGCATAGAGACCGCCGCCGCGCGAGATCGCCCGCCGGAGCCACTTCCAGTCCGGGATGGCACCACCGGGCACGTACCGGGACCCGATGGCGAGATCAGCGCCCTGCTCCACCGCCGCGACCAACTCGGGGAGCACCGCGGGGTCGTGCGACAGGTCGGCATCCATCTCGATCATCACGTCGTAGCCGCGCGCGAGCCCGACGCGGAACCCGGCGCGGTACGCGGAGCCGAGACCGGACTTCGACGCGCGTCGCAACACGTCGATGCCACCGAGCAGCTCGCCGAGCTTCTCCGCCTGGTCGGCGGTGCCGTCGGGACTGCCGTCGTCGATCACCAGGATGTCGGCGTCGGGCAGCGCGATCCGGGTGCGCTCGAGCACGTCCTGGATGTTCTCGATCTCGTTGTAGGTCGGCAGCATCACGAGGACGCGCATCGCGGGCGAGCCTACCGGCCAGGTAGTTGCAAGCTCCTGCATGGCAATACCATCGGCCGATGGCCGATCCTCCTGAACCGGATCCGGCGGAGGAGTCGACCCCGCCGATGCTCCCGTCGCGCGGTGCCTTCCTCCTCGCCTTCGGCAGCGTGGTGCTGGCGGGGATCCTGGGCGGGATCATCGGCTACGGCATCGCCGACGTCAGCTCGCAGTCCGACATCTCACACCTGCTCGGCACGTTCGTCGGCTCGGTGATCGGCGCCGGGGGCGTCGGCATCGTCGCGGTGCTCGTGCTGCGGGCCATGGCCGAGTGGCGCCGCCAGAACCCGCCGTCCTGACCCGGCCGCTCCGATGCGTTCGGATCGGGCGCGGGCGGTCAGGGCCCGAAGGTGAGCCTGCGGAAGGGCTCGGCGTAGCGGATGCCGACGGCGGCGCCGGCGTCCTCGGCGCGTTGGCGCAGGAAGTCGCGGAACCAGTCGCCCGCGTCGACCAGCTGGCTGGCGTGGCAGAACAGGCCGTCGATCTTGCGCTCGAGCGCGTCGCCGATGTCGATCCAGCAGTTCGGCTCGAGCGTGCCCGACAGGTAGACGTCGCGCACGTGGTGGACGGCGAGGCCCTCGGCGATGTGCTCGGGGAAGTAGTGCGGATTCCCGGCTGACGGCGCAACCGCGTCGAGGGTCGCCCACCCGGTCACGCGATGGTCGCGGTGGTTGTAGTAGCCGTCGCCGAAGAACACCGCGGTCGGGTCGGGGCAGAGCACCGCCTCCGGCGCGACCTCCCGGATGACCCGGGTGATGGCGCCGCGCAACGCCTGGTCGTCGGGGAGCTCCCCGTCGGGATAGGCGAGGTGCCGGGCGCCGGCGAACCCGAGGAGCGACGCCGCCTTCGCCGTCTCCTCGACCCGCAGCGCGGCGAGCGCGTCGAGGTCGGCGGCGGGATCCTGGGAGCCCTTGTCGCCGCGGGTGGTGATCAACACCCACACCTCGGTCCCGGCGGCGGCCCAGGTGGCCAACGTGCCCCCGGCCGAGATCTCGGGGTCGTCGGGGTGCGCGTAGACGGCGAGCGCGCGGGCGGGCCTCTCGTCTGACGCGTCCATGATCACGAATGTAGTGGTCGGCCCGTCGGCGTCAGCCGCGACGTGCGATCCGGTGGAGCGCGTCGATGGCGCGGGCCAGCCCGGCGTCGTCGACGTCGCGGTGGGTCACGAACCGCACGGTGTCGACGTCGATGGTGCCCGCGAGCACCCCCTCGGCTCTGAGCGCGTCGACGAGACCGGACGGCAAGGCGGCGGCCCGGGCGCACACGATGTTGGTCTCGACCAGTGCGGGGTCGACGCAGTCGGGGTACAGCTCCGCGAGCACGTCGGCCAGCGTGCGCGCCCGGGCGTGATCGTCGGCCAGGCGCTCCACCATCGTTTCGAGCGCGACGACACCGGCGGCGGCGATCACTCCCGCCTGGCGCATGCCCCCGCCGAGACGGGCACGCTGCTCGCGCGCCTCGGTGATCAAGGCCCGCGTTCCACACAACAACGAGCCCACCGGTGCGCTCAACCCCTTCGACAGGCAGAACATGGTGGTGTCGGTGCCGGCGGCGAGCTCGCTCGGCGCGATGCCGAGCGCCACCGCGGCGTTCCAGATCCGCGCACCGTCGCAGTGCACCGCGAGGCCGGCGTCGCGGGCCACGGTGGTCACCGCGTCCAGCTCGGCGACGCGCCAGGGCCGGCCGGACGCGGGCATGTGCGTGTTCTCCACGAACAGCGCGGAGATCGCGGGCAGGTGGTGCTGCTGCGACGCCGCCGCGCGCGCGACGTCAGCGGGCGCCAGCGTGCCGCCGGCGTCGGGCAGCGGCCGGAGCTGTGCGGCGCTGTTGGTCGCCGCCGCCGCGTGCTCGTAGCGGTACACGTGGGCCCGCTCGCCGCAGAGCACCTCGGTGCCCGGACGGGCGAGGAGCCGCAGGGCCAGCTGGTTGGCCATCGTGCCCGACGGCACGTAGAGGGCGGCCTCCTTGCCCAGCAGCCCGGCCGCCAGCGACTCGAGCCGGCGCACGGTCGGATCCTCGCCGTACGCGTCGTCGCCCACCTCGGCGTCGGCCATCGCCCGCCGCATCTCCGGCGTCGGCGTGGTGACCGTGTCGGAGCGGAGGTCGACGACGTGGGGCACGAATGAGGTCATCGCGCGTGACGCATCGGCCGGAGCAACCCTTCCTGCGCCACGCTCACCGCCAGCGTGCCGTCGGCACAGAAGATCTGCCCGGTCGCGAAGCCCCGCGCCATGCCCGCGGACGGGCTGTGCACGTGGTACAGCAGCCACTCGTCGGCACGGAACGAGCGGTGGAACCACATCACGTGATCGAGGCTGGCCATCATGAAGCCGGGATCCTCGGCGCCGAGGGGGTGCGGCAGCGTCGCAGTGCCGAGCAGCGTGAGGTCGGAGGCGTACGCGACCACGCACGAGTGGAGCAGGGAGTCGTCGGGCAGACGACCGCGCGTGCGGAACCAGGTGTCCTGATCGGGTTCGCGCACCGGCGCGCCCCGGTTCGGGCCCGGATTCCAGGGGTCGCCGACGTGACGGAAGTCCAGCGCGTCGATCACGTGCGGCGCGCCCTGCCGGTCGATGGTCTCGGGCCCCTCCTCCAGCAGCCGGCCGGGGTCCGCGAGGGAGTCCGGCGACGGGACCTCGGGCATGCGGTCGTAGTGCCCCGGGCCGGATTCGGGGACGTGGAACGACGCGGCCAGGTTGAAGATGGCCTGACCGTGCTGGATGGCCACGACGCGACGGGTGGTGAAGCTCCCTCCGTCGCGGATGCGGTCGACGTCGTACACCACCGGGACCTTCGGGTCGCCCAGCTTGAGGAAGTACGCGTGCATCGAGTGCACCCGCCGTTCGACGTCGACGGTGCGCCCGGCCGCCATCAGGGCCTGGGCCAGGACCTCACCCCCGTAGAGTCGCACCCGGTCGCGGTCGCGGCTGTACCCCCGGAACAGGTTGACCTCGAGCTGCTCGAGGTCGAGCAGGGAGACGAGGTCGTCGAGCGCACCCATCAGGTGAAGCTACCTGCCGGTCTCAGGCGAAGAAGACGGAGGCCACGTCGAGGAGCTCGGGGTCAACGGTCTTCAGCTGGTGGACCGCGTCACCGATCGGCACGCGTTCGATCCGGTCGCCCTGCAACGCGACCATCGTGCCGAAGGCGCCGTCGTGCACGGCGTCGATGGCCGCGATGCCGAACCGGGTGGCGAGGACGCGGTCGTACGCGGTGGGCGTGCCACCGCGCAGCACGTGCCCGAGGATCGTGACCCGGGTCTCGAACCCGGTGCGCCGGCCGATCTCGTCCTGGATCACGTTGCTGATGCCGCCCAGGCGGACGTGCCCGAACTGGTCGACCTCGCCGCTCTGCACCGTGATCGTCCCCTCTTTGGGCGATGCGCCCTCGGCGACGACGACGATCGAGTAATTCGCACCCCGAAGGTGCCGGCGCTCGATCCGCTCGCACACGGCTTCGATGTCGAACGGCACCTCGGGCACCAGCACGAGGTCGGCACCGCCGGCAATTCCGGAGTAGATCGCGATCCACCCCGCGTGGCGGCCCATGACCTCGACGACCATCACGCGGTCGTGGCTCTCCGCCGTGGTGTGCAGCCGGTCGATGGCATCCGTCGCGATCTGCACCGCGGTGTGGAACCCGAAGGTGAAGTCGGTGGCGGCGAGGTCGTTGTCGATGGTCTTGGGCACGCCGACCACCGCGACGCCAAACTCGGCACCCAACCGGGCGGCCACGCCCAGGGTGTCGTCACCACCGATGGCGACGAGCGCGTCGATGCGTTCGCTCGCCAGCGTGTCGAGGGCGCGCGCCGGACCGTCGTCGGTCTGGAACGGGTTCGTGCGGGACGTGCCGAGGATGGTGCCGCCGCGGTGGACCAGCCCGCGCGTCGACTCCACCCCGAGGTCGACGCGTTCGTCGTCGATCACGCCGCGCCAGCCGTGGCGGAACCCGACGATCTCGTCGCCGTAGAAGACTTCGCCCTTGCGGACGACGGCGCGGATCACCGCGTTGAGCCCCGGGCAGTCTCCCCCGCCGGTGAGCATGCCGATGCGCATGACCACCAGTGTGCAGCATCGTCGGTAGGGTTCGGAGCATGAGCGACGCGGCGCCCCGCCCGGCAGGCACGCGGGCGTGGTACACGACGGTGTCAGCGAACCGTCGTCTGCTGTTCGCGGGTCGCCACTACGACCACGTGGCGGTGACCGAGGGCCAGGTGCTGGTGCGGACGCGGCGGGGCCACGTGTTGTTGGAGGCGACGACCGGATTGCTCGAGGTCGTGCGCGTGCGCAACGGCCTCCTCCTCCAGGTCCTGGTCCGCGACGAGGAGCGGAACACGCACGTGTTCGAGTTCCGGCCCCGGCGTCACCACGAAGGACGG
>DATBBL010000382.1:0-4257 GCA_036271015.1 Acidimicrobiia bacterium
GAACGAGAACGTCTGCGTCTCCGCCGGGCCTCGCCCTCGGCTCTGCAGCGCCACCGCGATCAGCACCGCGACGAGCAGCAGGCCGTCGATGAGCCCCGGCTTGTCGAGGTAGTTGAAGTTGACCAGTGCCTGCACGACACCGATCACGATTCCCGCGACCATGGCTCGAGGGAACGACACCATGCCCGCGATCACCGCGGCGGCGAGCGCGCGCACGAGCGTGTCGGGACCGAGCTGCAATAGGTCGCGCGCGGCGCCGCCGTTGTCCGCCGCCACCAACATCATCGTCAGCGTGGCGAGGAAGCCGGCGATCGACCACACCGCAGTCGAGACCAGCTTGGGGTTGATGCCCTGTACGCGTGCGAGGTCGGGATTCTCGGCCGATGCCTTGACCGTGCGACCGACGAGCGTGCGGTTGAGGAACCACCCGAGCACGAGCGCAACCACCGGCACGACGACGAGCACGGCCAGCTGCGCGCCGGTGACCCGCACGCCGAGCACGTCGTTCCAAGTGTGGTTCACCGCCGGTGGGTAGGTCGCGCTGAAGTCGGTGATCTCCGGGTACGCGGTCACGATCGCGAGCGCGAGACCCGAGATCCCGATGGTCGACACGAGCACGACGACGCGCGGCGCGAAGAAGAGCCGGCGAATCACCACCAGCTCCATGATCGTGCCGAACAACGTGCCGACGATCAGCGATGCGATGGCGGCGAGCCAGAACGGGATGTCGTACTCGATGACGAGCAACGCGAGGAGGCTCGCACCGACCAGCCCCATGTTGCCGACCGCGAAGTTGATGACCCGGGTCGACCGGTAGATGAGCACGATGCCCATGGCAAGGAGACCGATCTCCAACCCCGCGATCAACCCGTTGAACACGAGCTGCGACGTGATCCACGTGGCCACGACCGCCACGGTCAGCCGCCTTCCCGACCGAGGAACACCGCGCGCGCGAGGTCGTCGCGTTCGGCGAGCTCGGCCGCCGGGCCCTCGAAGCGCACCTGGCCCTTCTCCAGGAACACGGCGCGGTCGGCCACCGACAGCGCCACGTTGAGCGACTGCTCGACGAGGATGATCGTCATCCCCTCGGCCTTGAGGCGCTCCATCACGCCCAGGAGCTCCTGCACGACGAGCGGCGCAAGGCCGAGCGAGAGCTCATCGATGGCGAGCACTTCGGGGTCGTGCAGCAACGTCATCGCCAGCGCCAGCATCTGCTGCTCCCCGCCCGACAGCTGCGACGCCGCGTTCCGTCGGCGTTCGGCGAGCGCCGGGAAGAGCTCGTAGGCGCGGTCGAGCCGGCGCCGGAAGTCGGCGTCGTCATGGCGGTACACGAACGCCGCCATTTCGAGGTTCTCGTGCACGGTCATCGCCGGGAACACGCCCTTGCCGCCGAGCAGGATGCGGATCCCGAGCTTCGCGCGCTGTTCCGGCGTGGTGTACGTGATGGCGCGGCCGTTCAGGCGGACGACGCCGCGGGCGGGTGTACCGAGCCCGGCGATCGCGCGCAGGATCGTCGACTTGCCGGCACCGTTGGTGCCGAGCAGCGCGAGCACCTCGCCGCGCCTCACCTCGAAACCCACGTCGAACAGCACTTGCACCGGCCCGTACGAAAAGTCGATATGCGCCACCTGGAGCGCAGGGACCTCGGTCGGCGAGTCTTGTTGGCGCCGATGCTCGACCATCTCCTCCTGAAGCTCGGCGACCACGAGAGAGAGGTCGTTGCGGATGAAGCTCGCGCCGCGCAGGATCAAGAGCCCGCCGATGATCGTCGACGGAACCATGATCACGATCACCGCGGTGCGCGCTCCGAACTCGTCGGTGAGCAGACCGGAGAGCAGCGCGCCACCGGTCGCGCCGATGAAGAAGATGTAGATCGACCCGAGCGCGGAGCCCATGCCCCGTAACCGGTACGGCACCACGGACTGCAGGACCGGCTGCACCATCGTGAACCCGATCGACAACAGGATGAGCTGCGGGACGCCCACGATCGTGAACGCGATGACGTTGGGCATGAAGAACTGCAGCGGCGTGAGGAGCGCAGCGGGGAGGATCGTCAACCCCACGAACCGGAGCGCTCGCGCGGGATCGCGACGGTAGAGGTTGTCGTAATACTTCCCGACGAAGGGCAGCACCAGCAGCACGCCGACGCCGCCGATGGTGACGAGCACACCCCGGTCGAAGGTGTCGGTGCCGTAGTGGTCGTCCATGAAGAGGTTGGTGAGCACGGGGAGGGTGAACAGCCCGAAGCCCAGCGCCGAGAACGCGACGATGACCGTCTTGAGCGTGCGGATCTGCCAGAGCCGGGCGAATGCGGCCTCGACCGAGATGGGCGCGGGTTGCTCGTCCTCGATGACCTCGCCGAGGACGTCCTGCTTCTCGAACTGGCCGCGCGGCGGCTCCTTCAGCTTGAACGCGAAGATCGCGATGATGGCGACCGGGAAGCCGAGCAGTAAGAACGGCCAGCGCCAGCCGTCGTCGCCACCGGCTGCCGACGCAATGCCGGCGACGATGACCGGACTGAGCACGCCGACGAAGCGCGACCCCATCGCCAGCCAGGCGTTGATGCGGCCGCGAGCGCTGATCGGATAGGCGTCGCCGATGAGCGAACCCTGGACTGGATAGGTGTTCGACTTGGCGACGCCGACGCCGAGCCGGGCCCAGAACAGCTGGAACGCATTGGTGACCGCGCCACAGAGCGCGAGGAAGCCGGCGAACGCCAGGTTGGCCCAGCCGATGATCGGCGGACGGCGGTGTCGGTCGGCCAACCAGCCCATGGGCAGCGCGCCAAGCACCAGGAACGAGCCCGACGCCGCGGCGAGGAACACGATGGTCCCGTCGCTCACCCCGAACGCGTGACGCAGATCGGGTGCGAGCACCGAGAGCGTCGCCGATTCGAGCTCCTCCAACGAGCGCAGGAGGAGGAGCACGACGAAGGTGCTGACGCCACCGATCCGCACGGCCCGACCGAGCGAGATCTCCTCCTCACCCACGCCGGGGAGGAGGTCGGTGGCGAAGAGCACCTCCTCCTGCGCGGCGGCCTGCTGCGCCTCGCGCTCGGCTTCGGCGTCGAGGACGGCGACCGCGAGCTGTGCGGCGTCGCCTGGTGTCGTGGTCGACGCGGCCGGCTCGTCCACGTCAGCCGATCTTCTTGTCCTGCACCAGCTGCTGCGTGGTCGGGTCGTACTTGTAGGTCCACAACGGCTGTTGCCACGTGTGCGTCTTCGGGTCGTACTTGATGGTGCCCAACCCCGGGATGGTCACGGAGCCCAGCTTGGCCGCCGCCTTGCCGAACCCGGCGACGGTCAGATCCTTGCCCGCGGCGCCCGCGAGCTGCGAGAAGAGGGAGATGTACTGGCACGCGGCGCGCGCCGAAGCCTGATAGTCGGGCGTACCCGGCTGCGGATGCTCGACGATCGTCTTCCCGGTGGCCTTCTCGACCGTGCTGTAGCACTGCTGCAAGCTCGGGTCCTTGTAGTCGGCGGCGATATCGGCCGTGGCCGAGCCCTTCCACAACGCCGGGTCGGTCGCCTTGTTGAGCGCGGCTCCCTGGAACGTCGAGAACGGGGTGCCCACGAGCTTCGGCCGGTAGTCGGAGTTCTTCAGCGCGTTGCTGAAGGCACTCGGCGCCGCCCCGACCAGCAGGACCGTCTTGATGCCTTCGGACTTGAACTTCTCGGCGATGGTGCCCGCTTGTTGCGTTGCCGCGACGGTGTCGCTCAGCGGTGCGTCGATGATCGCGACCGTGTTCTTGATGCCGTTGCGCTTCAGCGAAGGCAGCACGGCCGCGTCGAGGAGGTTCTTCTCCTCGGTGGCGACGCCGACGACCCCGATCTTGCCCTTGAGGTCACCGCTCTTCACGAGCGCGTCGACTGCCCGAGGGGTGACCTCCGGACCGGAATCCAGCGTCATCCAGGGCGCCTTCGCCTGCTTCAGGTATGTCGGGTCCATGGTGCCGCCGAGGATCGGCGTGTCGTGTTGGGCCACGTAGCAGAGCGGCGCGTCGAAGTAGAAGAACCCGACGGTCGCGAAGACCTTCTCGTCCTCGGTGAGCTTCAGGCACGCCTCCTGGGCGGGCGCGGTGCCGATCGGATTGATCGGAGCGAAGACGGGCACGATCTTGCGACCGTTCACCCCGCCCTTCTTGTTCAGTTCGTCGATGACCGAGTTGTACGTGGTCTTGTAGTCGCCATGGCTGATGTCGGTGACATTGCGGATCGCGTCGAGGTCCGGGTACGTGACGCCGAGCTTGATCTCGTC
>DATBBL010000383.1:0-9387 GCA_036271015.1 Acidimicrobiia bacterium
CGTTCTGGCTCGCCGACTGCCTCGGGATGCTGGGCCGCACCGCCGAGGCCGCCGCCCTGTTCGAACGCCTCGCCGGCCTGGCCAACGACGTCGGCCTGCTCGCCGAGGAGTACGACCCCACGTCGGGGCGCATGCTCGGGAACTTCCCGCAGGCGTTCACCCACGTGTCGCTGGTGAACACGGCCAGCAACCTCTCGAGCGGGCGCCGTCCCGCGCTGCACCGCGCCACGGGCGAGAACGGCCTGAGTGTCACGCGCCGGCCCGACGGCGACGGGTGAGCCGGCGTTCAGCCCGATCGGGTGACCGATGCGCAGCCGGTTGTCGGTCGGGTCGCCCCCGATCGCCGATCAGCCGGCGCCGATCACCCCGGTGCGGGTGGCCGCGTCCACCAGCAGGTCGTCGAGGTGGCGGGCGACGATCCAGCCCAGGTACACCGCGACGTGCATCACGACCTCCTGCAGCTCCTCGTAGGTGAGCTCACCGAGGCGCAGCGCGGCCTCGAGGTGCTCGGTGGTCTCGTCGTCGACGCCGAGCTCGGCGCTGCAACAGAGGCTGACCAGGCGGCGGTCGCGGCGGGTGAGGTACCGGTCGCGGGTCCAGACCTCGCCGTAGAGGTAGTCGAGGTAGCCCCGGCCCCGGAACGCGGTCGGCGCGGGCGCCGGTGCCACGCCGTGCACGTCGGCGTAGGCGGCCTCGCCCCGGCGCCGGCGCAGGTCGTCGTCGGCCGGGTCGGTCCAGGGGACGAACTCGGGCAGCCGGAGCTCCTCGCCCCGCTCCTCGGCGATCTTGGCCATGGCGGTGAGGATGTGGGTGTTCATGGCCGAGCCCTTCGGCCAGCCCATCTGCGTCGCGAAGAACAGCAGGAACTCGTCGATCTCCTCGTTGGTCACGTCACCGCTGTTCAGCGCGGCGTAGGTGTGGGTCTCCATGGGGATCGGTGCGTCCGCCGCACCCACGCACGCCAGGGTGATCCACCGCCGGTCGCGCGGGGTGAGCACGCCGCGCCGCCACATCTCGCCGAACACGAAGCCGATCACGCCGGCGTCGATGTAGGCCCCCATGGCGGGCGGCGCCGGCGTCGTCATGATGTGCTCGTACTGCGCCTTGGCGTCGGCTTGGCGATCGTCGCGGTTCGTCCACTCGCTCACGGCGGCTCCGGTTCAGTTCGGGAGTGGGCACTTCGGGAGTGGGCCCGCTCGACGGGGCCGGGGATCCCCATGGCCGGATCCCACCACGCCGGGTAGATCGGCGCCAATGCGGTGGCGGCGTCGAGGGCGTCGAGCTCGTCCGGGGTGAGCACCAGAGCGCCGGCGGCCAGGTTGTCGTCGAGCTGCTCGAGGCTGCTGGCCCCGACGATGGCCGAGGTGATGCCGGGCTGCGCCAGCACCCACGCCAGCGCCACCCGGGCCATGGACACCCCGCGGGCGGCCGCGACCGCGGCGACCGCCTCGACCCCACGGGCACCGAGGTCGGGATCGACCGGCGGGAACGTGAACGTCGTCCGCCGTCCGCCCGGCGCGCCCCCGCCGGTGCCGGACGAGTAGCGGCCGGTGAGGTACCCGCTCGACAGGGGGCTCCACACGATCACACCGAGATCGTCGGCCCGGCACTGCGGGATCAACTCGTGCTCCGCCTCCCGCCCGACCAGCGAGTAGTAGAGCTGCGCGGCGGTGAAGGCGGGGCGGCCGAGGGCACGCTGGTGCGCCACCGCCGCCGCGTTCTCGAAGGCGCGGAAGTTGCTGGTGCCGGTCTCGCGCACGAGGCCGCGTGCCACCAGGTCGTCGAGGGCGCGCAGGGTCTCCTCGATCGGCGTGGTGCGGTCGGGGCGGTGCAGCTGGAAGAGGTCGATGCGATCGGTGCCCAGGCGGCGCAGGCTGCCCTCGCACGCGGCGACGACGTTGGCGTAGGAGAGCGCGCCCGGGTCGCGGGTGCCGAAGCCGACCTTCGTCGCGAGCAGCACGTCGTCGCGTCGACCCTTCACCGCCGCGCCCAGGATCTCCTCCGACTGCCCGTTGGCGTACACGTCGGCGGTGTCGACGAGGTTCACGCCCGCCGCCAGCGCGCGGTCGACCATCGCCCGGGCCTCGCGCTCGTCGACGGTGGTGATCGGCGGCATGCCCGAACCGAACGTCATCGCGCCCAACGAGAGCACCGAGACCTCGAGCCCACTCGCGCCCAGGCGCCGCCGCTCCACGGCTCAGTCGGCCGGCGCGATGGCGGTGGCCTCGAGCGCGCCGAGCGGGCCGATCACCAGGCGGAACCGCACCGGTGTGTCGGGAGTGATGGTGCGCGAGCCGTCGGCGACGGCGGTGCAGTGGAACGGGAAGTGCATCCCCCCGCGCGCCTCGACCTCGCCCCGGCCCCGGTGCTCGTCGAAGGTCGCGACCCGACCGGTGTACTGGGCCCTCACGG
Organism: Acidimicrobiia bacterium; assembly: GCA_036271015.1. Lineage (GTDB taxonomy): Bacteria > Actinomycetota > Acidimicrobiia > IMCC26256 > DASPTH01 > DASUAS01. The sequence goes on from DATBBL010000383.1 coordinate 2,413, forward strand.
CACGATCTTGGAGATCGGCAGCTCGATGATGCCGTTGGCGCCGTGGTCGAGCAGCTCGGGGATGAGGATGTTGATCTCGCTCTTGGCGACGACCGTCTCCACCGCGAACCCGTCCTCGCCGAAGAGCTTCGAGACCGTGGGCGACTTCAGCGCCGGGAGCAACGCGATCACGCCGTCGAGGTCGGCGCCGTCGACGTTCAGCTTCAGCAGCACCCGGCCGCGCGCGTCGAGCGCACCGATGAGCAGGCGCTGGAGCTGCTCCATGGCCTTGCGCTTCTCGGGATCAGCGTGGGCGGCCGGGCTGGCGATGAGCTCGGTGTACGACACGAGGATGGTGTCGAGGATGCGCAGCCCGGCGGCGCGCAGCGCGCGGCCGGTCTCGGTGATCTCCACCACCGCGTCGGCGATGTCGGGCACCTTGGCCTCGGTCGCGCCGTAGGAGAGCTGCACGTCGGCCTTGACCCCGTGCTGCTCGAAGTAGCGCGCGGTGAGCTCCGGGTACTCGGTGTGGACGACCAGGCCCGACGGCAGGTCGGTGACCGACTGGGCGGGCGAGTCGGCGGCCACCGCCAGCACGACCCGGATCGGCCGGGCGGTGGCCTTCGAGTAGTGGAGCTCGGTGAGGGTGACGACGTCGGCGTGGCGCTCCTCGATCCAGTCGCGCCCGGTGATCCCGACGTCGAACATGCCGTCGGCCACGTAGCGCGGGATCTCCTGGGGCCGCAGGATGCGCACCTCGTCGACCCGGGGGTCGTCGATGCTGCCGCGGTAGTCGACGTCGGAGCCGCGGACGACCGCGAGGTCGGCGTCCTCGAAGAGCTGCATCGTGGCGCGCTCGAGGGAGCCCTTCGGGAGGACGAGGCGGAGCATCACTCGCACCTTTCGGGGGAGGCCGGCATTGATGCGGGGAGCTGCCGGAGGAGGTCGACCATCTCGATCGCGGTGACCGCCGACTCCTCGCCCTTGTTGCAGGCGATGCCGTTGCACGCCGGACCGCCGCTGCGGGCCCGGGCCTGGTCGAGGTCGTCGGTGGTGAGCACGCCGAACACGACGGGGACGCCGGTGTCGAGCGAGACGCGGGCGATGCCGGCCGCGCACTGACCGGCCACGAAGTCGAAGTGCGGCGTGTCGCCCCGGATGACGGCGCCGAGGCAGATCACCGCGTCGCACCCGCCGCCGGCCGCGAGCCGTTGCGCGACCAGCGGGATCTCGAACGCGCCGGGCACCCAGTGCACCGGGACCTCGTCGAGGCCGGCGTCGAGCAGCGTGGTGAGGGCGGCGTCGAGCAGCGGCGTGGTGATGTGGTCGTTGAACCGGCCCGCGACGACCGCGATCCGCATCCCCGTGGCGTCGAGCGCGCCTTCGTGCTCCCGGTAGGTACCCATCCGCTGGTCGCGCTCACTCGGCGCCGGGATACCCGGCGCCGCCCTCCGGGACGTTCGCTTGCTCCTGCGAGTTCACTCGTTCGCTCCGCTCACTCCGCTCACCGACACCACGAAGCAAGGTGTTGTCTAGCTGGTGCCGAGACCCTCGTCCTCGATCTCGAGCAGATGGCCCATCTTCTCCTGCTTGGTGCGCAGGTAGCGGATGTTCTCCGCATTGGGCAGCACGTGCAGCGGCACGCGCTCGACGATCTCGAGACCGTAGCCCTCCAGCCCGCCGTACTTCGCGGGATTGTTGGTCATGATGCGCATGGTCGACACCCCGAGGTCGACCAGCATCTGCGAGCCGATGCCGTACTCGCGCGAGTCGGCCGGGAACCCGAGCTCCACGTTGGCCTCGACGGTGTCGCGGCCCTGGTCCTGCAGGGTGTAGGCGCGGATCTTGTGGCCGAGCCCGATGCCGCGGCCCTCGTGGCCGCGCAGGTAGACGACGACGCCGGTGCCCTCCCGGGCGATGAGCTCCATCGCGGCGTCGAGCTGCAGGCCGCAGTCGCACCGCATCGAGCCGAACACGTCACCGGTGAGGCACTCGGAGTGCACCCGCACCAGCACGTTCTCCTTGCCCGCCACCTCGCCGCACACGAACGCCATGTGCTCGGTGCCGTCGAGCAACGACTCGAACACGTAGCCGGTGAAGTCGCCGTGGCGGGTGGGGATGCGGGCCTCGGAGACCCGGCGCACCAGCTTCTCGCGGTGGCGCCGGTAGCGGATCAGGTCGGCGATCGAGATGAGCTGCAGGCCGTGCTCGGCCGCGAACGCCTCCAGCCGCGGCATGCGGGCCATGGTGCCGTCGTCGTTCACCACCTCGGCGAGCACCCCCGCCGGGTGCATGCCCGCCAGCCGGGCGAGGTCGACCGCGGCTTCGGTGTGACCGGCCCGCTTGAGCACGCCGCCCTCGCGGTAGCGCAACGGGAAGATGTGGCCCGGCCGGGCGAGGTCCTCGGGCTTGGTGGCGTGGTCGAGGATGGCGTGCACCGTCGTGGCCCGGTCGGCGGCGGAGATGCCCGTGCTGGTCCCGAGACGGGCGTCGACGGACACGGTGAACGCGGTGCGCTGGCTCTCGGTGTTGTCGGCGACCATGAGCGGCAGCCGCAGCTCGTCGAGCCGGCTCCCCTCGACCGGCATGCAGATCACACCGCTGGTGTGACGGATCATGAACGCCATCGCCTCGGTCGTCATCGCCTCCGCGGCCATGATCAGATCGCCCTCGTTCTCGCGGTCGGCGTCGTCGACCACGATGACGATCTCGCCCCGCTTGATCGCGGCGACGGCGTTCTCGATGTCGGTGAAGGGCATGATGACTCCTACTCGGTGGAGCGCGTGACGAGGAGACGTTCGACGTACTTGGCGACGACGTCGACCTCGAGGTTGACAGGATCACCCGGTCGCCGGGCGCCCAGGGTGGTGACGGCGAGGGTGTGCGGGATGACCGCGATCTCGAACGCGTCGTCACCCACCGCGGCGACGGTGAGGCTGATGCCGTCGACCGCGATCGACCCCTTCTCGACGACGTAGCGGAGCACCGCATCGGGCGCGGCGAAGGCCATCCGGGTGGAGCCGTCAGGCAACGGGGCGCGTTCGCGCACGGTGCCGACCGCGTCGACGTGGCCCTGGACCAGGTGGCCGCCGAGCCGGTCGGCCAGGCGCACCGGGCGTTCGAGGTTCACCGGGTCGCCGGCGCGGAGTCCCCCGAGCGACGTCCGGTCGAGGGTCTCGGAGACCGCGTCGGCGGCCCAGTGGTCGGCGCCGAGCTCGACCACGGTGAGGCAGCAGCCGTTGACCGCGATGGACGCGCCCCGCTCGGCGTCGTCGAGCACGTGCCGGGCGGTGATCTCGATGCGGGCGCCGCCCTCGTTGGGGGTGACGGCCCGGACCACGCCCAGCTCCTCGACGATGCCGGTGAACATCAGGCCCCGCCTGCGCCGTTCCGCCCCGGCGCCGGGGCGGGAGCCGGCGGCGGTTCGTAGTCGAGGCGGACGTCGGTGCCGACCCGAGCGACGTCGACCAGGCGCCAGCGCGCCGCGTCGGCGATGCGGGCCGGGCCGGCGAAGTCGAGCGCCGGTCGCCCGTCGCGCCCGAGCATGGTCGGCGCCACGTAGGTGACGAGCCGGTCGGCGAGGCCCGCCTCGACCAGGGAGCCGGACAGCGCGGCACCCCCTTCCACCAGCGCCTGGAGGACACCCAGCTCGGCGAGCACCTCGAGGGTGGCGGCGAGGTCCACCCCGGTGCCATCCGCCGCCGGCGGCACGGCGAGCACCTTGGCCCCCGCGGCCAGCCACGCCTCCCGAGCACCGTCGGCGGCGGCCTCGGTGGTGACCACCAGCGTCGGCGCCAGCTCGGCGTCGAACAGCGGGCCCTCGGCCATGACCCGGCCGGTGGCGTCGAGGAGCACCCGCAGCGGCTGGTGGGCCACCGGCGGGTCCACGTCACGGGCGGTGAGGCTCGGGCGATCGGCGAGCGCGGTGCCCGCACCCACCACGACGGCCTGCGAGTCGGCCCGGAGCGCGTGGGCGTCGGCGCGCGACGCGGCGCCGGTGATCCATCGTGACGAACCGTCGCGGGCCGCGATGCGGCCGTCGAGGCTCATGGCGGTCTTCACCACCGTGTAGGCGCGGCCGAGGCGGCGCTGGAGCAGGTACGGGGCGAGGGCGCGGGCGGCGTCGTCGGCGCCGACGCCGAGCTCGACGGTGAGGCCGCGGTCCCGGAGCCGGGCGACGCCCCGACCCGCGACCTGGCGGTCGGGATCCTGCAGCGCCACGACCACCCGGGTGACGCCGGCGTCGGCGATCGCGACCGCGCACGGCGGCGTGCGCCCCTGGTGCGAGCACGGCTCGAGCGTGGTGTAGAGGGTGGCGCCGCGGGCGCGCTCGCCGGCGGACCGAAGGGCCTCGATCTCGGCGTGGGCGCCACCGGGGGGTTGGGTCGCCCCCTCGCCGACGACCTCGCCGTCGCGCACCACCACCGCGCCGACCCACGGGTTCGGCGCGGAGCGCCGCCGGGCGGTGTCGCCTCGGGCGAGGGCCCGGCGCATGAGCTCGGCGTCTGCGGCCACCACGTGCGCTCCGTCTCCCTTTCCGGTAGTCCCCGGGAGGGTCGGGAGCGGGACGCCGAGGCGACGGTGCGGGTGCACCGTCGGTCGTGGTCTGCGCCCTCTCCCATCCGGACTCTCACCGTCGGCCCCGGCATCTGACCGGGTCGACCACACGACTGGATGCCGTGGGCTCGCGGGCTCCCAGGTTGTAATGCTTCCCATTATAACGAGAGGCGTCCCACCTGGCCACCGCCGGTCGGGACTTCCACCCAACCCCGAGGGCTTGCTGGTCGTTGTGGAGTGGGAGTGTACGCCCGGTGCGACCGGGTCAGGCCCCGACCATCGGCCGCGCCGTCGCCGGGGGCACGCCCGGCCGGCGCGCGCTCAGCGCAGGTCGATGACCGTACGGATGCCGACGCCGGCGGCGAGGTCGCGGAAGGCCTCGTTGATCTCGTCGAGCGGGCGGTGCGCGGTCACCAGCGCCCCGAGGTCGAGCTGGCCGCCCTGCCACATGGCGATCATGCGGGGGATGTCGCGCAGCGAGTTGCAGCTGCCGAGGAAGCAACCCATGAGCTTCTTCTCCGAGATGCCGAACAGCACCAGCGGATCCAGCACCAGCTTCTCGTCGATCCCCGGCGCGCCCACGAGGACGGTGCTGCCACCGGCCCGGGTGGCGTCGACACCGACCGCGGCCAGGGCGGCCACGCCCGCACACTCGAACGCGTAGTCGGCGCCCACCCCGGTGAGGTCGCGGGTGGCGGCGGTGACGTCGTCGGCGGCCGGATCGAGCACGGTGGTGGCGCCCATGTCGGCGGCCGCCCGGCGCCGCCCGGCCTGGGGGTCGCTGGCGATGATCTGGGCGGCGCCGGCCGCCCGGGCGCCCTGCACGACGGACAGCCCGATGCCGCCGAGGCCCAGCACCAGCACCGTCGCCCCGGGCTCGACCCGGGCGGTGTTGAGCACCGCGCCCACCCCGGTCTGCACCGCGCAGCCGATCACGCACGCGGTCTCGAGCGGCGTGTCGTCCGGCACCTTGACCGCTCCGGTCTCGCTGGTCATCGCGTACTCGGCGAACCCACCCACGCCCAACCCGCGGAACACCTGCGTGCCGCCGCGTGACAGCCCGGTCGAGCCGTCGAGGAACGCACCGCCGAGCACCGCGGCGTTGTTCACGCACGAGCCGGGCTCGTTGCGCTGGCACCAGTAGCAACGGCCGCACGGCGCGATGGGCGTGAGCACCACCTTGTCGCCCGGGGAGAGCATGGTGACGCCCTCCCCCACCACGTCGACGATCCCCGCCGCCTCGTGCCCCAGCACCGACGGGCTGGCGCCGTAGGCACTGTGCAACGCGGTGTAGTCCGAGTGGCAGATGCCGCAGTGGTGGACCCGCACCCGCACCCGGCCCGGGCCCGGCTCGGCGATGTCCACCTCGTCGAGGACGAGGTCGGGCCGGCCGGCTTCGTACAGCGCCGCACGCATGGTTGCTCCTTCTCGGTCGTCCGCGCCCGCGGGCGTGGTCAGTGCGGCCGGCCGCCGCTCAACAGGTCGAGCGCATGCGGGAGCGCGGGGAGGATCACCTCGAGGCACTCGAGCGCACCGTTGCTCGAGCCGGGGAGGTTGCAGACGATGGCGGCACCGACGGTGCCGCACACCCCACGGCCGAGCATGCCGAACGGGCGGCCCGGGCTGTCGCTGGCGCGTCGCATCGCCTCGGCGAGGCCGGGCGCCTCGCGGTCGATGATCATCCGGGTGCCCTCGGGGGTCAGGTCGCGGGGCCCGAACCCGGTGCCACCGGTGGTGACCACGACCCCGGTGAACCCGGCCACGAGCTCGCGCAACGCGAACGCGACCTCGTCGATCCCGTCGGCGGTCACCTCGTGGTCGAGCACCGCCCACCCGGCGTCGTTCAACCGCTTGACCACCTTCGGGCCGGCGTGGTCCTCGCGCGTGCCCTCGTGGACGCCGTCCGACACCACCAGCACCTTCGCCACCAGCTCCACCGACACCTCCGGGGCCGGACTCATCGGTGCCCGCTCACGCGGCGCGCCCCTGCGCGGCAGCAGCGAGGATCGCCCGCCCCGCCGCCACCGGGTCGGGCGCCCCGAACACCGCGCTGCCGGCGACGAGGATGTCGCAACCGGCGGCGGCGGCGGCGGCGGCGGTGTCGACGTTGATGCCACCGTCGATCTCGATCTCGACCGGCCAGCGGTGCGCGTCGATCTCGCGCCGCGCCACCCGCACCTTCTCGAGCACGTCGGGGATGAACGCCTGCCCGCCCCACCCGGGATTGACGCTCATCACCAGCAACAGGTCGATCTGGTCGAGGTACGGCAGGACGCTGTCGACCGGAGTCGGCGGGTTCAGCACCAGGCCCACGCCGACGTCGCGGGCGCGCAGCTCGTCGAACAGCGGGCGCGGGTCGCCCAGCTCGACGTGCACGATGCAGCGGTCGGCGCCGGCGTCGGCGAACTCGTCGAGCAGGACGCCGGGGTTGTCGACCAT
>DATBBL010000384.1:0-23072 GCA_036271015.1 Acidimicrobiia bacterium
GGCGCCGCGACCCGGCGCCGGCTGGAGGCCGAGGGCCGGTGCGTCATCGGTGTCGACCTGCGCGACGCCGAGGTGATCGCCGACCTCGGCACGGACGCGGGACGGGACGCCGCGATCGCGGGGATCCTCGAACGGTGCGACGGGTCCCTCGAGGGGTACGCCGGGTTCGCCGGGGTGCCCGCGACCGTCGACCCGCCCGCGCAGCTCGTCCACGTCAGCTATTTCGGCAGCATCGCGATGCTCGAGGGCCTGCGCGGCGCGCTCACCCGGGGTGCTCCCGCCGCCGCGGTCGCGGTGTCGTCGTGCGCAGCCACCGTCGCGCCGGTCGACGACGCCCTGGTGGCCGCGTGCCTCGAGGGTGACGAGGCGCGCGCCGCGGCGCAGGTCGGGGCGGGCGGGGTGGCATACGCGAGCGTCAAGCTGGCGTTGGCGCGCTGGGTCCGCCGCACGGCCCCGGTGTGGGCCGCCGACGGGGTCCGCCTCAACGCGTTGGCGCCCGGCAACACGCTCACGCCCCTGACCGAGACGACCCTGGCCGATCCCGAGATCGGCCCGCTGATGCGGGCGATCCCGATGCCCGTCGGGCATTGGGCCGAGCCGGAGGAGATCGCGGCGGCCGCGCAGTGGATGTTGAGCGAGCACTCGTCGTTCATGGTGGGCAGCGTGCTCTTCGTCGACGGCGGCACCGATGCGCTCGTGCGCCCGGACACGTTCTGAGAAAGGAACCGCGACATGGAATGGGACCACTCGGTCGACGTGCTGGTGATGGGTTCGGGCGGCGCGGGGCTGTGCGCGGCGGTGCGGGCGCGAGATCTGGGCCTCGAGGTCCTGATCGTCGAGAAGGGCGACACGTGGGGTGGGTCGACCGCGATGTCGGCGGGAGCGGTGTGGCTGCCGAACAACCGGGCGATGAAGGAGCTCGGGCTCGAGGACTCCGAGGACGAGGGGGTCAAGTACCTGGCTCACCTCACCGGCGGCACGATCCCGGAGGAGCGGCTCCGGACCTTCATCCGTGAGGGCAACCGGATGATCGACTACCTCGCGGCGCGCACGCACCTGCGGTTCGACTCGCTCGAGTTCTATCCCGACTACGTGCCCGAGGATCCCGGTGGGCGCCTCGGCGGGCGCTCGCTCGATCCCGTCCCCTTCGACGGCAACGAGCTCGGTGAGGAATTCCGCACCCTCCACGACCCCTATCCGCCGGCGATGATCATGGGCAAGTTCCTGCTGACGGTGCCGCAGGCGCGCACGATGCTCCAGCCCGGCCTCAAGCCCAAGCTCGAGGTGGCGAAGGGCCTGGCCCGCTACGCGGCGCGGTACCAGCGGCGCAAGCGCTACGACCGCGACCCGTTCCTCACCATGGGCCAGTCGCTCATCGGTCGGCTCCGTCTCTCGTTGATCGAGCGCGGGGTGCCGCTGTGGCTGCGCGCACCCGTGGAGTCGTTCGTCGTGGACGACGGCCGCGTCGTCGGTGTCAGGATCACCCGCGACGGCAAGCCCATGAACATCGAGGCGCGCCGTGGCGTGATGGTGGGCGCCGGCGGGTTCGAGCGGAACGACGCGATGCGGAAGCAGTACCAGCGGGCGCCCATCGAGGCGAGCTGGAGCGTCGGCAACTACGACAACACCGGCGACGGCATCCTCGCCGGCGCCGCCATCGGCGCGCAGCTCGACGTCGCCCTCATGCGGGAGGCGTGGTGGATGCCGGCCACGCTGGCGCCCGGGGTGAAGTACACGAACGTCCTCATGATCGAGAAGAGCCTGCCGCACGGGATCTTCGTGAATCGCGACGCCAAGCGGTTCCTCAACGAGGGCGAGAACTACAACGACCTCGTCATCAAGATGTACGAGCAGGACGCCAAGGATCACGTGTCGATCCCCGCGTGGTTCGTCGTCGACGCCACCTACCGCTCCCGCTACAACCTCGGACCGGTGCTTCCGTCCTTCGTGATGTCGGACAAGAAGCTCCCGCCCGACTGGCAACCCGGCGCGGGCTGGTTGCACCGGGCGGACACGCTCGAGGGGCTCGCCGCCGACATCGGTCTCGATCCCGCCGCGCTGCGCGCGACCGTCGAGCGCTTCAACGGCTTCGCCCGGACCGGCGTGGACGAGGACTTCCACCGCGGTGCCAGCGCCAACGACCGCTACTACTCCGATCCCCGCGCCAAGCCGAACCCGACGCTGGGCCCGATCGAGAAGCCGCCGTTCTACGCCATCCCGGTGACGCCCAGCGACCTCGGCACCAAGGCCGGGCTGGTGACCGACACCGGCGGGCGCGTGCTCGACGACGACGGGAACCCCATCCGCGGGCTGTATGCGGCCGGGAACTCGGCGTCGACGGTGATGGGCACCCGGTACGCGGGGGCGGGCGCGACCATCGCCCCGGCCATGGTGTTCGGGTTCCTGGCGGGCGAGGCAATCGCGGAGGACGCCGGGATCGACGTCACCCCCTGACCGCCGCGATCAGAACCGGACGTTGCGGCTCACCAGCAACGGGATCCCCAGCGTGTCGAGGATCCCGGGCGCGGTGTCGCACACGAAGGGAATCGCGTTCACGACGCGCATGCCGTTGGCGATGAGCCCGCCGTCACCGCCGTGCTCGTCGGCCATGGTGATCTCGCACGCGAGGTGCGGGCGGCCTTCGAGGAGGATCCGGTACCCGTTCTCACCGCCGGCGCAACGCGGCCACTGCGGCGCGGCGTCGGTGTCGACGCGCGTGTAGTGCTCGACCACGATCGCGGGCCGGCCGTTGACGACGCCCTGGACGTCGAAGCGGATGGCCGCGGTCGTACCGGCCTCGATGGTGCCGACCGCGATCTCGACGTCGTGGTCCATTGCGACGAGATCGTGCGTCTCGCGGATCTCCTCGAGCTCCACCCCGAGCTTGGCCGCCACCAGCGCGATCACCCCGCCCCAGTACTCGGTCAACGCGCCGCTCGTGAAGAGGGGCGCCTCGTAGTCGAGCGGCTGCCCGAACCCGAACAGCACCCGCATGGTCTCGACCTGGTCGTAGAAGCCGTAGTTGATGATCTCCTGGATCCGGACCGCCTCGACGTCGTCCATGAGCGAGAGCAGCGTCAGGGGGATCAGATCGCTGGCGAAGCCGGGATCGGCACCGTTGCAGAAGAAGGTGGTGCTGCCGGCCCGGCACGCGGCCTCGACCGGCTCCCGCAGCTCCGGGCGGGCGGTGGCCGGATTCACCAGCCCCAGGACCGAGGTGGTGACGACGTTGGTCCCCGCGGCCAGGAACCTGCACATCGCCTCGACCGATTCCTCCGGGTACTTCAGCCCGTCTCCCATGTAGCAGAGGCAGTCGGCCTGCAACCCGAGCACCGCGTCAAAGTCGTCGGTCGCGAGCACGCCGACGGGCTCGCGGCCGCTCAGCGCGCCGGCATCGCGCCCGACCTTGTCGGGGCTGTACGCGAGCACGCCCACGAGCTCCAGATCGGGGTGCGCGATGACGCCGCGGAGCGCGAGCGCGCCGGCGTTGCCGGTGCCGCAGTGGAGCACGCGGTACGTCATTCCGGTGCGGTCGTCGCCGAGACCTGCACCGCCGGATGATCGATGCGCTCGGAGATCCGCCAGCCGTCCGCGGTGCGGACGAAGCGGTCGGCGTAGGTGCCGAAGATGATCAGCGGGGCGGCGTCGGCCGCGGCGACGAACACGCCGTGCCACGTGCTCTCGACCTCGGCGGTCTGACGGTCGGCGGCGAAGACCGGGTACACGTCGCCGACGAAGAGCATGAAGAGCTCGACGTCGATCATGCCGCGCAGCCACGGCTTGGTGTCCGGCCACGACGCCACCGACCCGCCGATCGCGGTGTAGTCGATGATCGCGTCCGCGGTGAACACCGCGTCCATCAGGTCGACGTCCCCCAGCCGCATCGCCCGCATGTACCAGGCGAGCACCTCGCGGATGGCGGCCCGATCGGCCGCGTCGTTCACGTGGGCCGGTCCACGAGCACCTTCTGGTAGTCGCCCGGGCTCGTGACCGCGAAGTACGACGCCGGCACCGTGCCGATGTTGCGGATCCCGTGGGGCACCTTCTCCGGGACCATGACCGCCTGGCCCGCAGCGACCATGATCGGCTCCATGTCACCGAGGGTGTACTCGACCTCCCCCGCCACGACGACGTGGAGGTGCTCCGTCGTCGGGTGCATGTGGTAGTCGTTCTCCTGGCCCGGCTCGAGGTTCCAGAACACCACACCGAGCTGGCCGCTGATGTACGCGAACGCAACCGTCGCGCTCTCCTCCGAGTACACCTGGTACTTCGACAGATCGAAGACCAGCGACGCGAGGTTCTCGCGGTCGATGTCCTTCGCCATCTCGGCGACGATCTTCTCGTGCGATGCTTCGGGCATGTCGCTTCCTTCCCGGCCGGTCACCCTGCGTTGACGTACTTCGCCCGCATCTCGGCCCAGGCCTTGCCGTTGGTCTGCGCGACCTCGCTCCACGCCGGCGGGAGGTCGCGGTAGGGCGCACGGGGCGGGCCGCAGCGCGTGTACCCCGCCGCGTTGATGCGCGCCTTCTCGAGCTGGATGTTGTACTTGTCGAAGTCGGCGAAGTCCGGGATCGGCAGCGGCACACCCTCGATGTCGGCGAGCACCTTCTCGGCGGTGGCGTCGTCCCCCCGCTTGACCGCGTCGAGGAACGCCACCCACGGCTCCGGGCCCATCGCGGCCGAGGTCGCCCAGGCCGCGGTGACGGTGTCGGGCGCGAGGCGGTAGTGCATCCCGATGGTGCCCTCGCCGGTCATGAAGTTCACCTGGCGGCCGGCGGCGTCGAGGTGCTCCTGGGTCAGCGGGAACCCCACCTTGGTCGCGATGACCGTGGGTGCCTTCGCCACGATGCCCTGCCAGAACTCGACCGGGAAGTCGAACTTGAAGAAGAAGCGGTTGGCGTACACCATCACCGGAAGGTCGGGGACCGCCTCGCCCAGGTCGGCGAAGAAGCCCACCGCGTTCTCCATCGTCGGCGTCTGCCACAACGGGAGGCCCACGAACGCGGCCGCGGCGCCGAGCTCCTTCGCCGCGCGCATCTGCCGGACGACCTCGCGCGTCCCGAGCGCGGTGGTCCCGCACCACACCGGCACCCGCCCCGCCACCGTGTTGATGACGGCGTCGTAGAGCGCGACCTTCTCGTCCCACAGGAGGGTCGCGCATTCGCCGGTCGTGCCACACAGGCCGATCGCCGCGGCACCGTCGTCGATCATCTGGCCGGCCAGGCGGGTGGCCTCGTCGAGGTCCAGCGTGTCGGCATCGGTCAGGTGCTCGCCGTCGGCCTTGAGCGGGCTCGGCGGCAGCGCCAGCAGACCGGTCACGTCGGCTGCACTCAACATGTCGTGTCCCTTCGTCGGGCGTCGAGCGCGGGGGCGCGCTGGACGCGCTCGCTACATGACATCGAAGAGGCCCTTGTGGCCCCATTCGCCTCCGCCGGGCTGCAGGCCGTTGTAGTGCTCGACCTGCCACGTCGCCGGGTCGATCTCACGCGCACCCCATCCGAGCTCGAAGTGCCAGTCCCCCGGGTTCTTGAAGTAGAAGGAGAACATGTGGTCGTTGAGATGCCGGCCCAGCGTCGCGGTCACGAGGTCACGCTCGAGGCAGAGGTCGTAGGCGGTACCGACGTCGTCGATCGAGGTGTACTCCATCATGATGTGGTGGATCTTCTTGCGGGGCTCGGGATTCGCGAAGAACGCGAACGAGTGGTGGCGCGTGTTGCAGTGCATGAACGCGCCGAGGCGCCCCATGCCCGGCACGAGGACCCAGTCCGAGACCCCGAAGCCCAGGACGTGCTCGTAGAACTCGGCGGCCGCGATGGGATCGGGCACGAAGGTCACGAGGTGGCCCAGGCCCTGCTGCTCGGTCTTGAAGCCGGTGATCGGGCGCTGCGGGTAGAAGGGCGGCATGAACGCGACTTCGGGCCCGTAGTGCAGCTCCATGCGCAGGCCGCTGTGGGGATCCACGAAGTGCACGAAGTCGACGACGCGACGATCGGCCGCCTCCTCGGGCTTCGCCGCGATCACGCTGACTCCGGCGCCCTCCAAGTTGGCCGCCAGCGAGTCCATGTTCTCGGCGGTGCCGACCTCCCACCCGACGAACTCGACGTCCTCGGCGTCGCCCGGGTGCACCGAGAGGCGGTGGTGGTGCCCGTCCATCTTGAGGAACAGCGATTCGCCGTCGCTGTCGTGGGTGACCTCGTGGCCCAGGATGGTGGTGGCGTACGCCCGCCACTCGTCGAGGTCACCGGCCGAGATCCCGACGTAGCCAAGCTCGTGGACTTTCGCCATTCGTAGGTTCCTCACTCACCTCGTGACCGCATCGGGTCGAGCGATCGTTGCATATCAACACATGGAGATCAAGTTCTTGATGTTGCTCCGGCGCGCACGTTGCGGCCGAAGATCAGCGGGAGATCGAGCGTCGACATGAGGCCCGGCGGCGCCGCGCACACCGCGGGGATCGCGTTCACGACGCGCATGGAGCAGGCGATGAGGCCGCCGTCCCCGCCGTGCTCGTCTTCCATGTCGAGCTCGCAGGTGAGCTTCGGGCGCCCGGCGATCAGCACCCGGTAACAGTTGTCGCCGCCCCGGCACTGCGGCCAGTCCGGCGCGGCGTCGTCGTGGATCCGGGTGTCATGCTCCACGACGACCACGGGCTCGCCGGCCACGATGCCCTGCACCTCGAAGCGGATGGCGGCGACCGTGCCCGCAGCGATCCGGCCGATCTCGACGTCCACGTCGACGTCGATGCCCGCGAACTCGTGCACCTCACGGATCTCGTCGAGCTCCAGGCCGAGCGCGTCGGCGATCATCGTGACCACACCGCCCCAGTATTCGGTGAGGGCCCCGCTGGTGAAGAGCGGCGACTGGTAGTCGAGCGGCTGCCCGAACCCGAACAGGTCGCGCATCACCCACGCCTGGTCGTAGTGCGAGTAGTTCACGATCTCCTGGATCCGGACGGACTCGAGGTCGTCCATCAACGACAGCAGCGTGAGCGGGATGAGGTCGCTGCCGAAGCCGGGATCGGCGCCGTTGTTGAAGAACGACGAGCTCCCGGCTCGGCACGCCTCCTCCAATGGTTCCCGGAGCTCCGCCGCCGCCGTCTTCGGGTTGACCAGCTGGTTGAGCGAGGTCGACACCACGTTGCGACCGGCACGGAGGAACCGGCTCATCTCCTCGACCGCGCCGGCCGCGCGCGGGCCGATCCCGTCGCCCAGGTAGCAGAGGCAGTCGGCGTCGATGGCCAGCAGCTCGTCGACGTCGCTCGTTGCCACCACGCCGGCCGGGCCCAACCCGATGAGCTCCCCCGCGTCCCGGCCGACCTTGTCCGGGTTGTGCACGTACAGGCCGACCAGCTCGAGCTCGGGGTGCTGCAGCACCCCCCGCAGGGCCAACCGCCCGGTGTTCCCGGTGCCCCAGTGCACAACGCGGAGGCTCACGTCGCCATGCCCAGGTAGGTGCCCGCAAGGCGTTCCTCGTCGAGCTGGTCCGACGGCCCCATCCACACGAGCCGACCCAATTCCATGAATGCCACCGTGTCCGCCACCTCCAGCACCTCGTGCGCCTTCTCCTCCACCAGCAGGATCGTCGATCCCAGGTCCCGCAGCCGGCGGATCGCGTCCATGATCTCGGCGGACGCCATCGGGGCGAGGCCCAGCGTCGGCTCGTCCGCCACGAACACCGCCGGCGGGTCCACCAGCGCCGGCGCGAGGCTCAGCATCTGCTGCTCGCCACCGGACAGCAGCCCGGCCTGCTGCTTCACCCGCTCACCGAGGATGGGGAAGATCTCGTACGCCTTCGCCCGGTCCTCCTTCGAGCGCAGGAGCACTTCGAGGTTCTCCTCCACGCTCAACCCGGGGAAGATCCCGCGCGCCTCGGGCGCGAGCATCACGCCCGCGCGCGACCGCTGGTACGGCGCCAGCGAGGTCACGTCGCGCCCGTCGATCGTGACGGTGCCGCTGGTGGGCGCCAGCAGGCCGGCGGTGACCGCACAGAGCGTCGACTTGCCGGCGCCGTTCGCGCCGAGCAGGGCCACGACGGTGCCCCTGGCCAGGTGCAGCGACACGCGGTGCAGCACCTCGACGTCGCCGTACCCGGCCACGATGTCGTCGAGCGCGAGCGCGGCGTCCTCCGAGGGGACGACCTGGTCCACGTGCCCGAACGAGTCCGCGCCCACGAGGGCGCGGAGGTGCATCGGATCGTCGTCGTCCGCACCGGGGCCCGATCCGTTCCATGCCGGCGCGTGCTCCACCTCGTGGACGTCGAGCTCGGCCCGTGCCACGTGCGCCAGGCGCTCCTTCTTCCGCCGGCGCTCGAGGCGCTGACTCCCGACCAGCGCGAACAGCCCGTCGGGGTTCTTCGCCAGGTTGATCGCGCCCAGGCCGAACAGGATGGCGGCGAAGTACGTCGAGCCGGTCAGGTCGTTGAACCAGCTCGGCATGAAGCTCCACCCCGAGATCCAGTTGAAGACCGGCGTCGTGGCCATCACCGCCAGACCACCGAGGAGCGCACCGCCCGGCCGGCGGATCCCGAAGGTCACCACGACCGCCAGCCAGAGGAGCCCGGTGATGGGGGTCGCGGTGCTGTTGGTGAAGGAGCCGTTCGTCATCCCGAGCATCACGCCGCCGAAGCCTGCGATCGCCCCGGCCACCGCGAACAGCGCGATCTCGCTGCGCGCCGGCGCGATCCCGGACGTGCGCGCGGCGACCGACGAGCTGCGCACCGCGAGCGCGGCGCGTCCCGAGCTCGACTGCTGCAGGTTGTGGATGCCCAGGGTCATCACGCCGAAGATGACGAGGAGCACCATCACCTCCGTGCGCGGCTGCGAGAGGTCGAACGTGGTGATACCGAGCAGATTCAGCCGCGGGAGCGGGTAGGTCCACCCGAGTTGGCCGTTGCTGACGTCCTGCACCTGGAAGAGGGTGAGGTCGAGCGCGAGCGCGATCGCGAGCGAGGCCAACGCGAGCGCGAGCACGCCCAGCCGACGAACGGGAATCGCGATCAACGCGCCGAGCGCGCCGGCGGCGACCGCACCCATGATCGCGGCCACCGCGAAGTTGATCTTGCCGTGGCTGGCGACGAAGGGCACGTCGATGCCGAAGTCGTGGTTCACGGCCCAGCCGGCGACGAACCCGCCCGCGGTGACGAACGTCCCCTGCGCCAGGCTGACCATGCCGCCGAGACCGGTCACGACCACGAACGACAGGAAGACGATGGCCAGCGCCATCCCCGGAGCGAGGATGCCCAACGACTCGAAGTCGCTGGCCTGCGCCCAGCCCCACGGGAACCACTGGAGCGTGAAGGCGACGAACAGGAACACGAAGACGGCCCACGGGAGCACGCGCCGCCACCGCGGCAGGCCGTCGCGATGGTCTGCCATCGGCTTCTCGTCCGCCACCGAGCGGCCCTCGCTCCCGCGGTTGCGCCCGATCACGAACAGGAGGACCACGGTGAGGAAGAACGGGATCGCGGCGCGGAGCCCGGCGAGATCGTTGAGGAACCCGGGCAGGATGGTGTCGCCGTAGCCGTACACGATGTTCTGCAGGACACCGAGGAGCAGTCCGCCCGCGAACGCGATCGGGATCGACCGGAGTCCCGCCAAGGCGACGGCCGCGAGCGCGCCCAGCACGATCAGGGTGAATTCCTGGTCCGCGAGCTGGAACAGTGGGGCGATCAGGATCCCGCCGATGCCGGCGAGCATCATCGTGAGGACCCAGGCGGCCGACGACGTGCGCGACGCGTTGACCCCCCGCAGGCCCGCGAGATCGCTGCGGTTCACCACCGCTCGCATCTCCAGTCCGAGGCGGGTGTGGCGGAGGACCAGCCACAGCGCGATGGCGGCGAGCGCGGCGGCGACGAACACCGCGACCTGGTCGGAGTTGAGCGAAACACCCTTGAGCCCGATCGCGTCGAGGTGCCACGTCTCGCGTGGGCTCGGCCCGATGCCGCGGACCGTCCCGCTCCCCGACCCGGTGGTGACCGGGAGCCCGAAGTCGAGGACCGTGTTGCCCAACGCCTCGACCAGCCACAACGCCAGCGCCGGGAGCGCGATGAGCAGGCCGATCGACCCGACGATGCGCGCGTACACGGGCGCAGCCGCGAGGCGCCGCAGCAGGATCCGGTCGAGGGCGAGGCCGAGCAGCGGGGCGAAGATCAGCACCGAGATCAGCGCCGCGGGCACGACCGGCACGCCGAGGCCGGTGTTCAGCTGGAAGAAGACGTAGGCGGTGACGAACGCGACCGCGCCGTGCGCGAAGTTGAAGATCCCGGAGGTCTGGTAGGTGAGGACGACCCCTGCTGCCATGACCGCGTAGATGCCGCCCGACACGGCACCGGAGAACAGCAGGTTCAGGAATTTGTCCACGAACGACTCCGGGGAACGACGACGGTCACGGAACGTGGATGGTCACGCCGACCGGCGTCGGTCGGCGTGACCACCACGAACTGCGGTCAGGACTTCGCCTTCACCGCCTCGCCGCAGAAGTAGGGCACGGTGACGTCGTAGCCGGTCCCGTTCGAGGTCACGAGCGTCCCGCACACACCGGGCTGGATCCGGTCCTTCGGGAACGACGTCGGGCCGGCCGTCTTGCTGACGTTGTACTGGAGCTTGCTCGCCGCCTTCTGGAACGCGTCGATGGTCAGGTTCTTGCCCGTCTTCTTGAGCGCGGCGATGAACATGTCCGCCGAGAGGTACCCGACGGCGGAGAGCACGCCGAGCGGCGCATTCGCCTTCTTGAGGTCGGTCACCATCTGCTTGACCCCGGGCACCGTGTCCGCCGTCTCGAACGCCCCGAACTGCACGTACACGCTCCCGCCCTTCGACGGAGCCGCCAGCTGCGGGTCGTAGGTCTGCGTGTTCTCGATCGGGCCCTTGAACCCGGCGGCCTGCAGCGCGCCCTGCAGCCCGAGCGTCGAAGGAATGCTGGCGAACAGCATGATCACGATGTCGGGTGGACCGCCGTTGTTGCTGCTCATGATCGCCTGCGAGAAGGGGGTGAAGTCACCGACCGTCGCCGGCGGCGCCGGCACGACACCCTTCGAGTAGACGACCTTCATCCCGAGCGAGGTCGCCGCCGTCCCGAGGGTGCCGAGGCCGCTCCGGGCCGCATCGGTGTCCTCGGCGATGATCGCCACCGTCAGACCCTTCGGGTCTTTCCCGAGCGCCTTCGCACCCGCCGCGGGCATGAAGGTGTTGCCGTACACGGGCGTCTTCGGGGCGACACAGCCCGTGAAGCCGTAGCCGTAGGCGTTGCCGCAGAAGCCGGAGGAGATCCCCCAGCCGAAGAACGGCACCTTCTGTTGTGCGAGGTAGTCGGAGGCGCCGAGCACGACGGTGACCGTCGGCACGATGGCGAAGATGTTGTCCGAGCTCACGACCCGACGCGTCTCCTGCACGTTCGTGGTCGGGTCGAACTTGTCGTCGGCGGTGTCGACGATCTTGATCTTGCGCCCGAAGACCCCTCCCTTGGCGTTCTCACGGTCGAAACGCGCCTGGGCACCTTGCATCGCCGACGCGAACGTCGGCTTGCTGACGAGTCCGGCGACGTTGATGGTCGAGCTCGTCACACCCTTGGTCGTCTGTGTCGGCACCCGGGCACCGGCGGAACCCGCCGTTGCCGCGACGAGCCCCACGATCGCCATCACCGCGACCCAGATCCAGACTCTTTTGCGTTTCACGACTGTCCCCCTTGAATGTCGATGTTTCCCTGTTTGCGGTGGCTGGAGCCCTCGCCGAGGTACGCGGCGCGTACGAGCGGGTTTTCCTGGATGGCCTTCGGAGCGCCGGTCGCGAGCACCTTGCCGAGCTCCAGCACGGCGATGGTGTCGCACTGCTCCATCACGAAACCCATGTCGTGCTCGACCAGGATCACCGCGCACGTCGCCGACGACCGCAGGAGCTGCAGCTGCTCCACCAGTCGCTCGGCTTCGCGTTCGTCGAGCCCCGAGGTCGGTTCGTCGAGCAGCAGCAGCTTCGGGTCGTCGACGATCGCGCGCGCGAGCTCGACCATGCGCGCCAGGCCGATCGGCAACGATCCCACTGGGTCGGCGCGCACCGCGGTCAACCCGCACTGCTCGAGGACCTGGCCGACGCGCTCACGGCGTGCGCGTTCGCGCGCTCGACGAGTCGGGAACCGCGCGATGTCGGCGAGCATCCCTCCCCCGCCGCCGTGCCACTCCAACGCGGCCAGGACGTTGTCCTCGACCGAGAGCCACCCGAAAGTCTGCACCCGTTGGAACGTCCGTCGCAGGCCCCGCCGCGCCCGCGCGACGGCCGAGACGTGCGTGATGTTCTCGCCCCGGAACCAGACGCGACCCTCGTTGGGAGTGCGCACGCCGGAGATGACGTCGAAGAGGGTCGTCTTGCCGGCGCCGTTCGGGCCGATGAGCCCGCACACCGCGCCCTCGGCCACCGTGAGGCTCACGCCGGCCAGCGCGTTGATGCCTCCGAAGCGGACTCCGACGTTCTCGAGCGCGAGGACGGCATCTGAGCGCTCCGGGTCGGCGTGGTCGGGTGATGCCGCACCGTGAGCACCCGCGTGCGGCGCGAACGTCACCCCAGGCCCCCCGACCATCCAACCCCCTGAACGTCGCGCGCTGCTCGTCGGGCGACGGTGTCGCCCCGATTCGGGCAGAGTCTCTGCGCCATCAACCACTTTGTCAAGTGCTTGATTGACTATGAGAGAGGTGCGACGCGCGACCGTGGCGGTCGCCCACGCCGCGGCTCCCGGGGGGGTCGCTCAGGTGCCCGCGAGCACCGCCTCGATCTGGCTGAGCGCCTCTTGCATGCCCTGATCCATCCCCATCGAGATGAGCTGCTCCATCGCCTCGCGCGACGGGAACGTCGATTCGATGGTCATGCGGGTGCCGCCGTCGGGCCGCTCGGTGAGATGCACCGACATGCGCGTCATCGGCATGCCGCCGGCGTTGCCCGGCTCGTCGCCGAAGCCGTCCTCCAGCTCCAACGAGCGCGGCGCCTCGACCGAGACGATGCGCCACCAGCCGTGCGACCGGTCACCGTCGGGACCGGTCATGAAGTAGGTCGCGAAGCAGCCCGGTGCGAGCTCGTGCTCGACGAACGTCGCCGGGTACGTCGGCGGTCCCCACCACCGCTCGAGCTGGCGCGGGTCGGCCCAGAGCTGCCAACAGCGCTCCACGGGCGCGTCGTACTCGGACGTGATCTTCATCGTCAGCGCTTCGGCGTTCTTCTCGACGTCGGTGACGGTCATCGGTGAGCTCCTCGGGTCGTGGATGGGCGACGGACGGGTCGATCAGTCGGCGAGCGCCCCGTCGAACTGGTCGAGACGGGCGCGCCAGAGCTCCTCGAACCGGTCGAGGAGCAGCGTCGCGGCGCGGATGGCGTCGATGTCGGTGTGCACGAGCTGCGCTCTCCCCCGCTGCTCCTTGGTCACCAGGCCCGCGCGCTGCAGGACGGCGACGTGCTTCTGCACCGCGGCGAAGCTCATGGCGTAGTTGCCGGCGAGGTCCGACACCGAGTGCTCGCCCCGCATCGCCCGCCGGACGATGTCGCGGCGGGTCGGGTCGGCCAGCGCGTTGAACACGAGGTCGGCGCGGGCATCGTCGGCGAGCAGATCTACAACCATCTGGTTGTAGATTAGCGCCGAGCGGCCGCCACGGCAAGGCCGGGCCCGGTTGCCGGGTGCTCTGATGCCTGGCACAGTTGATCGGCTCCGACGAGAGGAATCCGCCATGGCCGAGAAGCCCAGCTACCTCAAGCTGCTCAATGGCATCTCCTGCGCGGAGACACGCGCCTTCCAGTACCTGTCGGCGTGGGCGGACGTCACCACCGACCCCGACGTGCGCGCGGTCCTCCGCACCGTGGCCGCGCGTGAAGGCGAGCACGGCATGGCGTTCGCCAAGCGGGTCAACGAGCTGGGCTTCGAGCTGCGGCCCACCGACGATCCCAAGTTCGCCGAGCGCATGGAGATCGCCGCTTCCGACCGCTCCGACCTCGAGAAGGCGGAGCTGCTCGGTGTGCTCGAGCTCGCGACCGCGCCGGACGAGCCCGACATCTTCGACAGCTTCTTCCGCGACCACACCATCGACATCCAGACCGGCGCGCTGCTCGGTCGTTACATCGCCGAAGAGCGCGACACCCTCCGTCTCCTCCAGGGCTGTCGCGCGCAGCTCACCGAGAAGGCGTGCGACACCGCCGAGTCGCCCGACCGGCTCGGCGCGCTCGAGGGCAAGATCGACGCCGCGTGCCGTGCCATCGAGGAACTGCGTCAGATCGTCTGCGCTCAGACCATGCCCGCACCATCGACGTAGCAGTTGCGCGTTCGGACGCGGGCGATTTCCGCGGCGTGAACTGCGCGCCCGGCGAGCGCGACGCTGCCGCGCGCATAGTGGGCGCAATGCTCCGGTCTGCTCGCCGGCGGCGGGCTACAGGTTGTAGATCCGGGCCGCGTTCCCGCTGCAGATCAGCTCCCGCTCGTCGTCCGGAATCCCGGTGAACTGCTTCTCGACGATGGCGCGCGAGTTCGGCCAGGTCGTCGCCGGGTGCGGGAAGTCCGTCGACCACAAGATGTTCTCCACGCCGATCAGGTCGCGCTGCGCGAGACCGATCATGTCGTCCATGAAGGTCAGCGCGATCTGACGGCGAAAGATCTCGCTCGGGCGGGTCTGCAGCGCAGGAATGTCGTACACCCCGTCGTAGCGCCGGTCCATCGCCTGGAGGTAGCCCGGGACCCAGTAGAGACCCGGCTCGACGAACACGATGTTGAGCCGAGGGAACCGCTCGAGGGTGCCGCTGAGCAACCAGAGGCCCAGCACCTCGGCGAGCGCGAGCGAGGGCAACGACGTGAAGACCGCGGCCTGCGGGGTCGGATCCCGCCGGTAGACGTCGTAGAGCCAGTGGCGAACACCGAGATGGTGACTGATCGAGATCCCGGTCTCCTGGAGCACCGACCACAGGGGGTCGTACGCCTCGTCCCAATAGTCGGGCAACCCGATCTCACTCGGATAGTTCGGGAGGTGCACCGAACGAGCGCCGAGACCCGCGAGTCGTTCGACCTCCTGGACGGCGTACGGCACGTCGATGATCGGGACCTGGTACGACACGGCCAGACGGTTGGGATCCACGGCGGCGAAATCGCTCATGAGATCGGTGAACGCGCGGCTGATCGGTTTCCAGTCGCCCTTCACGAGACCGAACGAACGAAAGGCGCTGACCTCGGAGTAGAGCACCTCGGCCTCGACGCCGTCGCGGTCCATCGCTTCGAGCCGGGCGTGAGGCTCCTTGTACCCGGGATGCGTGTACGCCTCCATGTCGAAGTCCTCGACCGACATGGTTCGGCCGCCGCGCAGCTCGGCGTCGATGCGCGCTTGAGCTGCCGTCGCATCGTCGAATGCCTCGCGGAGCCCGGTCGGCACCCGTTCACGGATGGTGTCGAGCGAGATGGCGACGTGGGAGTCGGCAGAGATGAGACGTGAGTCGGCCACAAGGACTCTCGCTTTCTTCGCGTTCGCTTCGTTTCCCATCGCCGCGGTCGCTTGACCGCGCCGATGCATACTACCTACTATGTCTGTTCGGCTCAAGTGCCCCGGGAGGTTCTCATGAGCAGCGCGCTGGACGGCATCCGGGTCCTCGACTTCTCGTCCGGCGTCGCCGGTCCGGTCGCGGCCATGTTGCTCGCCGACCACGGAGCCGACGTCGTGAAGATCGAGCCGCCCGGCGGTGATCCACTCCGCGGCACCCCCGGATACGCCACGTGGCTCCGCGGTCGCCGGAGCGCGGTGCTCGACCTGCAGGACCCGGCGGACCGCGAGACCTGCCTCGCCCTGGTGCGGGACGCCGACGTCGTCCTCGAGAGCTTCTCCCCCGGCGTCACCGCCCGACTCGGCATCGACTTCGAGACGCTGCAAGCCGAGAACGCACGCCTTGTGCACTGTTCCATCACCGCGTACGGTGCGAACACTTCCTTCCGCGACCGACCGGGCTACGACGCGCTCGTCGCGGCGCGCTGCGGGACGCTGCACGAGCAGCGCGGCCATCTCGGCGGCGCCATGACGCACATGAACCGGGAGGAGCCGTATCTGCCCGACCTCGAGATCCCGGAGGGCATGGAGCCGGGATCACCGCGAAACGGGCCCATCTTCACGTACACGCCGTGGTTGAGCTTCTACGCCGCCTTGAACGCCACGCTCGGGATCAGCG
The DNA here is from genome assembly GCA_036271015.1 of Acidimicrobiia bacterium. Lineage (GTDB taxonomy): Bacteria > Actinomycetota > Acidimicrobiia > IMCC26256 > DASPTH01 > DASUAS01. The sequence continues at coordinate 16,169 of DATBBL010000384.1, forward strand.
CCGCGCTCCTCGCCCGTGAGCACACCGGGCGTGGGCAACACGTCGAGACGTCGCTGCTCCAGTCCGCGTTCCTCGCCACCGCGTCGAAGTGGATGCGGGCCGAGAACAGCGACACGCGACGCTTCCGCACCTGGGTCTACGAACGGCGCGCCACCAAGGGCATGTTCCAGTGCTCAGACGGGCGCTGGGTACAGCAATGGGTGCCGAACCCGGCGTTCGTGTTGTCGAGCGCCGCCGGCGACACACTCGAGCTGCGACGCGACGTCGACCGCCAACGCGATGATCCCGATCGGATCGACAGCGACCTCGAGAACATCATCGTGCTGGCGCACTACTTCCCGCTGATGGCCGACGCGTTCCGACAGTTCCCCAGCGCCGAGTGGACGCGCGTCGCCGCAGAAGCCGGCGTCCCCCTGCAGCCGGTCCGCACCCCCGAGGAGGCACTGACCGATCCGGCGCTGGAGGCCGAGGGTGCGGTCGCCGACGTACCCCATCCCGACCACGGCACGCTTCGCCAGATGGGAATCCTGTACGGACTGAGCGAGACCCCCGGGGCCATCGGCCGGCCGGTACCCCGAGTCGGCGAGCACACCGACGAAGTGCGCGCCGAAGCCGCGACGGCAGCCACCGGATCCGACCTCGACTCGACCGCGGACACCGAGGCGCTGCGCGCCCCGCTCGACGGCGTCACGGTGTTGGATCTCGGCTTCGCCGTCGCCGGTCCGTTCGGCACCCAGCTCCTGGCCGACCTCGGCGCGAACGTCATCAAGGTCAACGCCCTGCGGGATCCCTTCTGGCAGCAGAACCACATCGCGTACGGCTGCAACCGCGGCAAGCGCAGCATCGGGATCGACCTCAAGACTGCCGAAGGCCTCGCCGTGCTCCATCGGCTCGTCGAGCGCGCCGACGTGGTGCACTCCAACATGCGGCGCGATGCGCTCCACCGCTTGAAGATCGACGAGGCGTCGCTGCGGGAGATCAACCCGAGCCTGATCTACGTCCACACGCGAGGTTTCGACCGCGGCCCCCGCTCCGACTCACCGGGCAACGACCAGACCGGGTGCTCGCTCGCCGGCGTGACCTACGAAGACGGCGGCTGCCACGACGGCGGACGCCCGTTCTGGGGCCTGACGTCGCTCGGCGACACCGGGAACGGGTTCCTGTCCGCCATCGGCGTGCTGCAGGCGCTCTACCACCGGAAGCGGACGGGTGTCGCGCAGTCGGTCGACACGTCGATCCTCAACGCGGGACTGCTGTGCGCGTCGATGGCGTCGCTGCGGCCGGACGGCACCCCGTTGCCCCGCCCCCAGCTCGACGGCATGCAACTGGGTCTTTCACCGCGGTACCGCCTCTACGAGACGAGCGACGGCTGGGTGTGCCTCGCCGCGCTGAGCGCCGAGGACCGAGCGGCGCTGGCCGCCGCGCTCGGCGTCGCGGACCTCCCGGCCGACGACGAGCTCACGGACGTGCTCGAGCCATGGTTCGCGTCCCGGACCGCGAGCGACGCGTTCGCGACGCTGGACGGCCACCGCGTGCCCTGCGAGATCGCCGACGGCGACTTCGGAGTGCGCGTCCACGACGACCCCGAGATGCAAGCGCTCGGTCTGGTGGTGAAGCAGCAGCACCCGAAGCTCGGACGCTTCGAGCACTTCGGCGTGACCCTCGAATTCTCGGACACGCCGCAGCGGATCTTCGGGCCGCCCCCGGTCGTGGGCCAGCACACACGCGAGATCATGCACGACTACGGCTACGACGATGCCGACGTCGACAAGCTGCTCGAATCGAAGGCCGTCTTCGAGGAGTTGTGGTACGAGTGACCGCGTCGGCGGTTGCGGCAGCCGTCCACTCCTGGCCACTCCGGTTCGACGTCTCCGCCGCGGTTCCGTTCCCCGGCGCGACCCTCGGTGGTTGGGTGTGCGCGCCCGCAACCCTCGATCGAGACGCGCCCGTCATCGTCTTCGCGTGCCTCGCAGGTGGTGGCTGCAGCGCCGGCTACTGGGACGCGGTGGCCGACGACGTCCCGGACGCCTCCATGGCTCGCTACGTCGCCACCCGGAGCTGTGTGGTCGTGGCGCTCGATCATCTGGGCATCGGGCGCTCGAGCCCGATCGACGACATCTACCGCGTGACGCCGACCATCGCCGCGGCCGCCCAGGACCACGCGCTGCGCCGCGCCATCACCGGATTGCGGGCCGGCACACTGGCCCAGGGGATGCCCGCCGTGCGCGGCGTCGTCCCGATCGGCGTCGGGCACTCCATGGGGGGCATGATCCTCGGCGTCCAACAGGCGCTCCACCGGACGTTCGACGCCGTCGTGGTGCTCGGGCACGGCGGCGACGGGATGCCCGAAGCGCTGACCGCCGAGGAGGCGGCCATCGACGTCGAACAACCGCTGGTCGCGATCGAAACCGACGTCGCCGCGTGCGCACGACTGCGGTTCGCACCGAACACGACCGTCGAACGCCGGGGATCGCGCGCCGGGTCCTTCCTCCTCGCCGACGTCCCGGACGGGCTGCGGCGTGCGTTCGAGGCGCAGCGGGTTCCCCTCTTGTACTCGAGTGGCCTCGTCTCGATGATTCCGGGAGCGACCGACGACGCGAAGCGTGCGATCGACGTCCCGGTGTTCCTGGCGTTCGGCGACCACGACCTGAGCTCCGACTACTTCGGGAACATGGCCCGCTACTGCTCGTCGCGTGATGTGACCCTGTTCGTGCTGCCCGATGCCGCGCACTGCCACAACCACGCCGTCACGCGTACGCTCCTCTGGGACCGCCTCGTCGCATGGGCGCGCGGCGTCAGCCAGATCTCGCGCCGAGCAACGTCATCACCGTGACCCCGACCCGGCCTCGGCGAGCGAAGGGAACGCCTCCATGACCGTCCGCTACGACGTGGCCGATGGTGTCGCGACGGTCACGCTGCACCGGCCCGAAGTGCGGAACGCCTTCGGAGCGGGCATGGGGCAGGCGCTCGACGACGCCTACCGTCGTGCCGACGCCGACGACCGGGTCCGTGCCATCGTGCTCACGGGCACCCCGCCCGCCTTCTGTGCCGGGGCGGACATGACCAGCGGCGGCTCGACCTTCAGCTCACCGGACGAGCGCACGTTCAGCGCGGCGGCGGTCGAGCTGCCGGCCTGGAAGCTCCGCAAGCCGGTGATCGCGGCGGTCAACGGTCACGCGATCGGGGTGGGGTTCACCATCACACTCCACTGCGACCTGCGCATCTTCGCAGCCGACGCGAAATACGGGGTGGTCCAAACGCGTCGTGGAGTCATGGGCGACGCCTACTCCCACTGGACGTTGCCGCGACTCGTGGGCATCGAACGGGCGGCTGACATCCTCCTCACCGGCCGCACGTTCGACGGTCATGAAGCGAAGGAGCTCGGCGTCTGCAGTCGCGTGCTCCCGAACGACGAGGTGCTCGATGCGGCGCTCGAACTCGCCCGGGACATCGCGCGCAACACGGCGCCGCTCTCCGTCGCCTACAGCAAGCACGTGCTCTGGCAGAGCTTCGAGCTGGATCCCGAGCAGGTGGAACGCCTGGAGACCGAGTACCACCATCACCTCATGGGCGCGCCTGATGCCCGCGAAGGCGTCATGGCGTTCCTCGAACGGCGGCCACCCGAGTGGGCGGGACGACTGTCCACGGATTGGCGGGTCGACGAATAGGGCTCGCGCCTTGTCGCTGCCGGTTGCCGTCGACCGATGTCTCAGCGCAGTTGCAGGCCCCGGCGTTTTGCTTCCGCCCGGAGCGAGCTCGCGACCCCGTTGATGAGCAACTGGCGCTGGACCGCGTCCCCCGGCGGATTTGCGATCGTGACGGCGATGTTGCGCGCCCCGAGATAGCCACGGAGCGCCGCGAACGCATACGCGACGAGATCTCGATCTCGCGACGCGTCTCCGAGCGCCTGTGCGAACAACGGCTGCCACGCCCGGTTCAGCCCCTCGCCGTGACGTGCGATCGCTTGTCGCGTATACGTCGACGTCGCCGGGTTGGACGTGAAGTCGAGGAGAATCTGGATCTGCGCGATGTGGTCGGGTGATTCGTAGTAAGTGGCGAGGACGTCGAGCACGGCCCGAAGCCGGACCTCGAGCGATCCGCCCGCGATCTCCTCCGCCGCGATGCGCTCCTCCAGGCCCTTCCAACCATCCTCGAGCACCGCGATCATGAGCGCCTCACGCGATCCGAAGAGGTGCTGGATCGCACCCCAGGTCACGCCGGCACGACGCGCGATCTCGTTCGAGCTCGCCTGGTAGTACCCACGCTCGAGGATGGTGCTCACCACGGCATCGAGGACGCGCCGACGGGTGCTCTCGCCGTCGCGTCGCCTCTTTCGCGTCGTCGGTTCGACACGCGCCATGGTCCGAGCCTACCGGTCGTTTGGCTCGTCAGAGGTCGAACATAGCGCTCGCTACGCGGAGACTCGGTTCCGATACACTCGGGCCGGATCGCCGCGGGACGAAAGAGTCGGGTGTGAAGATCGACGTGATGTTGTCGAACTCGGTGCTCGACGCCGCCGAGCGAGCGCGAGCACTCGAGCGCACCGGAGTCGACGGGGTGTTCAGCTTCGAGAACGCGCACGATCTGTTCTTCCCGCTGGTGGCCGCCGCGCCGGTGTGTTCGCTCGACCTCATGACGAACGTGGCGATCGCCTTCCCTCGGAGCCCGCTGCACCTCGCGCACGCGGCGTACGACCTGCAGCAGCTTTCCCGCGGACGCTTCCGGCTCGGGCTCGGCACCCAGGTTCGCGCCCACGTCGAGAAGCGCTTCGGCGCCCGCTGGGACAAGCCCGTCCGTCAGATGCGCGAATGGGTGCTGGCGACGAAGGCGATCCTCACCAGTTGGCAGGATGGATCCCGACTCGACTTCCGCGGTGAGTACACGATGCACACGCTGATGACGCCCGCCTTCAACCCCGGACCGAACCCGTTCGGGATGCCGAAGGTTCTGGTCGGTGCACTGGGACCGAAGATGAACGAGATGGCCGCCGAGGTGGCCGACGGCAACCTCGTGATGCCGTTCAACACCGATCGGCACATGCGCGAACGAACCCTCCCGGCGATCGACCGCGGCCTCGCCGCGGGCGCACGCCAGAGAACCGACATCGAGATCGTGGCGGAGGTGATCGTCGGTGTCGGCCGTAGCGATGCCGAGCTCGAGGCGGCGAGGGCCGTGAAATTCCTGCTCGCCTTCTACGGCTCCACGCCCGCGTACAAGCCCGTGCTCGATGTCGAGGGTTGGGGCGACCTCCAGCCGCAGCTCAACGCGCTGTCCAAACAGGGCCAGTGGGACGAGATGACGAACCTCATCACCGACGACATGATGCACACGATCGCGGTCTACGGCACGCCCGACCAGGTGGCGGAGGAGATCGTCCGACGCTACGGCGAGTGCGATCGCATCTGCACCTACTTCCCCGGCTACCCGGCAGGTGACGACCTCATCGCCGAGCTCTCGGCTGCGGTGAAGGCGGCCGCGATCAGTCGGTAGTCAGGACGGCACCGGTCCGGCTCGCCGTGACCAGCACCACCCGCGCGTCGGGCACCTGGTTCACGGCGGTGCCGCGCAGCTGGCGCGTCGCTTCGAGCACCAGGTTGAGTCCGTGGATGTATCCCTCGCCGATGAGACCGCCGTTGGTGTTGCAGGGGAGGGCGCCGTCGAGCGCGAGGTTGCCGTCGGCGATGAAGTCCTTGGCCTCTCCCGGACCGCAGAACCCCAGAGCTTCGAGCTGCATGAGGAGGATTGGCGAGAACGCGTCGTAGATCATGGCGGCGTCGATGTCGTCGCGGGCGATCTCGAACCGGTCGAACAACCGCGCCGCGAGCGCGACCGAGCCGTCCATCACCGACAGATCCGGGCGGTAGTGGTCGGTCGCGATCTCCGCTTCGAAGAGACCGGCGCCGCTGGCGGCCGCGATGTGGACCGGCCTCGCGGCCAGGTCGGCGGCTCGCTCGGCCGAGGTGACCACGACCGCGACCGAACCGTCCGTCTCCTGGCAGCAGTCGAGGAGGTGGATGCACGGTTCGGCAATCCACCGCGACTCCTGATGCTCCTCCAGCGTGATGGGCCGCTCATAGCCCCACGCGTTCGGATTGGTGGCGGCGTAGGCCCGCAGCTGCACGACCGCGCGGCCGATGTCTTCACTCGTCACACCGAACTCGTACATGTACCGGGTCGAATTCAGCGCCATCCACGACGCCGGCGTGAGGACGCCGAACGGCGTGCACCACTGCATGGCGGTCGTGCCCGAGTGCCCCGACGTCGGACTCGGCGACGTCTTGGCGCCACCGAAGCGCGACGCGCCCGACCGCGCGCGGATCCCGCGGTACCCGACCACGACGTCGGCGGCTCCGCTCGCGACCGCGCTCGCGGCGTGCAACAGCACACCCATCGAGCCGCCCCCACCGTAGGGAACCCGGCTCGAGAACACGATCTCGGGGAAGCCGACCGATCTGACGAGCTCGGTCTCCTCGATCGGGTCCACCGTGTAGCTGACGAGGCCGTCGACATCGGCAGGCTCGAGCCCCGCGTCGGCCAGCGCGGCGGAGATCGACTCGCACGCGAGCTGCAGCTCGCTGCGGCCGGCGCGGCGGGAGAATTCCGTCTGCCCGATTCCCGCGATCGCAGCCTGGCCTCCGAAGCCGGGCCTGCTCATGGCGCCATCGATTCGCCGACGACGACCGGTCGGAACACCGGTACGCGGTGATCGTCCTCCGTCGAGACGAACTCGACCTGGACCGGCAGGCCGATGCGGATCTCGTCGGGCTCGATGCCGACGAGGTTGGACACGACGCGGATCCCCTCGTCGAGGTCGATCAGCGTTGCCAGCACCGGGTACTCGAACGACGGGTGCTGCGGATGGTGCAGGATCGCGTAGCTGTACACCACCCCCCGCCCCGAGAGC